>CAYMUC010000029.1:0-14283 GCA_964393535.1 uncultured Ilumatobacteraceae bacterium | reverse complement strand
TGGCCACCTGGCGGAACACCGTGGCGATGGAGTCCTCGAGGCTGGCGGCCAGGAGGGCGAAGCGTTCCGAGGGATCGTCGAGCAGGGCCAGGAGTCGCTTGTTGGTGACCGTTTCGCCGAAGACCGAGGCCGTCTCGGCCAAGGTGAGCGGTGTGGATTGGTGGAACACTCCTTGCCCACGTGCCAGATAGGCGTGCACTCCGTGACCCAGTTCGTGGGCAAGGGTCAACACGTCGCGGTGGTTGGAGGTCCAGTTCAACAGCAGGTACGGATGATGCGACGGCACGGTGTAGGCGCAGAAGGCGCCACCCCGCTTACCCGGGCGAACCGGTGCGTCGATCCAACCCTCGTCGATGAACCGGCCAACCACGTCGGCGAGTTCGGTGGAGAACGACCCGTAGGCGTCGCGCACGATGCCGGTCGCTTCGGTCCAGCCGATGCGCTGATCGCTGGCCGCCACCGACGCCATCCGGTCGTAGTCGGCCAACCGGTCGATGCCCAGCACCTCCGCCTTGGCGGCATACCACCGTTGGGGAATGTCGTAACGGGCGGACACCGCTGTTACGAGAGCCTCCACGGAAGCGTCTGATGCCTCGTTGGCCAGATGGCGACTGGACGCCCACGTGGCGTACCCGCGCAGGCGGTCGTCGATGCTCTTGTCGAGCAGCAACGTGTTGTAGATGTAGGCCCGCGTCCGCAGACCCGGCGCAAGCGCTTCGGTGACGGCGGCCGCCGTCGAAGCCCTCACCTCCCGTTGCGGATGCGACAGACGCGACAGTGCCGACATCAGCGCTACAGGTGGCTCATCGACGCCCAGGCGCACCTCGACCGAGGCGGTCTGCTCCTCGAACAGGCGCACCCATGCCGCCGACCCTGCTACGGCCGTCTCGGCCAGCACCGTCTCCTGGGGCTCGGTCAGCAGGTGCGGCCGGTACCGGCGCAGTTGCTCGAGGTGATGCCGGTAGGGGGTCAATCCGGGATGGGCCAGCACTTCGAAGACATGATCATCCTCGGCCGCCGCCCACTCCACGTCGATGAACACGAGACCTGCCCACATGGCACTGGACCGTTCGTTGACAGCCTGCATGGCGGCTCCCCGAACCGGGTCGGACGTGTCGGTGGAGAACGCGAGGTTCGTGAGACTGTGCGCCCGGCCCACCAGATCGTGCAGATCGGCCAACCGAGCCATGAAGCCAGCGAGATCATCAGCACCCAGCGTGGCCAGACGTCCCCGGAACCCCTGCAGTTCCCTCGCCACCGCCTCGGCCCGGTCCATCAACTCGGACTCGGTGGCCGCCTCGCCCAGGAGGGGGGTCAGATCCCACGCCACGTGGGCTGCGGTGAGGTCGCTTTCGGGATGTGCGGGAGAATCCGTCGCCGTCATGGACCCAGGATGCCACTGGGTGATCGACACCGGCGACCCCACCGTTCGGTTGGTTATCAGGGGCTCGCTCTTTGACAAACTGTCTCCGTCGCTCGGGCGACCATCGGCAGCGGGATGTGCCGACGAGGGGGAGGACATGACATCACTCGAAGGGTCTGATCACGGGTTCGCCTGGGCCGAACACCTCGACGGTGACGGCCGACTGATCGTCTGCCCTGAGGCCCTGGCGCGGTCACTGCGCTGCGTGATCGCAGCACTGGCCGAACAACCCGATCTGGACGGCCTCCTCGACGCCGTGGTGACCCACGGCCACGCACTCGCCATCAGCAGCATCGGTGTATGGACCGTGAACGAGGATCATCTTCTCCTGGTGGGTTCGGCGGGATACCCCGGCCGAAGCATCGATCGCTTCACCCGACTTCCCCTCACCGCCAACGTGCCGTGCTCGGATGCAGCAAGTCGGAGTGCACCCGTGGTGTGCGGCGACCGGAACTCCCTCTTCACGTCGTACCCCTTGCTGGAGCGCATCGTCCAACGCACCTACGGTGTGATCGCCTATCCGGTGGTGCGCTCGGGGAGCGTGCTCGGAACCATGTCGTTCCACCTCACGATGCCCGTAGCCATCGACGAGCATGCGTTGGCGCACTTCGCCGCACTCGCCGATCTCACGGCCACGATTTTTCCCACCGAAGCCCACCCCCTCGACAACGTGGTGCAGTTCAGCCTGGTACGCACCGAAGTCGAGCCAGAAACGGCCGACCTGGAGACGACCGACGAAGCCTTCGACGGCGACACTTCGGCGGAACCTGCCACGGTGGAAGGACGACTGGCGTCACTGGAACGCCAGATGCACACCGTGCGCCAGATGATGATGTTCTTCGGAGCGATCGCCAACGATCGCTTCGACGACTTCTCCTGAGTCCGAAGCGTCAGGCCTTGTCGCGCTTGGACTGCTTCAACGCCGCTCTATACGCAGCCAAGAGCAGTTCCCGGCGGGCGTCGTCGAGGCGGTGATCTGCGGCGATGGCCATCTCCGGAGTGGAGTCGTGCTCCACGTAGCCAGCGGCCCGAAGCAGGAACCCGCGAGGCAGTTTGCAGGCGTTCTCCACAGCGACGATGTCGTCGAGCCGAGGCTCGACCTCACCCGTGCTCCACCGGCTGATCGTGTTCTGAGCCACGCCCAATTGACGGGCCAGTTCGGCCTGCGTGAGGCGACCCGCATAGGCCGAACGGATAGCCGACGCGATGGGCGACGGAGGGAGGTTCCGACGGGTCCGCTGTCGCGGCTGATCGTCGTTGGCAAACTTCAGTGCAGCAGTCACGGCCGCAGAGTGTATACACCCAACGAACACAGGTGTACCTCGGTACACCTACATTTTGACAAGACCTCCTTCTCCATCCGGTAGAACATTCTTCCGACGAAGAATCGATCTCTCACCAGACTGATGCTCGCACCGGCGTCGTCCATGAGGCATCGTGGTGCAGATGCACCGATCCTTCGCACCCTCGATGTCGCGAACCGATGTGTGGGTGGCGTTGTTGGCCGGCGAAGGCGCCTGGGGTCTCAGCGATCGCCCCGAACCCGCCACCCGTGTGGCGGCCCAAGTGCAGGTGACCGGACTCCTCATGGTGCTGTCGGTGCTGTGGACCCTGGCACCAGAACGCTTCGACACCTCGGCGCGGCCGTGGATCCCGTGGACCGCCATCGCCGTGACCACGGTCTGCGTGATCGCCGTGATTCCCCGACCACTGCTGCTGGCCCTCGGTCGACGTCGACCACTGAGACGCCCCGTGAGGGCAGCCCTGCTGCGTCTGGTGGCATCGGCCGGTATGTACTTGGGATTGGTCGTGGTGCTTCCCGGATGGCGGGCCCTGGCCCTGTGGCCCCTGGGTGTGGCGGGAGGCGCCGACGGCATGCTGACCCGGTGGGCCCTGGGATTGAGCTTCGACGCTCGTAGGTTCTGGATTGGTCTGCTTCGATCGCCGGTGATGGCCGGCGTCGCAGTCGCCCTGGTGCTGAGCCTGCTGATGCACGGCACCGACCAACGCGGACTGGCCACCCTGATGATGTTCGCTGCGTTTGGACTGGCACTCGTGGCGGCCTGGGGCACCATGGCCCTGCTTCACACGATCCGGAACGACTTTGAGCGTCGAACCGCCCACGTTGCCGACACCGCCCGACGCGAGGAACATCGCCGCCGAGCCCACTGGCTGCACGACGATGTGTGCGCAGAACTCCAGGTCACCTCGCTGCGGTTGCGGACGGGTCGACTCGCGCCCGAACAGGTAGCGGAAGAACTGGCCGATCTCGACCACCGACTGCGCGTCCGCCAGACCGACGAACTCATCTCCAGTGGCGATGCGCGTCTCGCCGAACTCATCCAGCCAGCACTGCGTCGCCTCCAGGCAGCCGGGGTTCGCCTGGATGCCGTCCCGTCTCTCGACGACGCCCACCTCCGCCTGCAGGTGCACGAGGCGCGTTTGTTCACGCGCATCCTGGGCGTTCTGGTGTCGAACGCAGTGAACGCCGGCGCAACCGCCATCTCTCTGGAGTTGGCCACCGATCTCACCCATGTGTCGATCACTGTCATCGACGACGCTGGAGGCTTTCCCGATCTCCCACTCCCCCAGGGTCGAGGCCTCGAGCGACTGGTGAACGAACTGGGTCCTGGTTCCCTGGTGGTCGAAGCGCGCGAGGGCGGTTCGCGGGTGACCCTCACCATGCCGTACGGACCGGTTGCAGCGCACAAGGTCCCCACCATGACGAAGGCGTACTGAATGGCCCGCATCCTGATGGTCGACGATGCCGTGGCGCTCGCTGAGTTGTTCGCCAACGAGGTGCACCGCCACCGCGGTCACGAGATGACGGTGGTGGACGCCGTGGCCAAGGTGGCCAGCACTCTGGCCGGAGTGGAACCCTTCGACCTGGCCTTGGTGGACCTGTCGTTCCCCGCCGAGACCGCTTCGGGCGTGGATGCGCTGGCCACCATCCACCTCACCCACCCCGGAACGCGACTGGCGATCATCACGCAAGGCGACCGTTGGGTGGCCGAACCTATGCGGTTGGCATGGGAACTGCTTCCCATCGCCACCGTGTTGTCCAAGAGTGCTCCCCTCGATCAGCAACTGGCGGCCATCGACCAGGTGCTCACCTCGGGAAGCGCCCCGCCCGACCCGGCCCTCCAGCCGTTGCTGCCCCGGATGCCCTCGGGCAGTCGGTCCATCGACGAGTTCGCTCAACTGGTCCACCACCTCGGCCATGCCAAGTTGTGGGCGGCGCTGTTGGAGATGGAGACCGAGGCCACGTATCGGACCGTGGTCCAGATGACCGGCCTGAAGTTGAACACGGTGAAGAACTACCGGGCTCATCTGGTGCCTGCGCTGGCCGAACACGGCCTCATCGACGCCTCCCTGGTGGACATGCAGGAGTTCGCTCATCGCAGTCGGGTCTTCCTCATGCCTCATCTCCAGCGACATCTGCCGAGCCTCGGGCGATCGGCTGCGACGAGCTCCTCATGAACCCCGTACGTGATGAACCGCTGGCCAGTCGGATACGTCGTGGAGTGCTGGCCTTCGGTTGCGGCCTGGGTGTGGCGATGGGCGTGGTGTGGGCGGGCGGCCTAGGCCTCGAGGACCGGCAACGGTCGGACCAAGCAGCCGCGCTGGATCTCGCCGCAGCGTGCGTGGCGCGCGACGGTCCGGGCACCGTGGTGGCCTACAACGACTCGGGCGTACCACCGGGATGGCGCTGTGCTCGTCTGGATGGCGAGGTGTGGGTGAGTGTGCCGATCAGTCCCGAAGAGGGATGCCAACTGCTGTTGGGCGGGACCAGTCGGGCCCGACTGGCGACCGGTACCAATCCCTTCGCCTGGGAGTGCGTTCGCTGACACTACGGTGCCGATCATGAGCACGGTGTCTGCCACGGGGAACTTCGAGCAACGGGAGCCGACCGAGTTGGGCTTCGACGCCCTCCGGTTGCGGCGACTGGATCAGCATCTGAACGACTACGTGTCCGACGGCAGAGTGGCCGGCTGGAGCCTGGGGGTGATGCGTCGTGGATACGTCGCCCACGCCGCTCACGGGGGCCACATGGATCGGGAGGCGGGCCGTGAGGTGCAACCCGACGCCATCTGGCGCATCTACTCGATGACCAAGGCCATCACCTCGGTGGCAGCCATGGTGTTGTGGGAGCAGGGCCGGTTCGAACTGAAGGATCCGGTGACCCGGTTCCTCCCCGAGTTCGAGCAAACACGGGTGTGGCGCAGTGGCTCGGTGACGCTTCCGGTGTACGAGCCAGTGACCGAGCCGATGGCCATGTGGCACCTGTTCTCGCACACCGCCGGCCTCACCTACGGGTTCATGTACGCCCACCCCGTCGACGAGTTGTACCGCCGAGCCGGATTCGAATGGGGAGTTCCACCCGACACGGACCTCGCCGGCGTGTGCGAACGCCTCGCCGGTCTGCCGTTGCTGTTCCAGCCCGGCACCGAATGGAACTACTCGATGTCCATCGATGTGTTGGGGCGGGTGATCGAGGTGATCACCGGGCAACCACTGGACGTCGCCCTGCGCGCACTGGTGCTGGACCCCCTGGGTATGCATGACACCGGGTTCTGGTGCCCTCCCGATCAGGCCCATCGCCTGGCCACGCTGTACGGGGCGCATCCGCGCACCCGCCTTGCCACTCGTCTGGAGGCCGCCGGGGCAGCAGCGCTGTCTCCGCCGGCCGCGTTCCTGGGTGGCGGGGGCATGGTCTCCACACTCGGCGACTACCTCCGGTTCACCGAGATGCTGCGTCGTGGCGGCGAACTGGATGGCACGCGCGTGCTGGGGCCCCGCACCGTGGACCTGATGTGCGCCAACCACCTCCCCGGTGATGCCGACCTGACCGAGGTGGGTCGACCGCTCTTCTCGGAGACCGCCTTCGACGGGGTGGGCTTCGGCCTGCTGGGTTCGGTGACGCTGGACCCGGTGGCCACCAAGACCGGCGGGTCGGTGGGCGATGTGGCATGGGGCGGCGCCGCCTCGACGGCGTTCTGGGTGGACCCTGCCGAGGATCTGTGCGTCGTGTTCATGACACAGCTGCTGCCCTCGAGCACCCACCCGTTGCGCAGCCAGCTACGACAGTTGGTCTATCAGGCCCTAGTCGACTGACACGAGGGTGCTTAGCCTCCGCGCTGTGCACCAGGATTCATCACGCTCGGCCCTCCTCGAGGCAGCGTTCCAGCAGGCGCCCGTCGCCCTGTCGCTGTTGAAACTCGACGGCACACAACTCGATGCCAACCTCGCCTACAAGGCACTCATGCGCCTCGGTGACACCGACCTGCAACGGTCGAGTGGCCTGGATGTGACGCATCCCGACGACCGCCCGCGCACCGCCGCCTACCTCGCCCAGCTCGCCGCGGGGGAGATAGAACACCTCGTGACGGAGAAGACGTACCTGCGGGCCGATGGCACCGCGTTCCAAGGGCGACTCACGGCCAAGCCGTTGCGCGACGAGCACGGAACCATCGTCGCCATGCTGGGCGCTGTCCACGATCTCACCGAGCAAGACGTGTTCGACCGTGTTCAGCGCCAGGTGGCCTCCAGTCGGTCCGAGTCAGAGGTCGCCGCACGAAGTGCCCATGAACTCAACAACCTGCTTGCGACCATGCTGTTGACCGTGGATCTCGCCGACGAGTCCCCGTCGGTGTCGAGTCTTCGCCCGCTGATCGAACGGGCCGCCAGCCTGGGCGAAGCACTCCTCCATCTCACCGACGACCGCCTCGCAGTGTCCTCGTTCGCCGGCGATGGTGACGGCGAGCGCCTCAGCGACACCGTCGGGTCGCCCGTACTGGTGGTCGACGACGAGCCGGCACTTCGTCAGGCGGTCGCTCAGGCTCTCGAGCGGTCCGGGTACGACGTGCTCATCGCCACGAATGGCTCGGACGCCTTGCGTGTGGCAGCGGACCAGGGAACGCTGAGCCTGGTGGTCGTAGATCTCCTGATGCCGGGGATGGATGGGGCCGAACTGGCTCGCCGACTTCGTGTGGACCGGCCAGATCTTCCGGTGCTGTTCATCACCGGCTACGCCGGAGGCGATCTCGCCGAACGTCTCCCACACGACGCCGCCGTCCTGCGCAAGCCGTTCCGCGCTCTCGATCTCGTGACGTCAGTGGCACGCCTGCTTCCCCCAGAGTCGTGAGACCCAGCCGTCATGGTGCCTCATGACCATCGGGTCCCACAGGCTCAGTTCCCTCATCGGTGAACGTCACCGGGCTTAGCGTGAAGTGCATGGGCAACGTCGGTGTTCTCCCGACCGAGGCACTGCTGGCGGTGATGAGCCGAGCCCACCGCAAGTACTTCCACGAGGACGACCGGCCAAGGTTGTTCGACCAGTTGCTCGCCGACATCGTCGCTCTCACCGGATGCGAAGGCGGGTTCATCGGCGAGGTACTCGATGACGACGAGCCCCAGCCCCGCCTGAAGGCGTTGGCACCGGCCTGTGACGATCCGGTCGTTCACCGGGTTCAGGACTCCCTGGCGGAGGTGCTCACCACCAGGCGTGCCGTCCTCATGGACGATCAGACCCACAACTTCCTCGGACTTCCGTTGATGCGAGGTGGCCAACTGGTGGGTGTGGCGGGTCTGGCCAACCGTCCCGGTGGGTTCCACGAGCAGGACGTGACCTTCCTCCAGCCCTTACTGGAGTTGTGTGCTCATCTCATCGAGGTGATTCGCACCGACAGGGAGCGGAGTGCCGCTCGAGCGGCTGAGCAGGAGGCCCGCGCTGCCGTCGAGCGCCAGAAGCGTCTCAGCCTCATCGGCCGGTTGGCCTCGGGGGTGGCTCACGACATGAACAACCTGATCACCGTGATCTCCATGCAATGCGACCTCATCGAGATGGAGGCCAATCTCTCCGCAGAGGCGCAGCGCAGCATCGCCCGTATTCACGACGCGTGCGAGGCGGCCTCATCCATGACCCAACGGCTCAACGGTCTACGCGGCCGATCGCCCCTCGCCGAGGTCCGCTGTAGCCCTCGCGCCACACTCGAAACGTCGATCGGCGTCTTGCGCTCAGTAGCCGGTGATCATCTCGACGTCATCCTGTCCTTGCACGACGATGTGACCGACCAGCACGAGGTTGCCTTGACCGACTCGGATCTGGTGCAGGTGATGATGAACCTCGTCGCCAACGCACGGGACGCCATCGACGAACGAGGCACGGTGACGATCTCGGTCTCACTCCACCGCGCCTCGCACGGGCCCGAGGTGCGCGTCGTGGTCGACGACGATGGCCCTGGCATCCCCGAGCACCTACTGGACTCGTTGTTCGAGCCCTTCGCCTCCGACAAGGGGCCGGGCAGAGGCTTGGGGCTTCCCACGGTGAGGACACTGGTGGAGATGGCGTCGGGGACCATCGATGTGACGAGGGCGCCGACGGGCGGCACCCGGTTCGTGATCGACCTTCCCCTCGTCGACTGACGACTAGCGTCGATCAACCGGGCAGCAGTACCGGCTTCACCACTTCACCGCTCAGCGAGGCGTGCTCCGCGGCGTTGATGTCGCTCAGCGGGTACGTGCGGATGAGGCGGTCGAACGGGAACCGACCGTCCTGCCACCACTGGAGCATCTGGGGGATGAACCGTTGCGGATCGACCCCACCCTCGAGGATGCCCACGGCGGTCTTGCCGATGAGCGCGGCACCATCGAGCACCAGATCTCCCAACTGCACGCCCACGTAGCCGCACCGGCCGGTCATGCGCAGCACGGTGAGCGCACTGCGCATCACCGACGGCACACCCGTGGTGTCGAAGCTCACGTCGGCACCGCCTTGGGTGATGTCGAGAATCTGGGCCTCGAGGTCGTCGGCCGTGCCCAACAGACCGTGCGTGGCACCCAACTCCTGTGCCAGATCGAGGCGGTGCTGGTGCAGATCGACAGCCACGATGGTGGAGGCACCGGCGACCTTGGCGGCGAGGATGGCAGCGGTACCCACAGCACCCGACCCGAACACCACCACCTGTTCGCCGGGCTGTGTGTTCAGGGCCACGGCGATGGACCCGGCACCGGTCTGAATGCCACAGCCCAACGGGCCCAGCAACTCGAGGGGCAGCGACCGGTCCACGACCACGGCGTTGCGGGCGGTAGCCAGACAATGCGTGGCGAACGACGACTGGCCGAACCAGTGCGCCGACACGGCCGAACCCTGGGCGTCGGTGACCCCGGTGGAGCCGTCGAGGCGGCGACCCACCAGGTTGCGGGCCATGAAGGTGTCGCAGTACGCAGGCTGCCCGGCCAGGCAGTTGCGGCAACCGCCGCACGAGTCGAACGACAGCACCACGTGGTCACCCACCTTCACGGTGCCAACCCCCTCGCCCACTGCCTCCACCACACCGGCACCTTCGTGGCCGGTGATGATGGGCGGTGTGCCCATGGGCATGCCCGCACGCGGCACAACATCGGTATGGCACATGCCAGCACCCACCACGCGCACCAGCACTTCGCCGGGTCCGGGGGCCGCCAGGTGCACCGACTCGAGAGCGTAGGGGGCGTCGGGGGCCCGCAACACCGCAGCGGTGATGTCCAGTCCAGTGGTCATGTCAGCACGTCCTCCATATGAATGATGCGACCTTCGTCGATCGAGCGGTGCGCCGCCACACCCATGGCCACCGACCACAGGCCGTCGACGACGGTCACCTCCGCCGGGCGATGTTCGCGTACGCACCGGGCGAAGGCAACGTGTTCCAGGTACGACGCCCCGCCGTGGAGGTCGGGGTAGGGAACCTCGGGCGGGGTTGGCGCGGCGACGGTGTGCGGCTCCGAGGCGTCGCGTGGCCCCACCCACACCACGTCCTCGCCGGGGAACGCCGCCTCCACCTTGGCGCGGTCCCCCACCACGCAGAGTTCCTGCTCGTAGCGACCACCTTCGGCGAACATGCACAGATCCAGTGCACCGCGCACGCCGTTGGCGAACTCCACGACGACATACGCATGGTCGAGAATGTCGGGCACCCGACCGTCGTAGCGCTCGTCGAGGTGGTTCACCGCTTGGCCACCCGAGGCCATCACCCGCACGGGGTCGGCCCCGGCGATGAGACGCATGAGGTCGAAGAAGTGGCAGCACTTCTCGACCAACGTGCCGCCGGTGCGAACGTTGAAGCGGTTCCAGTCGCCCACCTTCACCAAGAACGGAAAGCGGTGCTCGCGAATGGACACCATGCGGGTGGCGCCCAGCGCGCCACTGCGCACCTGATCCAGCAGTGCCGCCACCACGGGGATGTAGCGGTACTCGAGCCCTACCCAGGTGAGCGCTGTTCGTCGCTCGGCCAACGCCACCACATGCTGGCAGTCGGCCACGGTGGTGCACAGCGGTTTCTCCACCAGCACCGCCAGGTCGGTGGCCAGCACGTCGTCCAGGATCGCCCGATGCGTGTCGTTTGGTGTGGCGATGATGACGGCGTCGAGATCGTCGCGCTGCAGCAGTGCCCGGTGATCGGCGTAGGTGTCGACGGCGTGACCCACACAGGCGGTGGTCCACTCGAGCGATGCCTCCACCGGGTCGGCCAGGGCCACCACCTCGGCATCAGGGAGTTTCGCGAGGTCGAGCGCGTGCTCGCCTCCCATCATCCCTGCGCCGATGATGCCGTACCGCAGCACGGACTCTGCTCCGGCTCAGGCCGGGCGGTCGAGAGCCGCGGGATCGGCCAGAAGTTGCACGATCGTCTGGCAGAACTGGGCCGCCGGCGCACCGTCGAACACTCGGTGATCCCAGGTGAGGCTGAGCGTCAACCGCTTGGTGGTGGCCACCTGACCGTCCACCAGCACCAGGTCATCGCGCAGTCGCCCCACACCCAGGATGGCGGTGTTGGGCGGGTTGATGACGGGGGTGAAGCCGTCGACCCCGAACATGCCCAGTGCACTCACCGAGAAGGTACCGCCCTCGAGTTCGGCCAGGGCGAGCGAACCCGACCGGGCCGCCTCGGCCAGGCGAGTGGTCTCGGCCGACAGGTCCTCGAGGCTGCGCTGATCGGCGTTACGCACGACCGGCACCATCAGGCCGGTCTCCACGGCGACCGCCATACCCACGTGCACCTCGGGCAGCAGTGCGATGCCGTCGTCGGTGACCTGTGAGTTGACGATGGGATGGGCGTGCAGTGCCCGTGCGGCAGCGGCGACGATGTAGTCGGTGAAGCCCGGGGCGTTGCCGGCTGCCTTGCGGGCGTTGCGGTCGGCGACCACGGCGTCGAGGTCGGCATCCATGAACAGCGTCAACTGCGCCATCTGCTGCAACGACGTGTGCATGCGCTTGGCGATGGTGCCGCGCATACCGCTGAAACGGATGGTCTTGGACGGCGACTGCATGGCCGGCGGCAGTGGTGCCGTGACCGGCGCAGCGGCAGGTGCTGGGGCAGCGGCCGGAGCCGGAGCCGGGACAGGGGCCAACTCGGCCAGACGGGACCGCACGTATGCGGCCACGCCGTCCTTGGTCACCCGACCGTCAACCGGATCAGGTGCCACAGCCCCGAGGTCCACACCCAGGAGATCGGCCAACTGGCGGGCGGCGAAACTCGCCGGAACCGGACTACCCGGCACCACCGTGCGAGCCAACGGCAGCGTCTGGCCCGGCACTCGTGCGGCGGCGGCGGGGCGAGCCGTGCCGGCGGCAGCGGCAGCCTCGACGTCCTCGGACACGATGCGACCACCGGGTCCGGTGCCCCGCACATAGCGCAGGTCCACTCCGAGGTCGGCTGCCACGCGGCGGGCATTGGGTGAGGCCACCACACGACCGTCTTCACGCGTGGCGGCCACCGGCACGGCAGCGGCCGCCGGGGCGGGCACGGATGCCGGTGCGGGGGTGGGAGTCGGCGCAGCTGCAGGGGCGGCAGCGGGTGCCTTCACAGCAGCGACCGGCGCCTCTTCACCCTCGGCCAGGAGGTAGCCGATGACGGCCCCACACGGGAAGGTGTCGCCAACAGCGGCCGCCCGGACGAAGCGTCCTTCACCCGCAGATTCGACGTCGCTCTCCACCTTGTCGGTCTCGATACGCAACACGGGCATGCCGGGGGTGATGGTGGCGCCATCGTCCACCAGCCACTCGAGAATGGTGCCCTCCTCCATCGTGAGGCCGAGCTTGGGCATGAGGAACTCCGTCGCCATGGCTTCCCTTTCGCAATCAGATCGTGGTGGTCACAGGGGTTTCGTCGAACAGGCGCCGCTGGGCGGCGAGATGCAGGGTGGCGTCCACATCGATCATCACCGGGCCATCGGTGTCGATCCACACCGTCAGCGTGGCATCCTCGCCCAGTCGGCGATCGCGCTCGCCATCGAAGGCCAGCACACCCACACCAGGCAGCACCAACTGCTCGCCGGGCGCCATGGGGATGATCTCGCTCACTTCCACGCTGGCGAAGGCACCGGGAGCCAACGGGACCCGCACGCGTCGGCCACCGTCGCCCAGCCTGACCAGCACACCACCGGGTTCGAAGCGTTGCACCGGATGGACCCGCCCGGCAATGGACGCCATACCGGTGGAGGCGGGCGGGGCGATGGCCGCCACCACCCACTTCAGACTGCGGGGTTCGGTGACGGCGCGGGCACCCGTGAACGAAGCCGCCACCAGTGCCAGGTCCACCAGAGCGAGATCGTGGAGACCGTCGGGGTGGGCGTCGTCTCGCAGCACCATCTCGATGCGCTTGGCCGAACGTCCCACCTCGTGCAGGGCGATGGCGCCACTGGCCACCAACCCGGCGGCCATCCCGGCCGAGGTGCCGTCGATGGTGGAGGGGAACACGTTGTTGGTGCCCGTGGAGATGGCCACCAGGGGCAACTGCGGCCACCCCTTGGCGGCATCGCGGTTGGTGCCGTCGCCCCCCAGCACCACCACGGCGTCCACGCCCACCGACGCCATGTGGGCAGCAGCAGAAATGGTGTCGTGACGCGACCCGGTGAGTTCCCCGGGCACCATCTCCACGGTCACATCAAGACCATGGGCGGCGCGTTCGGCCAAGCGGTTGGGGTCGGCTGCCAACCAGATCGTGTCGGCACCGGCCTCGGCGGCCGCCGCGATGACTCGGCGTACCACGCCGATCTTGGCCGAATCGGCCGTATGGCTGGCCGGCGACACCAGGCGGCGGATGTCCTTGCCCGCCTGGGGGTTCACGATGACGCCGACCGACCCCATGGGGTTCAGCCGCCGACGAGCGGACGTGCCAAGGTGGCGCGAATGCCCGCCGCAATGGTGGTGGCGTCGGGCAGGTAGTGCGACTCGAGCGCCGGGCTGAACGGCACGGGCGAGAACGGAGCGCCGATGCGCTCCACCGGAGCGTCCAGGTAGTCGAAGGCCTCGTGCTGGATCTGGGCTGCCACCTCGGCACCCAGACCGCCGAACTGCACGGCCTCGTGCACCACGACCACGCGGTGCGTCTTGCGCACCGACTCCACGATGGTCGCGGTGTCGAGGGGCTGCAGCGTGCGGGGGTCGATGACCTCCACGCTGATGCCATCACCCTCGAGTTTCTGGGCGGCGGCGAGCGCCTCGTTGGCCATGCGGCCCCAGGCCACCACCGTCACGTCGGTGCCCGGCTTCATGATGTTGGCCACGCCAAGGGGAATGCTGTAGCGCTCTTCGGGCACATGGCCCGTCATACCCAGCAGACGCTTGTGCTTGACCATCACTGTGGGGTTGTCCTCCTTGATGCACGACGTCATGAGCCCCTTCATGTCGTAGGGGTTCGACGGGTACACCACCTTCAACCCTGGGATGTGACACAGCAGTGCCTCGAGGCTCTGGCTGTGCTGGGCGCCGGCCGACAGGCCGCCACCACCAGCGGTGGTGATGGTCAAGGGCACCACCGCCACGCCACCGAACATGTACTTGATCTTGGCGGCCTGGTTCACGATCTGGTCCATGGCCACCA
>CAYMUC010000028.1:0-28599 GCA_964393535.1 uncultured Ilumatobacteraceae bacterium | reverse complement strand
CGTGGCCGTGGTGCCGCTCACCTTTGGCATCTCACGGCAGGTGTTCGATCGTCAGCGCTTTCCCATGGCCGTAGCGGCACTCACTGCGTTGTCACTGGGCGTGGGGACCGGCTTCGGTCCGCTCTCCATGGGGGTCGTCGTGGACCGCTGGGGCTGGCGCTCGGTGTTCTGGATCTCGGTGGTCATGAGCGTGGTGTCGCTGCTGATGGTCCTGTGGCGAGTACCCACGACCCCTCTGGGTCCCCATCAAGACTTCGACGTCCGCGGCGCCGTGGTGCTGGGCATGATCCTCATGGCACTGCTCCTGGCGCTGTCGAGGGGCGCGCAGTGGGGTTGGTCGTCACCCGGCGTGCTGCTGCTCCTCGGAGCCAGTGCTGCGGGCTTCGTCGCATGGATTCGCCTGCAACAGCGAGTCCCACATCCCCTTGTGGACCTCACCTCACTGCGGTCGCGACCCGTGGGCACCACCCACCTGGCGGGCTTTGTCATCGGCTCCACCATGTACGCCCACTACGTGGCCACGTATGCGCTCATGGTGCAACCACGCCAGCAGGGATACGGCCTGGGGCTCAGCGTGGGCGAGGCCAGCATCGCCCAGCTGCCGGCCGCCGTCGTGCTGATCCTCGCCGCCGTCATGGGAAGCGGAATCGCCCGTCGGGCCGGCAGTGCCGTGCTGTTGATCACCGGGAACACCCTGTTGGCCGCCGGTTTCGCCGCCCTGACGTTCTGGCACCACCAGACCTGGCATGTCGTTGCCACGACGGCTGCCGTGTACGCCGGCATTGGCCTGTCGTACAGCGGACTTCCCCTCATGCTGGGGCGCTACGTCCCCATGGGCGAGACGGCGAGCGTCAACTCGCTGAACGCCTTGGGGCGCACGCTGGGCTCGGTGGTGGCGACAGCCGCTGTCACGGCAGGCTTCGCCTCGTCCGTTCGGCTGCCAGGCGGGTCCCCCAGTCACCTCGCCTTCCGGCTGGTGTTCGCCGGGTGCGCCCTGCTCGCAGGCGTCACCACCTGGCTCCTCGTCGTCGTCGAGCGACGAGGACCCCGACATCAGATGGCGGTGTAGCCGCCGTCGACCGCCATGGCGGCGCCGGTGACGAACGAGGCGTCATGCGAAGCCAGAAAAGCGATGACTCCCGCCAATTCGTCGGGGTGAGCGGCTCGACGCATCGGTACGTCGATGCGTGAGGACGCCGCCTTCTTGACCGGAGCGGCCAAGGCACCGTGCAGTTGGGCGCTGTTGGCCGCCAGGCCGGTGGCGACCAAGCCCGGCAGGACGCAGTTCGCCCGCACACCTTGGTCGACGTACTCGACCGCCACGGCTCGGGTGAACTGCAACACCCCGCCCTTGGAGGCGTCATAGGCGCTGGTGCGACCGGCGGCGACCACCGACGCCACCGACCCGACGGTCACGATGGCTGCGTTGCCGCTCTGGACGAGATGCGGCAGAGCGTGCTTCACGGGAAGGAACGTGCCCGTCAGATTCACGCGCAGCATCGTCTCCCACTCCTCCAACGAACACAGGTGGGTCTCGCTGATTCGTGTGATGCCGGCGCACGTGACCAGCGTGTCGAGACCGCCCAGGTGAGCGACGGCGTTGCCGACAGCGGCGACCACCGAGGCCTCGTCGCCGACGTCACACACCAGACCCAGCGACGACCCGCCCACCTCGGCAGCAGCCTGCTCCACTGCATCGGCCCTGGCATCGGTCATCACCACGACCGCTCCCTCGGCGACCAACCGATGACAGGTGGCAAGCCCGATACCGCTGGCCGCACCGGTCACGAGTGCCCGCCTGCCCTCCAGCCTCTGCGCACGTACCTCGACCGTCATGATGAATGTCCTTGCTGTTGCATGGATCCTCCTAGGATCGTCTCATGGCCAGATCTGCGAGCTCGCGTCGCCGCGCATCGAACACCACGGGCGACACCGCCGAGCGCAGTTCCATCGCCATCGGCTTCGGCGATGTGGTGTCGCGTCCACTGAAGGCGTCCGAGGTCGTCGCTCGCGAAATCGCCCGCAACATCATCGCCCAGGGCCTCACCACGGGAGACGGTCTGCCCCCCGAAGCGGCCATGCTCGAGCAGTACGGCGTCAGCCGGGAGTCCCTGCGAGAGGGCCTGCGTCTGCTCGAGGTTCAGGGTCTCATCAGAATTCGGCGCGGTCCCGGTGGCGGCCCCATCGTGGGCACGGTGGACCCGGCGAACCTGGGACGCACCTCGGCGCTGTACTTCCACATGGCTGGCGCCACCTACGCCGAACTGTACGAGGCCTGGGCCATGTCGGAAGGCCTGCTGGCGGAACGAGCGGCGCGTCACCCCGATGCCGCCGAGCGACGTCGGCTCATGGAGCCATACCTGGTGCACGACGCTGCACCCACCGAAGACGAGGAACTGGCGGCGTTCGTGCTGCAGCAGGCCAACTTCCATGGCGACATCGCCCGACTGGCGAGAAACCGGGTGTTGGAGATCACCTTGCAGGTCTTCGGCCAGATCGTCAGCCATCACATGGCGCTCGAAGACGACCCTCGTGGACTGCATCTGGAGATCGCTCACGATCACCAACGCCTCGCCAAGGCCATCATCACCGGCCAGGCCACACGGGCTCGCAACATCATGGTGGAGCACATCGAGGCGGTGGCGGCGTACTCGTCGCGCACCATGGGAACCAGGGTTCACGACTACATCGAATGGCTGTGAGGCGCTGATCACCACAGTGACTCGCCGCCATCGACCACCAGGTTGGTGCCGGTGACGAACCGTGCCGCAGGGCTGCTCAGGTAGAGAGCGGCCTCGGCCATGTCCTCGGGCGTTCCCGGGCGCGCCATGGGCACGTCCTTGGTGCGCTCGGCGATCATGTGCGGGTTGTTGTCCAGCACCAGTGGCGTCACGGTGATGCCCGGCAGGAGCGCATTGACCCGCACCCCGAGCGGGGCCAGTTCGTAGGCAGCCACGCGCACCATCTGGTTCAACGCCGCCTTGGTGGCGGCATAGGCCGACACCCCGGGACGCGCACCCAGGGCCCGTATGGACGACACCACGAGGATGGACCGATTGGGAGCATCACTGCCCACCATGCGACGAGCCGCCGCCTGGCACCCGAGGAACGTCCCGGTGAGGTTGAAGTCGATGACACTGCGCCATTCGTCCAGTGAGATGTCGAGGAACGGTCGCAACACACCAGAACCGGCGTTGGCCACGAAGGTATCCAAACGGGGCAAGGTGGCATCGATCGTGTCGAACAACCCGGCGATGGAGTCGGCGTTGCTGGTGTCGGCCACGGCCGTGAGCACCTGCTGATCGGCTGACGCCTCGGAGCGCAGCGTCGCCGCCGCTGCCTCGAGCGTCTCGGCTCGGCGAGCCACGATCATCACATGCGCCCCGGCCTGCACGAAGCGCTGCGCGATGCCCAGACCGATGCCCTGACTGCCGCCCGTCACCACGGTCCAGTGGTTGCGCAGTTGCTGATCCCTGTCGCTCATGGTGCCCCCGTCTCCGTTCCTGACGACTGTCGCGGAGCCAGCGGACTGTACTCCTTATTCCTCATGATATTATCGTTCGAGGGAGCGCGAGTGAAAGAGGGGTTGACGTGGGCTGGGATTTCGAGACCGACGCCGAGTATCAGGCCGAGCTGGACTGGGTCGACGAGTTCGTGCGGACCGAGGTGGAGCCCGTCGACATGGTCATCGACCATGCGTGGGACATGAGCGATCCGGTGCGTATGGCGTTGATCCCACCCCTGCAGCAGAAGGTCCGCGAGCGCGGGCTGTGGGCCACGCATCTGGGACCCCACCTCGGAGGTCCGGGCTATGGCCAGGTGAAGTTGGCACTGCTGAACGAGATCTTGGGCCGATCGCACTCGGCACCCATCGTGTTCGGCTGTCAGGCACCCGACTCGGGCAATGCCGAGATCCTCGCTCATTTCGGTTCGCCCATGCTCAAGGAGCGATACCTGGAACCGTTGCTGCGCAACGAGATCGTGTCGGCGTACTCCATGACCGAACCGCGCGGCGGCTCCGATCCCACCGGTTTCGTGACGTCGGCGGTGCGCGACGGCGACGAGTGGGTGATCCAGGGCGAAAAATGGTTCTCATCGCATGCCAACTTCTCGTCGTTCCTCATCGTCTTGGCCGCCACCGACCCCGACGAGGAGCGTCACCGCCGACTGTCCATGTTCGTGGTCCCCACCGACACTCCCGGCGTCGAGATCGTCCGGAATGTGGGCATCTACGGCCACGACGAGAGCAAGGGCACGCACAGCTACGTCCGCTACAACAACGTGCGTGTCCCTGCCGATCATCTGTTGGGTGAGCGTGGCCAGGGGTTCCACGTCGCCCAGACCCGCCTGGGCGGAGGCCGCATCCACCACGCCATGCGGACTGTCGGCCTGGTACGTGAGGCGTTCGGCATGATGTGCGAGCGGGTGCTGTCACGCGAGACGCAAGGCGAACTCCTGGCCCGCAAGCAGTTGGTGCAGGCGATGATCGCCGAGTCGTGGATCCAGATCGAACAGTTCCGCCTGTTCGTGCTGAACGTGGCGTGGAAGATCGACAAGTACAACGACTACCGCAAGGTTCGCGGCGACATCTCGGCGGTGAAGGCGGCCATGCCGAAGGTGCTCCACGACGTGGCCTCGCGTGCGATCCAGATCCACGGTTCCTTGGGTGTGTCGCATGAGATGCCGTTCGCCGAATGGGTGCTCGAGTCGTTCCACATGGGCCTCGCCGATGGCGCGACCGAAGTGCACCTGTCAGCGCTGGCACGCGACCTGCTGCGCGGCTACCGAGGCACACCCGAACTGTTCCCCACCACGCACCTGCTGGCGCGCCGTGAGGCTGCACGGGAACGCTTCGCCGACGTTCTCGCCGCACACGGACGCTGAACGAGTCCCCGATGCGACTGGGTCTGTCCACGTACAACATCGCCGCCAGCGATCTCGCACACTTGGCGGCCGCTGCCGACGAGGCAGGCTTCGAGTCGCTGTGGTTGGGCGAGCACATCATCCTGCCCGTGGCCTACGAGAGCGAGCACCCCACGACAGCGGGTGCAACCGTGCAGCACCACACCGGACCGATCGTCGACCCCGACACCGTTCTCGTGGACCCCTTGGTGGCACTTGGCGGTGCGGCGAGCGTCACCACTGCCATCCACCTCGCCACCGGCATCTACCTGGTTCCGCTGCGCCATCCGGTGCTCATCGCACGGGCGACCGGCACGCTTCAGGACCTCTGCGGTGGCCGCTTCAAGCTGGGCGTGGGATCGGGATGGCTGCGCGAGGAGTTCGACACCCTGGGCATCGACTTCGCACGGCGGGCCAGGCTGCTCGACGAGAGTCTCGACGCGCTGAGGGCTCTGTGGAGCGGCGAGGTCGTGACCCACCACGGCGAGGCCTTCCACTTCGGGCCGGTGAAGCTGGGACCGCAGCCCGTCGACGTGCCGGTGATCCTCGGCGGCAACACCGATCCGGCGCTTCGGCGGGTGGCCGCTCGCGCCGACGGATGGTTCTCCTCGGGCACCCCGTCCTTCGACGAAGCGCGGACCCTGCGCGACCGGATCGACGAGTTCACCACGGCGGCGGGGCGGACACGACCCCTCCCGCTGTGGTTCCGCACCGCAGCCGACGCCGCCGCACTGGATGGCTACGTGAGCGAGGGGTTCGAGCACCTGGTCATGTGGGCCGACCACTTCTGGCCCCAAGAGGGTGACGTGTCGCACCGGCGGTCGGTGTTCGCCGAACGCGTGGCCGCAGCCGGCCTCGAACCCTGGCTGACCCCCCGTCGAGCTGGGTCATGAAGTTCGGCCTCACGGTGTTCCCCACCGCCGACAGCATGCCGGTGGATCGACTCGCCGTGCTGGTCGAAGCCATGGGCTTCGACCAGTTGTGGTTCCCCGACCACACCCATGTACCGGTCGACGATTCCTCGCCCTGGCCGGGTGGTGGCACCATGCCCGAGCACTACCGCCGCACCCTGGACCCACTGATCGCCTGTACTGCTGCTGCCGCAGCGACGTCTCGCCTTCGCGTGGGTGTTGGCGTGTGCCTGGTGCCCGCTCGGGATCCCATCATCCTCGCCAAAGAAGTGGCGACCATCGACGTGCTGTCACAGGGTCGCATGGTGCTGGGCGTGGGAGCTGGCTGGAACCGAGCCGAGATCGCCCACCATGGCGTCGACCCGACGCAGCGATGGGCTGTCATGAGGGAGCGGGTGCTGGCCATGCGTGTCATCTGGTCCAACGACGTCGCCTCGTACAGCGGCACGCACGTGAATTTCGGGCCACTGTGGTCCTGGCCGAAGCCGGTGCAACGACCCCTTCCCATCGTGGTGGGTGGCCACGGCCCCGGTGTGGTGGACCGGGTGCTGGAGTACGGCGACGAGTGGCTGGTCATGCCTTCACCGGGGACTCCCCCGCTGAAAGAACGCATGGCAGCACTGGATCGCCGGGCCGAGGAGATGGGGCGTGATCGCCCTGCCGTGTCGGTGCAGGTGTACGGCGTGCCACCCCGAGAAGACGTGCTGGAACGGTACGTCGCCCTGGACGTGGACCGCATCGACGTGGCCATCGGCCACGGAACCGAGGCCCAGCAACTGGGTCAACTCGAGGAGTTGGCGGGCGTCGTCGCTCGCTGGAGCGCCGTGGAACACGGCAGGAGGATCTGATCATGATGCAGTGCACGCCGGGAGCCCGGCTCAAGAGCACGGTGTCGGCGGCCGAGTTCGTCGTGGTTCGCGCACCCTCGGAACCCATCGATCTTCGGTGCGGTGGCCACCCCTTGGCCACCCGTGACGAGACCGTGGAGCCCCGGACCCCGCTCCCCGGCTTCGAGGGCGACCTGGCCGTGGGCAAGCGCTACGCGGCGGCCGACGGAGCCGTCGAACTGATGGTCACCAAGGGTGGTGAAGGCGCTCTCTCGGTGGGCGAGGAACTCATGGCCCGCAAGGACGCCAAGCCGCTCCCTTCGAGCGACTGAGCGACCGCGCGACAGAGAAGTTTCTTATCAAGTCATGCACGCTCGACGAGCGGACACATGATCTGGCACTTACACTGTCGTTTCATGGCAGGCATTCGGCGTGCAGGTCGTTCTCGGAGCGTCATCTGGTTGGTCGGCACCTTGCTCGTGGCGGCCTGCGGAGGTGGAGGCGGTTCCTCTGGCGGTGGCGGCACGTCTGGTGGTGGCGCCTCCTCTGGTGAAGCCGCCCCGCCGGCGGTGGTTCTCACCGACATGCAGCCTCTGGAACACGGTTTCGCGTTCGCCAACTTCCCCGCCTCCTGGTACGAAGACGAATTCGTCGCCGACGACCTCGTCGCCATGTTCGGCAATGACCCGTCGGTGTGTGTGGACGGGGTCGCCGACCCGTGCGAGTTGACCGCCGAAGCAGCTGCCTTCGCCCGTATGGTCAACCAGAGCCGAGCGTCAGGCCACTGTGAGGGCCTTGTCGCTGTGGCCCAGGTCCGCTTCAACGAACAATCCGACCCGCCGACGGCGAACCTGCTCGACGACACCGAGACCATCAAGGCCATCATGCGGGCCTTCGCCACCCAGTTCATCCCCGAAGTCCGCGACGAGATCACCACCTGGTTGGGGTCGTCGCTGGCCGACAAGATCAAGGCGCTCGAGACCTCGCTGGCCGAAGGGAAACTCACGTACTCACTCGGCGTGTACATCGAGGACGGTGGCCATGCCATCCTGCCGTACGCCATCGAGTACCTCACCCCCACCAAGCCCCGCATCATGATCTACGACTCGAACTGGCCGGGTCGTAACCGCTGGGTGGACGTGGACCTCGAGACCGAGACCTGGACGTTCTCGTTCGCGGGTGACGACCCCGACAACGACCCCGACTTGTGGAGCGGCGGTGCCAACCGCATGGACCTCACCTCCCTCGACAGCCGGGCCGGCTCGTGTCCCTTCTGCGAGGGTGAGGTGGGTGTGGCCAAGAATGCCCTCCTGGTGCGTTCCACCGACCTCGAATGGTCGGTGGAGTCCGGCGGCGAGACCGTCGGTGCCCAGGACGCGGGGGCCGAGAGCACCGGCGTGGTCGTGACGCCGGTGAAGGGACAGGCCGGCTCGGGGCGAACCAGTTACGACTACTTCATCGAGATCCCCGAAGGCGCCGACGGCGAGCGCGCGAAGTTGAACCTTCCCGGCACCAGCAGTGTCTTCGCACTCACACCATCGGGTATCGCCCAGATCTCCACGCCTGGCAATCCCGACATCCCCATCGAGGTGGGTGCTACCAGTTTCGTGTCAGCCGATCCGGCAGTGACGTTGTCGTTGGCCTCGGGCAATCTGGTGGCCACGGCCTCGGGACCCACCGCCAGCCTGGAGATCACCGACGAGGGCCTCAAGGCCGCCGTCACCACCGAGGACGGGCAGACCGTCGAGGTGGCGGTCACCCCAGAAACCCCCGCCGCCAAGATCGTCGCCGACCCCGAACAGGGTGGCATCGAGGTGCTGGCCCAGGCCGCTGACGGCATCGTGGAGAAGCGCGATATCGCTGCCGACGGTTCCGAGACGGTCACCATCGAGACCACACCGCTGAACCTGAACGCCACCACATGGGAAGCGCCGCCCGGTCTCGAGAGCGCTCCCCTCCCCATGTTGCCCCCGCCCGATGCCCGCAACGTGAACAACCCCGACTACGCCGTCGACACCCCCTACACACCGCCCGCCGACGCCGTTCCGGCCAGCGACACCGTGCCGCCCACCACCGAGGCACCCACCACCACGACCACCGCTGTGCCCACGACCACGGTCGCCACCACCACGACGACCACGCTGCCGCCCACCACCACCACGACCACGACTCCCCCGACGACCACCACCACCGTCCCCCGCACCACGACCACCACGGCTCCGTCCACGACGACGACCACCACCACGACCACCACCGTCCCGCGGACCACGACGACCACCACGACGGTGCCACGCACGACCACCACCACGGTGCCACGCACGACAACGACCACCACCACGATCACCACGACCACCACGACCACCACGACCACGACGGTCCCACCCACCACCACGCCGCCACCGCCACCCACCACGACAGTGCCACCCCTGGTGCAGCCCGCCTTGGCGCTCCCACCGCTAGGCAACGCCACCTATGGCGACGCTCCCTTGTTGGTGGTCGTGCTGTCCAACAGTCCGGCCTCCATCACCTTTGCCAGTAGCAACGAGTCCGTCGCCACGGTGACGTCTGCGTCCACCAATTCGGCCTATGTCACCATCGTCGGGGCGGGTACCACCTCGCTGTCGGTGTCCCAGCCCGCGACAGGTGGCTTCGCCGCAGGGTCTGCCAGCGTCTCGTTCACCGTCGACAAGGCCACCCAGCCAAGCCTCACCGTCACCAGCCTCATTGGCACCCCCGGCTCGACACTGGCACTCACCACCTCGGGTGGATCAGGTGCCGGAGGGGTGACGTTCGCGCTCACCAACAACGGGGGCGGGGCCTGCACTCTGGCCGGCAGCAACCTCAGCCGTTCATCGGTGGGGACCTGCGTGGTCACCGCCACCAGAGCAGGCGATGACAACCACCAACCCACCGACAGTGCCCCCACCACCATCACCTTCGCCAATGTGCTGCACGGCACCATCGACGAGGGAAGCACCCTCACCATGGTGGCTCCCCCGGGTACAAGGTTCAGCAACGTCCTGTTCGCCAGTTACGGCACACCCCAGGGGTCCGCCGGCAACTTCACCATCGGTTCCTGCCACGCCGCCAACAGCACGACCATCGTGTCCAACAGCGCCATCGGCCGCACCGAAGCAGTGCTTCCCGCCACCAACCAGGTGTACGGCGACCCGTGTAGCGGCACCTTCAAGCGTCTGTCGGTGTCGCTCGAGTTCGAGATCGTTCCCACCGTGCCCGGCACCTTGACGGTTCCCTCGCTGGCCGACGCCGCCTACGGCGACCCGCCCATCGCCCTCACGGTGGTCACCAACAGTCCTGCTCCGGTGACGTTCACCAGCAGCAATACCGCCGTGGCCACCATCGCCTCGCAGGGTGACACTGCACAGATCACCATCGTCGGTGTCGGCGCCACCACCATCACGATCAGCCAGGAGGCGATCACCGGGTTCACGTCCACATCGGCCACCCGTACGCTCACGGTGAACAAGGGTTCTCAGGCGCCGCTGACCATCTCCAGCATCACAGGCGTCATCGACACCCCGCTCGCCCTCACCACCTCGGGTGGGTCGGGGACCGGAGCGGTCACGTTCACCCTCGAGGGCAGCAGCAGCGCCGGTTGCACCCTGTCCGTTGCACAGTTGAGCCGATCCACCGCTGGAACGTGCGGTGTCGTGGCCACCAAGGCCGAGACCAACCTCTACCTTGCGACCTCGTCGGCAGTGACGACGGTGACGTTCGCCGACCCCGACATCCCGGGCGCTGTCACCAACCTGTCCGCCACCCTCGTGGCCGATACGGCGCAACTGTCTTGGACCTCGGCGACGACAACGAACGTGCCGCTGGACGGTCATCGGGTGCGCTACCGCCGCTCGGACGCCACCAACGACTGGGTGACCTTGGCGACGCTGGCACCTGCGAGCACATCGGCCGAACTGACCGGGCTGGTGAGTGGGTACCGATACGACATCGAGGTGGCTGGCCTGAACGCCCGTGGCGTGGGCGCTGCAGGGACCACCAGTGTCACGCTGAGTGGGTCGACGACACCGACGGAGATCGTGCCCACCGCCTGTGCCCTGATCGTCGGGTCCAGCCCTGGTGGTGAGGAGTGCGAAAAGGCACTGTTGAACCCCGGCCGCACCGACACGAACAAGTACCTGAACTTCTCCGAGACCACGAACCAGGTGTGGGTGGACCTCGGAGCGGCTTATCACCTCACCCAGTTGCAGGTCTACACCGCCAATGCTCCGGGGCGGGCACCGGTGGCGTTCCAGATCTACGCCGCCAACGGGTCCTCTTCGTCGCTAGGCACGGGCCCGCTGGTGGCCTCGGGCACCCAGACCTGCCCCGATGCGAACTACGCGGCATGCACCGTGAACCACCTGACGCCCACGGTGGCACTGCGCTACATCGTCATCCAGTTCCCCCAGGTCCGTAGCCCCGGCAACTACATGGAGGTGTCGCGCATCCTGCTGCACGGTCTGCGAGCCCAGGCTGCCCTCACCGTGACCAGCACCAACGGCGAGGCCGGCGTTCCACTCACCCTGGCAGCATCCGGCGGTTCGGGTACCGGCAGCGTCACGTATGCACTCATCGGCTCGAGCAATGCCGGCTGCACACTGGCCGGGGGCCAACTGGAACGGACCACCGCAGGCACCTGCACCGTGGTGGCGACGCGGGCCGCCGACGCCACGTTCGCCGCCGTCTGTAGCGCACCCACCACCGTCACGTTTGAGGCGCCACCGCCGGGCGTACTGCTGTACCAGGTCACCAACCCCAAGCGAGTGGCGGGCGCCATCCAGTACACCCCGGGTTACGGCCTGGGAGCCACGGATTCGGCGGCCACCGTCGACGCCAACGGTGGCGTGATCACTCGCATCTACTACCGCATGGAGGTGCGGGATCACCAGGGCATCATGCGCTACGTCGAGGTGGGCTTCGACCCGTGGACCACCGTGACGGCAGGCGCTCTGCGGGTTCCCGACCGGACCGAAGGCAACCAGTTCGTCGTCCAAGAGGTGGTGCAGAACCTTAGTGTCACCTCCAACGTGACGAATGGGGCAAGTCCCCGTTCTCTCGGGGTCACCAATGCCACGGGGCGCACGGGGTATCTCGAGATCTGGCCCTGGAGTTACTTCCCCCAGAAGCAGTTCAGCCATGCGTGGGGCACCACGAACCTCTACGACTCGCACGACATTCACTACGGCGATGGCACGTATGGGTCGTTCCAGGTGCACGACGTGACCAACCCGAGTTCCCCCTCGACGCTGTTGTCGTGGAACCGTCACAACCACGAGTGGAGCGTGGACATCGGCATCGGTAACGCCGTGTCCGGTCAGCCCGACTGGACCACGGCCACCGAGAACGGGGGTCTCGGCATCCAGGACTGGAAGTTGCAGATCCGGGCCGACATCGCGACCACGATCAGCGCCACGGCCTGCGCCGCCAACGACGCTTTCAGTCCCGGCAACCAGCGCTGTGATGACGCCTTCGTGGCCGGTGTCGACAACCTCGAAACGAAGTTCTACACGTGGGATCGAGCCGCCAACCAGGACGTGTGGCTGGACCTCGGTACCAGCCATCAGCTCACCGAGTTCGAGATCTGGACGGCGGAGGATGTGGAGGGTCGTGACCCCACCTCCATCCAGATCTTCGCCTCAGATGCTTCCAAGACCGTGGGCACACAACTGGCCAGCCTGACCGCCTCCTGTCCGTCAACCCGGCGCGCGGTCTGCACCCCCATGACCTTCGCCGCTACACCGGCCAATCGCCACATCGTGGTCCGCTTCGCCGCCACCAAGTCCGGTGGCGAACTCCAGATGTCGCGTGCGTTCTTCAGGGGCTTTGCAGCGCCTCCGGCGTGAGCCGTCGAAGTCCTTCATCGATGCTGATGCGGGGCCGCCACGCCAGGTCGCGGTAGGTGGCGTCGAGGTCGAACCAGTGAGCGGTCCCCATCTGCTCGGCCACGAACCGGGTGATGGGGGGCTCGTCATCGGTGAACCACGGCCACACCCGTTCGACCACCGAGCCGACGGCCTTGGCCACCCCCGTGGGGATCGGAACCGCTCGCACCGGCGCGCCCACGGCCTCGCAGATGCCCAACAGCAGATCCCGAATGGGACGCGGCTCACCGTTGGCCACGACGTAGGCACGACCTGCCACCACGGCTTCCGGGGCTACCGCATCGAGTGCCGCTACCAGCGCGTCGGCTGCATTGTCGAGGTAGGTGGTGTCGACCAATGCCCGCCCGCCTCCGACGAGGGGCAACCTGCCCCTCTGTGCCGCGGCGATGATGCGTCCCACCAACTGCGTGTCCCCTGGCCCCCACACCAGGTGGGGCCGAACTGCCACCACGCCCATCTCAGCACCGTTGGCGGCGAGGGCATCCTGTTCGGCCAAGGCCTTCGACTCGGCATAGAACGCACGGCCGCGCCGGCCGACCTGAGCGGGTTGCGCTGCTTCACCCACCAGCGAGTGACCCACGTGGGCCACCGACGGCGTGGACACATGCACCACCCGTGACACCCCAGCCCGGCGGGCAGCCTGGAGTACGACGCCCGTGCCCTCCACGTTCACCGACCGGAACTCGTCCCACGTGCCGGTGACCCCCACCCGGGCAGCACCGTGGATCACGGCGTCGACGCCTGCGAATGCCGAGGCAACCGCTTGGTCATCGCGCACGTCGCCTGCGACCACCCGAACACCCGGCGGCACGGTCACCGGGCGGCGCTGCAGACACGTGACCTCGTCACCGCGTTCCACCAGTCGGTCCACCACCACCCGCATGAGCAGGCTGCCCGCACCGGTCACGAGCACTCGCATCAGTGCCGTCCTGCCAGGTACCGCTCGGCCACATCGGCCAATGCGGTGCGATCGATCTTGGCGTTGTGCCTGATGTCCACGGGCATGGCCGCCACCTCCAGCACCGCCGCCACCGACACGCCCGGATGGTCCCGTCGCACCGAAGCACGCACGTGCGAGGCGAGATCGACAGAGGCCAATCTCACATGCAAGCGACGTCGCCGCCGCGCACCCGACGATCGTTCCACCACGATCACCAGCTGCTGCACACCCACTGGGCCCACACCGACAGCAGCCGCTCGCGCCACGCCGTCCACGCGCTGAGCACTCCACTCCAATGGCACCGGCGTCACCAGGCCGTCGGCGGTGTGGATGCCGTGCACCACACGACCCTCGATCCACAACCGACCTGCTTCGTCGAGGTGGCCCAGGTCGCCAGAGCGGTGCCACACCTCGTCGGTTCCCCCGCCGGGCGACGCAACCACCGGCCGGGCGCGACGTTGCGTGTCGGCCAACACGTCATAGCCAGCCGAACACCACTCAGCGTTCATTAGCACCTCACCCGTCACCCCAAGGGCACACGGTCGTACCGGCCCGTCACCGGGTGCAGCGATCATGACCCGACAGCCGGACACCGGCCGTCCCACACAGACGCCGCGCCCCTCCCCCGCCAGCTGCAACTCGGCCAGATCCACATCGGCCACGGGCAGCACCTCGGTCATGCCATAGGGGGTGTGGATGGTGGCCGACGGCGTGAGATGCGCCACCTGCTTCAGCAAGGTCACGGGAATGGGAGCACCCGCCGACATGACGGTGCGGACCTGCGCCAACGCCGGCATGGCCACCTCGGTGGAGGTGGCGACCACGTTGTTCAGCGCTGCTGGTGAGGCGAACACCAGCGTGGCCCCAACCTCGGCGCACACCTGCTCCAGAGCTGCCGCCGTGAGGGTGGCGGGTGCGGTCACGTCCACATCGGGCAGGGCCGAGGTGATGCCCATGGCGGGCCCGTACAGCGCGAATGGCGCGAACGCCGCCACCAGGCGGTCGTGGGAGGTGATGCCGTAGGTCGCCATGAGCGCGTCGCGTTGCGCCTCCAACTGGCGGTGCGTGTAGCGCACACCCTTGGCCGGGCCGGTAGCACCCGAGGTGAACAGCACCGCCGCCAGCACATCACGCGAGGGCTCGGCGACGCCAGCACCAGCATCGGGATCACCGTCGCTGAGGTCACCCACCGAGATGCGTTGTGCCGAGGGCGCCCACCGCGCCACCTTGGCCGCCGTGAGAGCACGGTCGATGCCCACGATGGCGTCCACGCGGGCGCTGCACAGGGCGGCACCCAGACCACGCAAGCCCAGCCCTCGATCGGCGATGACCGTGGCCGCCCCCAGGCGCCAACATGCGTAGACCACCGTGACGAGGTCCACACTGGGTGGTACCAGCAGACCCACTCGGTGCCCCGGGCGGACCCCTCGTCGCCACAAGGAGTCCACGCAGGTCATCACCCTGGTCTGCAGTTCGGCGAACGACACCGACTGACCCGTAGCGGCGTCGTGGAAGGCGACCGTCGAGTCGGTGGCGCGCTGAGCCAACGGCGTCCACGCCCGCACCGCAGCGGCGTCGGCGGAGGGTGGTCTCGGGGTGTGCAGCGCCGTCGGCGGCCCGTCGAGCCATCGCTGCACGATGCCCGCGAAGTCGGTCTCCAGTGGGCTGAGGTGGCCGGCGCGGGAATCCCGATGCAACTCGGCCTGAGGGATCCGTGCCTTCAGATCGTGGGCGAAGGTGTCGTCGAAGACGGGATCCTTCGCGCCACACACCAGCAGCACCGGGCATGACAGGCCCGACAATCCCTCGGCCACTGCGGCGATCGCAGCAGCACTGGGGTGGCGATCGTCGAAGGGCACGTCAGCTACGAACCCCGCCACACCGTGGCGCCGATCGGCCCCGCGATACGGGGCCAGAAGCGCCCGCCGCATGGTGGTGTCAACGCCCCGTCCAGGCAGGAGGTACGTCGCTCTGGCAAACATCGGGGTACGACGCGCAACGGTGGCGAGCACCGCACGCTGGGCCGCCAACTCGATGAGCCACGGCGCCCGGCGCCCCACTGGTACCGCGATGCCGGTGTTGGCCAGCACCAAGCCGGCCACCCGATCGGAATGAGCCACGGCCCAACCCATGGCGACGGCTCCACCCCAGTCGTGACCCACCAGCACCACCGGCCCGTTCACGTCGAGGGCCTCCAAGGCGACCGTCAGGTCGTGCACTCGCGTCTCGAAACGACGAACCTCTCCACGGCGAGTCAGGCGCTGCGACCAACCCATGTCGACATGGTCCACCGCCACCACCCGATATTGCGGATGCAGGCCCGTGAACAGTGGCGTCCACAACGCAGACCACGTGGGATTGCCATGAACACACACCACCGTGGGTGCCGTCTCGGACGTACCTCGCCGATCGAGGACATGAACCTTGGGGGATCCGTCGACAGGCAGGTGGAATCGTCGCGACCAGGCGGGGTCCAGGCCGATGGAGGTCAGGATGTCGGTCGGAGGATGCCCACCCAGCATGGCATCACCACAACAGTTCGGAGGCCAGGGTGTTCAGCCCCGAACCCATCCCCATGAGCAGGATCCGATCCCCCGACTTCATGGACTCCTGCGCTGAAGCCAACGCCATGGGAATGGCGGCCGGCCCCACATTGCCTCGCGTCGGGAAGATCATGGGCACACGCTCCGCGTCCAGACCCAACTTCGAACAGATCATGGCCGTGTGTACCTGACTGACCTGATGCATCACGTACCAGTCCATACCCTGCGTCCAGCCGAAATCGCCTGCTGCGCTCGCCCACACCGCCTCCGACAAGTCCACCCCGGCGTGCAGCAGACCCTGGGTGTCGGTGGTCATCCGGTCGAGCGTGCCCACGCACAATCCGTGATGCTGCGTCGCCGCACGTGACACACCCCCCACCAATCGGTGCGCCTCGGGATGGCGATCGGTGGTGGTCATGACCATGGCCGCCGCTCCCGACCCCAGCGTGAGCGAGGCGAACTCGGCGAACACATCACCGGCGGTGGCCGTCTCGGCGGCGAGGCGCTCCAGAGTGTGTTCCTGGGTGTAGCGACTGCCCTCACCGTCCACGATGAGCACGTACTCGAACTGTCCCGCCTCGAGCGCCGTGGCTGCCAGATGCATGGCGTTCACGAAGCCCAGGCATGCGTTCGCCACATCGAAGTTGATGCAGGCAGACGAAAGCCCCAGGCGGTGGTGCACGCCACAGGCCACCGACGGTTCCAAGTGATCGCGGCACACCGAGGTGGAGATCATCATCCCCACCCGACTGCGATCGATACCCGAGCGCTGGAGGACCTCTTCGCCGGCCAGAGCGGCGGCGTCCACAAAGGTGGTGGAGGGTTCCCACCAGCGGCGTTCCACGATGCCGGCCACGTCGGCCAAGAGTCCGGGCCGAATGCCCACCCGCTCGTAGGTGGATCCCAGTTGCTCGTCGATCCACGCCGAGGTGATCACCACCGGCGCATCCACGGCCGCCACCGCCAGCACGGCAGCCCGCTCGAATCGCTGCACGGCGTTCTGCTGCATCAACCCTCACTCCGCATCCGCTCACCCTAGGGTGGTTTGGCGATCGGGAATACCTCCGATCGGCGACTTTTCGCTCGCGCGCGTGGGGACCTAGGGCCCTCCTGGTGCCCTGCAACCGGTCCGTACCGTGCAGGTATGGCGGTTCATCACCTCCTCGTCGGCGTCGACGGATCGGTACCGGCGCGGCAATCCCTTCGCTGGGCCACCGCCCTGGGTCGGGAGTCGGGCGCATGCGTGCACGTGGTCCACGCCTTCGACCCTGTTCAGTCCGAGAAGCCGCCGGGGATCCTGGAACACCTCACCGTCGAGGCGACGACTGGTGTGCACACATGGTGCGACGACGAACTGGGCGGCGTGGAACACAGCGTTTCGGCCGTTCCCGGCGACCCGCGACAGGTCCTCCAGTCGCAGGTGACGTCACTCGGTATCGACCTCCTCGTGCTGTCGACCCTGGGAGCAACAGGGTCCAAGCCAGGCCTGTTTCGGTTCGGCAGTGTGGCCGAATGGATGGTGCGGCGTGCACCGTGTCCCATGGCCGTCATCCCACCTACTCGACGCACCGACGCCCACCTCAGGCCCATGCGGCAGGTCATGGTGTGCAACGACGGATCGCCGGGAGGTGCGGCCGCCCAAGCGTGGCTCGAGGCGATGGAGTTCCAGCGTCAGCACCTCGGCTCGGTCACCCCGTTGTATGTGGATCCTGCGTCACTGGATCCCGACAGTTCCGTGGCCGACGAGATCCTCATGAGGGCCGACGAAGACGGGGCCGACTGCATCGTGATGGGTACCAGAGGAGCGGGGGGCCCGAGCGGCCTTCGCCTGGGTGGCGTGGCCCTGGGTGTGGTGCGGCGAAGCCGGCAACCCGTGGTGCTGGTTCCGTGCGACGGGCGGTGACCAGACCGATCAGGTGAGCAGGTGGCGATAGATGTCGGCGGCTCGCACCAACTCGGCGATGTCCACCCACTCCACCGCTTGATGCGCCTGGTCGATACTGCCCGGCCCGAACACCACCGTCGACGCCGCCAGGTTGCCGTATGCCATGCAGTTGGTGCCATAGCCCGCTGTCGCCGGCGGCTCACCGCTCAGGGCTGTGATGCGGGCGATGAGGGGATCATCGGCAGGGGTGTAGAAGGCGGGGAACGCCAAGCCGTCACCGATGCGCGACTCGACAGAACATGGCGATGCCACCGCCGTGGCCAAGCCCGTCAACTGCTCGAACACCTCGTTCGGGTCTTCGCCGGGCACCAGACGCCGCCCCACGAACACATCGCAGCGATCGGGCACGATGTTGCGGGCCAAGCCGCCACGCATCTCGGTGACCGACAACGTGCCGCTCCCCACCGGGGTGGCCGGTGGCGACGCTGCGAGCCGATCCTGCTCGCGGTCCATGGCCAGCACGATGCGTGAGGCAGCGCTGACGGCGTTGCGGCCCAGTTCTGGGTAGCCCGAGTGTGCAGCGTGACCGTGCACCGTGAACTCCACACCGACAGCGCCCTTGTGCCCGTGCACCGGAGCACACACCGTCGGTTCGCCCACCACCATGCGATCGATGCGCAGATCGCGTTCGTGCACCCACTGAGCGAAACGGCGGGCACCGGTGAGGCCGCCCAACTCCTCTGCGATCGTGCCCACCAGATACACCGTGGGCACCGGACGACGGCCGGCGGCACGTAACTCCTCCAACACCGACAGCACCAATGCGAATGTCGCCTTGGTGTCCACCGAGCCCCGCCCGTACACCCGGCCATCAGCGATCCGACCGTCGAAGGGGTCGACGGTCATGTGACCCACGGCGACGGTGTCGAGGTGCACATCCACCACCAACACCTCATCGCTGTCACCGGCGAAGCGCGCGTACAGGTTGGGGCGGTCGTCCTCCACCACGTCCAAGGTCACCTCGGCACCCAGGGCCTCGGCTCGTTCGGCCAGATGTTCGGCAAGTCGTCGCTCACCGGTGATGGCCGTGTCGTCGCACTGCAGTGGGTTCACGCTGGGGATGCGCACCAACTCGGCCACTCGTTCGGCAAGAACCTGTGCCTCGGTCACGGCTCAACCCTAGTGAGGCACCCGCCGGCATGGCACCATGTCACGTCGCCGCAGGGCAGGAGGTTTTGGTGATGCAGGGCTGGCACTTCACGGGCACGCACGAGCCCTTGGTGTTGGCCGAGGTCACCCTGGCTCCTCCGGGCCCCGGCGAGGTGCTCATCGAGGTCCGAGCCGCCGGATTGTGCCACTCGGACGTGGGCATGCTCACCGAGGCGTCATGGCTGCGAACACTCGCCTTTCGCCCCATCGTGCTGGGTCACGAGATCAGCGGCGTCATCGCGGCGGTGGGCGACGGCGTGGACCAGGTCGCCATCGGCGACAGGGTCGGTGTGTGCCCCACCGGCGTCGGGGGTGCCCCCGGCTACGTCCGCCATGGTGGCTTCACCGCCTTCCACGTGGCACCCGCAGCCGACGTGGTACCCGTCCCCGACCAGGTGTCGTTCGAACTGGCAGCCATGGGCACCGACGCCGGCATGACCGCCTATCACGCCATGGTCACCCAGGGCGGTGTGGCTGCCGGTATGAAGGTGGGTGTCATCGGGTTGGGTGGCCTCGGCCAGATCGGTGCCCGAGTGGCGGTGGTGACAGGGGCCGACGTCCACGTGGCCGAACCCAATCAGGCGGCCTGGCCCCTGGCTCACAGCATCGGCGCCACCAGCGTCGTCAGCGACGCCGCCGAATGGCATGGCGGCGGTTTCGACCTCATCGTGGACTACGCGGGCTACGGCACCACCACTCGTGCCGCCACCAAGGCGGTACGCCGTGGTGGGCGCGTGGTGCTCATCGGTATGGGTGCCATGGAGTTCACCCTCGACACCATGGACATGATCCTGTCGCGGGTCACCTTGGTGGGGGCCGGTGGAGGCACCGTCCACGACATCGCCGAGGTGTACCGGCTCATGGCCGCAGGGCTCCTCACGCCGGAGGTACGGGTGATCGGCTTCCACGACATCCCCGCCGCCATCGACGACCTCCAGCACCATCGCATCACGGGACGCCTGGTGGCGCGCCTCGGGGAATCCCCGGAGGCATGAACGGTGAGGCGTCACTGGCGCACACTTCTGGCTGCCGTGGTCGGTCTTGCGGTGGTGGCTGCTGCCGTGGTGCACCGCCACGACCTCGGGGCCGCGCTGGCACGTATCGGTGACCTGTCGGCGTTCTGGCTGCTGTTGCTCGCCGCCATCACGGCGGTCACCGTGGTGTCAGCCGGCTTCGCCGTGGCCGCGGTCCACCCCGGCTTGGGTGTGAAGCGCAGCATCACCGTTCATCAGGCCACCATCGCCGCCAGCAACAGCGTGGTGGCCAGCGGGCCGGTCAGCCTGGCGCTGCGGGTGTCCATGTTGCGCAGTTGGCAACAGAGCGACCGAGCCATCGCCGTGAGCGTGGTTGCCTCCAATGTGGTGTCGTCGTTCAGGTTGTGGACGGTCACTCTCGTGGTGGCGCTGATCGGCCTCAGCGGCACGGCCACCGAGATTCTGGACCGCTGGGTGTTCGTGGTGGTGGCCATCGTGTCCACGGCGGTGTTGGTGGCCTCGGGCCTGTGGTGGTGGTTCGTGGTGCGCCACCCGCGTCTGGCGGCCTGGTTCGCCGGGTGGGCTCAACGTCTGCTGGTTCGGCTTCGCCGTCGGTGGCAGCGCATACCCGAGGTCGACGTGCTGGGTGCCGTCGAAGCCTTCCGTCAAGACGTCACCTCACTGGTGCGACAGCGAGGCCGCCGCATCCTGTCCAGTTCCGGCCTCGAGATGACGATCATGCTCGCCACGCCGGTGCTCATCGCACGGGCCTTCGGCATCACGGGATCGGTGGCGTCCACGGCCGAGATCGTGTTGGCGTTCGGCATCGTGCGCCTCGCCGCGGCGCTCAGTCCGCTGCCCGGAGGTATCGGTGTCAGCGAGTTCGGGACCACGGTGCTGCTGGGCCGCTTCGGGGTGCCCGAGCCAGCGGTGTTGGCCACCGTGGTCACCCACCGAGCCATCACCTTCTTCGTCCCGCTGATCCTGGGCGGGGTCTGCCTGGGTTGGTGGCACCGTCGCTCGGGTCGAGCCACTCCAGTCGGCGCTGGCACCTCGTGAGCCCCGACGTACGGGCCGAAACGGAGCGGTGGTTCCGTCGTCGCGGTCTGCCCATGTTCATCGAGGACTACTCCGTCACCGAGGACATCCTCACCCGGGTGTTTCCGTTCATGGGGCTCGTGGTGTTCGCCGAGCTGTTCCTGTCCTTCGGCGAGCGATGGTCCCAGTGGTCACAACTGGCGGCCTTCGTGGGTGGTGCCGCGTTGGTGGTGGCAGGGTTCGCACTGGTGAATCTGCTGCGCCGTCGTCGACCACTGCAACTGCCCGACCATGTGGGCGTTGCCGAGATCGCGCTGTATCTCGTGTTGCCCGTGGTGCCGACTGTGATCGGCAACACCGGCGATCCCCTCGGTGCTGGCGCCACCACGATGATGGTGAACCTCACGCTGCTGGCCGCCGCGTTCGTGGTGACGCGCTGGGGATTGGTACCCATGTCCACCTGGGCCGTGGGGCACATGGCCACACAACTCACCCACCTCGCTCCCCTGGCGCTCAAGTCACTGCCACTGGTGTTGCTGTTCTCGGCGTTCCTGTTCCTCAACGCCGAGATGTGGCAGGTGGCCAACGACATGACACCACTGGCGTTCGCCGGGGTGTGCGTCATGGTGCTGGGCATCGGTGGGGCGTTCGTGCTCACCTCGGTCCGCCGCATCAGCCTGGACCTCGAAACCTTCGATACCTGGGACGAGGTGGACGTCCTGTGCACCGGTACACCCATCGATGATGCCCAGTGTCTGCAACCTGTCCACGACCATCGCCCCGACCCTCGACTGGAACGTCAGGCACGATGGAACGTCACATTGCGCCTCTTCGTTGCCCAGTCCACGCAGATCCTTCTGGTTTCGCTGGTGACCGTGGCGTTCTACGTGGTGTTCGGACTTCTGGTGGTGCGGGAGAACACCATGTTGCAGTGGACCACGGCGGGCGAGTTGACCAGTGGTGACGACTGGCTGGTGCGCCTCGACCTGTTGGGGCACGAGTACGTGTTCACTCGCCAGTTGGTGGTGGTGGCCACCTTCATCGGCCTGGTGTCAGGCCTCCAGTTCACCGTGCAGGTGCTCACCGACCAGTCGTACCGTCGTGAGTTCGCCGAGGGCATGACGGCCAGCGTGCGCCGCGCCATGGCCGTGCGAGCCCGCTACCTGGCTGCGCTCGACCGTTGAAGGTGCGCTTGCGGGTTCAGCGTCCGTGCCGCTTGCGGTACCCGCCGAGGAATCGCTCGATTCGCATGATCGCCTCTTTGAGGTCGTCCACGTTGGGCAGGAACACGATGCGGAAGTGGTCGGGGTGTGGCCAGTTGAAACCGGTCCCCTGCACCACCAACACCTTCTCCTCGGCCAACAACTCGTAGGCGAACTGCTGATCGTCGGTGATGGGGTACACGTCGGGGTCGAGCCGAGGGAACAGGTACAGCGCACCTTTGGGCTTCACGCATGACACACCGGGGATCTGCGTCAGCATGCTGTGCGCCAGATCGCGCTGCTGACACAACCGGCCCGTGGGGGCCACCAGGTCCTGAATGCTCTGGTACCCGCCGAGGGCCGTCTGGATGGCCAACTGCCCCGGTGTGTTCGAACACAGGCGCATCGAGGCCAACATGTTCAGACCCTCGATGTAATCGGTGGCTTCGCGCTTGGCGCCCGACACCACCATCCAACCGGCCCGATACCCACACGAGCGGTAGTTCTTCGACAGTCCGTTCAACGTGAGGAACAACACATCATCGGCCAGTGAAGCGATGCTGGTGTGCGTGTTGCCGTCGTACAGGGTCTTGTCGTAGATCTCGTCGGCCAACACGATGAGACCGTGTTCACGGGCGATGCCCACGATCTGTTCCAGGAGTTCGGTGGGGTAGAGCGCACCGGTCGGATTGTTCGGGTTGATCACCACGATGGCCTTGGTACGTGGGGTGATCTTCGCCCGGATGTCATCGAGGTCGGGCAACCAGTCGGCCTGCTCATCGCACAGGTAGTGCACCGGACGTCCCCCACTCAGCGACACCGCCGCGGTCCACAACGGGTAGTCGGGAGCGGGCACCAGCACCTCGTCATTGGCGTCCACGAGGGCGTTCAAGGCCATCACGATCAGTTCCGAGGCGCCGTTGCCCAAGTACACGTCATCGACGGTCACACCGGCGATCTGCTTCTCCTGGGTGTAGTGCACCACGGCCTTGCGGGGAGCGAACAGTCCCTTGCTGTCGGTGTAGCCGGCGGCCGCAGGCAGGTTGCGGATCATGTCCTGCACGATCTCGTCGGGCGGGTCGAGGCCGAACGCAGCGAGGTTGCCGATGTTGAGCTTGAGGATCTTGTGACCCTCTTCCTCCATGCGGCGTGCCTGATCCAGTACGGGTCCCCTGATGTCGTAACCGACGTGATCGAGTTTGGAGGACTTACGCACCGGGTTCACGGCGTGAAGGGTACGACGCGAAACACCTTCCGCTGTATTCAGCGCCTCACCGCATGCCAATGCTCGGCGATGCCGTAGCCCACGCGATCTCCCAGTTGGAAGCGGGCATGACCCTCGTTGATGAACGTGACCCCGTCGCGACGGGGAACCTTCGTGGGGCAGATGGTCAACACCGTGCCATCCACCACGATCCCGTCGCCACCGGCGTCAGTGGCCGTCAGACGAACGGTCTGGTGCAGCAAGGGGTTGGTCGGATCGAACACCGTGGTCATCGCCACATCGGTCAGTTCCGTCACCTCGCCATCGCGCTGGATCCACCCCTTGCCCCGCATCGACCCGTCAGCCGTGCGACCGCAGGTCCCACCCAGAGCCAGATCAGGACCGAAGTTCATGGAGAACCAGTTGATGAAACAGCCCTCGGTCACCGCCGCCGGCTGAGCGGCCTTCGACGCCGAGCCGCTCGGTGCCTGCCAGGTGCGGGGACCCCACGACTTGTCGCGCACGCCGTAGGCCTCCACCTCCCATTCCTCGTCGCCGAGGCGGATGTGCCCGGCGACCACGCCGGTCTGCTCGAAATGGCCCTGTGAACCGCCACGGGCGTAGTGAGGCCCGGCCAGCGCTGTGAACGTCACGTCCATATCCAGGTCCACCGGGTCGCTCCAGCCCTGCGGGCGGTCCTTCGTGGCCATCAACATCACGGTCGGGTCGTGCATCACCTGGGCCTCGCCGCGGTACACGATGCCCCACTGCTCAAAGGGTTCACCGCGCCGCAGCGTGAGATTGGCCACCTGGGGATCTGCCGTGCCCATCGCATCGATCACCTCTGGGGTGACGTCGGTGCGGCGGCCATAGGTGAAGGCCACCCGACCCCCGGGCAGGTACACGGCATGCAAGGCGTCAGCCCAACCCTCCCGGGGCCGAAAGCCCATGCGGGTGAATGCCCCGATCTCGAGGCGGGGGTCGGTGAAGTTGAAGTAATAGCTCTCGCTCCACGACCGGTCATCGCCCACGGGGTGGAAGTACTCGTCTGACGGATCGGTGGTGCTCATGGCGGGAAACCATGCCACACCCCCTCGTCACACTGGGAGGCATGACACGCACAAGCCACCGCCACCTCGGTCCGAGCCCTCGAAGCATCGGGTCGTGCAGGGGCGGCTCTGCCCATCGGGCCCGACCACATGAAGGAGTCTGCGTGTCATCAGCCAACGCCCATCCCACCCGTCCCAGCCGCCGTGCGGGGCTGCCCACCGCCGTCCAGGTGTACATCACCGCCGTTCACCGCGAAATCGTGCGCCTCATCGTGCGTCACCACGGTGCCCATGCGCCCCAGGACGTCGCTCAGGACGTCGTCATCACCCTCATGGGAAAGGTGCACGAGGTCATGGCTCGCTACACCGACCCCGTGGTCTACGCGCGTGTGGTCTACCGGCATGCCTGTGTGCAGGCTGGGCGTCGCGACCGGGTGCAGCGAGGCCAGGGAAGCCGGTTGTACGAACGCGCCGACGGCACCCGCACGTCGGGCCACCAGGTCCTCTTCGGTGACGAAGCCGGCGAGAACGGTCGGACGCTGTTCGACTCGTTGGTCGCAGGCGGTGCCCCGTTCGACGACTCGGTGTGCAGCCTCATCGATGATCGTCGGCGCCTCGCCGAGGTGCTCGGGAACACATCGGCCGATGATCGCGCCGCCTACTTCATGGTGCGAGGGCTGGGCTACCCCGTCACCGAAGCTGCCGGCACCTTCGGCGTACGCCGCGAAACACTGCAGCGTCGCTTGAGTCGGATGGAGGCCGCCGTCCGCGAGGTACGGTCAGGCGCCAAGTGACAGGGGGTCTCATGAGGTTCGGATTGGCGTTCGCCAGCAGTGTCGGTATCGATCATGCGTCGGCCATGGAGGTGTGCCGCACCGCCGAGGCGGTGGGCTTCGAGTCGCTGTGGGGAGGGGAGCACGTCATCCTGCCCAGCCGCATCGACTCGAAGTACCCCTACACGGCCGACGGGAAGATTCCCGCCCAGCCCGACACTCCCATCCCCGACCCACTCATCTGGTTGGCCTTCGCCGCTGCCGCAGCCCCAACCATGCGTCTGGGCACATGCATCCTCATCGTGCCGCAGCGCAATCCCCTGGTGCTCGCCAAAGAATTGGCCACGCTCGATCAACTGTCGGGCGGACGAGTCGAGTTGGGTCTGGGCGTGGGTTGGCTCAAGGAGGAGTTCGATGCTCTGGGGGTGCCGTGGGAACGCCGAGGCGCACGCAACGACGAGTACATCGCCGCCATGAGGGCACTGTGGGCCGGGCCCCATGCCGAGTTCCACGGCGAGTTCGTCGACTTCGAGCCGGTCACCTGCAGTCCCCGTCCGGTGCAGGCCTCCATTCCGATCCTGGTGGGGGGCGACACCGAGGCGGCCATCAACCGAGCGGTACGGCTGGCCGACGGATACTTCCCCGGCGAGGGCAACATCGAGCGGCTGGCCAGTTTGATCACCCGCGTCCGACGCGCCGCTGAGGACGCTGGACGCGATCCCGACTCCATCGAGATCAATGCCATGTTCGGCGCTCAGATGGCCGACCCCATCGGCGGTGCCGAACAACTCGCCGCCATCGGGGTCACTCGAGCCATGGTGCCGGCGTTCTTCTTCGCCGGCCCCGGCGGCATGGATCGGCTGGCCGAGTTCGGTCAGCGGGTCATCCCCTCTTCATCGTCCTAGAGGCCCAGATGCTGTAGGGGTACCCCTACAGGCCCGCCGGACACCGGGCGAGGTGGCTCCCCACGGTAGGGAACTTTGTCCATACTGAGGCATGGCGATATCGGTGGGAGTGGTCGAGGACGAAGCGTTCTCGCGAACCGCACTGGTCACCGCCCTGCGAGCTCACGGCCTCCACGTGTTGTTCGACACGTCGACGGCAGCAACAGCGGTGGAACTCTTCACCGTGAGGAGACCACAGGTCGCTGTCCTCGACATCCATCTCGGCAGCGGACCCTCGGGGGTAGACCTTGCGGTGCAACTGCGCCGCACACTGCCCAGCCTTGGCGTGGTCTTCCTCACCAGCTTCGACGAACCTCGCCTGTTGGGGGCATCCCTGCCCCCACTCCCTGCGGGCTCGGTGTACGTGGCGAAGTCCTCGGTCACCTCCATGAGCGCCATTCTGCGAGCCGTCGAGAACGCAGCCGAGTGGCGCGAAGGCCAAGCGCGCTCCCACGGCGACCAGCGTCGCCCATCCAGGTCTCATGGCCTCGATGATCTGACCGATGACCAGTTGGAGACCTTGCGCCTGGTGGCGGCGGGTCTTTCCAATGCCGAGATCGCCCGACGACGGGTCGTGCGCGAAAAGTCCGTCGAAGTCATGATCGGCCGCATCGCCAAGAAGCTCGGTCTGGAACCCGACGCCGCACGGAACCAGAGGGTGCATCTCGCCCGCGTGTACCTCCGACAGTTGGGTGCCAAGGATGACCGCGACTAGGCGCCTTCGCGAGGACTGCGGAGGCGCGCGATTCCTCGACCTGCGTGGTCTGTCGGTGCTCGCCATGTTCTCGCTGACGTCGTCGGTATTGTCCAGCGCACCGACCTACTGGTCGAGTTGGTGGGGCTGGACGGTGGCGAACCTGGCAGCCCTCGTCGTCACAGCGGCGCCCGTGCTCGCCCTGCGGCAACTGCTGAAGAGGCGGCGCTCATCACCACTGACACTCACCGTCACCGTGATCATCGGCTCCGCGATCGGTGCCACCAAGGGCGTTGCAACCTCGTTGCTGGGCGGCGCCCTCGGCCTCATCGACGACCCGGCTCTCGACATCGTCGGCCGCACGGCGAACACCGCCTTCCTGGGTGGCGTGGTCATCCCCGCCACCGCCGCCTTGCTGGCTGCTCAAGATCGTTGGCACAGCGAACGGGACCTGTTGATGGTGGAACTGGTGCGGCGTGCCCTCGACGATGGGGATCTCGGCGAGGCCCCGTACCGCAAGCGTCTCGAGACCGTGGTGACGCAGGCACAACGTCGCCTTCCCCATCTCCCGGCCGAAGCCGCAGCCGTCGAGATGAGACGCCTGGTGGACCAAGAACTGCGACCGCTGAGCGCCGAGGTCCTGGCTGCGACGAGGACTCCGCCCCCGTTGTCGTCAGGGTGGGACCTGGTTCGCCTGGGTCTCACCAACGAGGCGTGGGCCGTCCGATCGGTCACCGTGGTGTTCGGTATCACGGCCTGGCTCCTGCTCAATCGGCACACCACTCCTGCCGACGCCATCGTGCTAACCGTGTTCGTAGGGGCCGCTCTGGCCGTCGTGCTGACAGTCGGCAATATCCTTCGACGCCACTTGCCACGGACGTCACTGTTCGTGCTCGTCACCGCGGTGGTCGCCATTGGGTTCGGACAACGGCCACTTGCGCACCTGACCGTGGGCACCATCACCTCACTGGACCACCTCAGTGTCTCCCTGGCCTCTGCGATGTGGTTGGGTCAACTCCTGGTGGTCTCGGCCGCCATCACCGCTGCCCGCCACGAACGCGATGTCATCAGAGCACAACTGCTGAGCCTGCTGGGGCCACAAGGTGTACGGGACGCCACTGCCCACGGAGTACGAGCCGTCGACGGCCGTGAATTCGCGTTTTTCGTGCACGGTCACCTCCAGAACCAACTCATCGCTGCGGCACAGCGACTGGACTCCACCAGCGACCCCAGCGTGACCGAGTCCACGAAACGCTCCGTGATCGAGTTACTGAACCAGGCTCACCAACCCCGGTCCGACCAGACTCCTCTGGGCCATCGTCTCAGGGACGTCATAGCCCGCTGGGATGGCATCGCCGATGTGACCCTCACTGCACCGCCCGACATCGACTCGACTCCACCGGCCGTGACGGATCACATCGTGCACGTACTCACCGAGGCCGTCACCAACGCAGTCCGTCATGGGGCCGCCCAGCAGGTGGACATCTGCATCACCAGGGACCGGTCGGGGGTCGTGATCGTGGTGAGCGACGACGGCTTCGGTCCTCGCCGCGGTCGGCCCGGCACTGGCACTCGCTACCTCGAACTCGTGGCACCACGTTCGT
>CAYMUC010000027.1:24830-29008 GCA_964393535.1 uncultured Ilumatobacteraceae bacterium | reverse complement strand
CGCGATGTGGTGTTGATCGAAGCCCACGAGATCGGCTCGGCCGCCAGCGGCCGCAACGGCGGCTTCATGGACGCCAGCCTCACCCACGGCATCGGCAACGGCATCAGCCGCTACCCCGACGAGATCCACATCCTGGAAGACCTGGGCCTGGCCAACCTGAACGAGATCGAAGCCGCCATCAACCGTTACGGCATCGACTGCGACTACGAACGCACCGGCGCCATCGACGTGGCCACCACGCTGTCACCGGCCAGCTACGTGGACGAACTGCGCGACGAGTACGGGCAGATGCGCTCCCTCGGTGAGCGGGTGGTGTGGCTGGACCGTGAGGAGATGCAGGCCGAGATCCACTCGCCGTTGTACGCAGCGGGCCTGTGGCGCACCAACAGGGCGGCATTGGTGGACCCCGCCCGTCTGGTGTGGGGGCTGAAGGCGGCGGCCGAGTCGTTGGGCGTACGCATCTACGAGGACACCAAGGCCACCGCCATCGAACGCGACGGCGTGGGCGTGCTGGTGACCACACCGCTCGGGAGGGTGCGGGCCGGCAAAGTGGCCCTGGCCACCAACGCTTTCCCTCCCCTGCTGCGCCGACTGAAGCACTACATCGTGCCGGTGTACGACTACGCCCTCGTCACCGAACCCCTCACCCCCGAGCAACGGGCCAGCATCGGGTGGGCCCGACGCCAAGGGCTCAGCGATATCCCCAACCAGTTCCACTACTACCGACTCACGGCCGATGACCGCATTCTGTGGGGCGGGTACGACGCCATGTACTTCTGGGGCGGCAAAGTGAACCCGGAACTGGAATCCCGTCCCGAAACGTGGGCCAAGTTGTCGCGGCATTTCTTCGAGGCGTTTCCCCAGTTGGAAGACATCCGTTTCAGCCACGCCTGGGGTGGTGCCATCGACACCTGCAGTCGCTTCAGCGTGTTCTGGGGTCAGGCCATGGGTGGCCGCGTGGCCTACGCGCTCGGCTACACCGGTCTGGGTACCGGATCGTCGCGTTTCGGCGGCGAGGTGATGCTGGACCTGCTGGACGGTCGCCGCTCGAAGGCAACCCAGACGCAGTTCGTGCAGGACAAGCCACTGCCGTTCCCACCCGAGCCGTTCAAGTTCCTGTCCATCCAGGCCACTCGGTGGTCCCTGGACCGCGAGGACCGCACCGGCAAACGCAACCGGTGGCTGCGTACCCTGGACCGCATGGGGTTGGGGTTCGACAGTTGAGTCTCGACGACCTGCTGGCGCATCTGAGGCCCGACACCGACCTCATCGTGCCGTTGGCCAACGGTGAACCCACTCGCCTGTTGGACGCCGTCGAGGCTCGCGCTCATGAGTTGAGCGGCGTGCGGGTGCATCAGATGCACGCCTTGCACGATCGCCCCATGATGGACGGCCGCTTCGGCGACCGTCTGCGGCACGTGTCGTACTTCTTGTCGCACGTCACCCGCCCGCATTTCGCCCGCGGCACCATCGACCTCGTTCCCAACCATTTCAGCGAGGTGTACGACGTGATGGTGCGTCGCAGTCGGCATCCACTGGTGCTGGCGTGCGTCTCACCGCCCGATCGCCACGGCAACTTCAGCCTGGGTGTGTCGGCCGACTACACGGCCAGTTTCATCGGGCGGGCCCCGTTCTTCCTCGAAGTCAACGAGCACATGCCGCGCACCTTCGGCCGCAACCAGATCCACCGGTCCCAGGTGGCGGGTTGGGTGGAGTCGTCAGTGCCGTTGGTGGAGGTGCCCCCGGTGGAACCCGACGACGTCGACCGCCGTATCGGAGCGTTCGTGGCCGAACGCATCCCCCATGGGGCCACCTTGCAGACCGGCATCGGGGCCATTCCCAACGCCATCCTCACGCACCTGCAGGAGCACCGAAACCTGGGCATCCACACCGAGTTGTTGTCCGACGGCATCATCGATCTGGTGGAGTGCGGGGCGGTGAACGGCATCGCCAAACGCAACAACCGCACCAAGGTCATCGGCACGTTCGCCTTGGGCACACAACGGTTGTACGACTTCCTGCACGACAACGGTGGGGTGGAGTTGTGGCCGGTGCGCTACGTGAACGATCCCCGCCGCATCGCCACCGAACCCGGCTTCGTGTCCATCAACGCCACGCTGGCGGTGGACTTCCTCGGCCAGTGCGCGTCAGAGACGCTGGGTGGGAAGTACTGGTCGTCGTCGGGAGGTCAGGCCGACTTCGCCCGCGGGGCCATGTACAGCGATGGCGGCCACGGGTTCGTGGTGCTGCGCTCCACCGCCCAGGACGGCACGGTGTCGCGCATCGTGCCCCAGTTGGGGGCTGGCGAGGTGGTGACCACACCCAAGAACACCGTCGACAAGGTGGTCACCGAGTATGGCGTGGCCGAACTGAGAGGCCGCACCGTGGCCGAACGCACGCGAGCCCTCATCGCCGTGGCCCACCCCGCCTTCCGGGACGACCTCACCGCGGCGGCGCACCGACTCGGTTACCTCACGACATAACGGGCCAGCACCACCATCGAACGGGCTGCTACCGGGTAGCGGCCGGCGGCGACTGATTCGCCGAGCCCAGGGGCCACCACGTCATGGGGTGACGGAAGCGACGTGTCGAGCACTCGGTGCCAACCCTCGCCCGGGGGGAGAGTGAACTCGAGGGGTTCCCACCACGTGTTGGCCATGGCGTAGAGATCGCCCACAGCGGTGTCGTCGTCGGCTCGGGACCGCAGCCACCACGCCAGTGCCCGCGACTCATGCCCGTCGTCGATATGGCCGTGTACCCCGTGCCACGAGACATCCTCGCCCCACCCATGGAGCCGGCCGAGGGCCGGCATGGCTCGCCGCCACGCCAGTACCTGCTGCACGAACCGGCGAAGATCGCCCCACTGCGCAGCGCGCTGCGGGTCGTGCCACACGAGTGGGCCGTCCTGGTTGTACGGGTTGTTGTTGCCCTGTTGCGTGCGGGCGGTCTCGTCCCCCGCCAACACCATGGGCGTCCCGTTCGACCACAGCAACAGTGTGAACGCATTGCGCATCTGCTGGGAGCGCAGGGCCATCACCTCGTCGGGCACCCCGACGTCGCCGTCCCAGCCGCACCCCCACGACCTGTTGTCGTGGGCGCCGTCGGTGTTGGCATGACCGTTGGCTTCGTTGCGTTTGTGGTCGTAGGACACCAGGTCGTACAGGGTGAACCCATCGTGGGCGGTGATGAAGTTGATGCTTCGGTGCGCACCCCCCACGGCCGAGCGATGACCGAAGATCTCCTCGCTCCCCGACAGCCTGCGGATCATCGGATTCACGAGGCCGGGCTCGCCACGCAGCCATCCCCGCACATCGTCACGGAACCGGTCGTTCCACTGCCCCACCCGGCGTTGCGGAAAGGCGTCACCCAGTTGGTACGCCGAGAGGTCCCACGGTTCGGTCACCAACAGCAGGTCACGCTCATCGCAGAGGCTCACCAAGTCGTCGAGCAAGGGCGACCTGTGCTGTACATGGCCGTGCTCGTCTCGACCCAGCAGGCTGCCCAGGTCCAGACGGAAGCCGTCCACGCCAAGGTCGGCAAAGCGTTGCACAGTCCAACGCACCAGGCGACCCACCTCGGGGCGACCGGCGCGCACCACGTTGCCGCATCCAGCGTCGTCACGCAGGGCACCTGCATGGTCGACCAGGTAGTACGAGCGTTGGTCCACCCCTCGCAGGCTGTAGGTGGGGCCGGCGTCGCCTTCTTCGGTGGTGTGATTCAGCACCAGGTCCAGCATCACTTCCAGGCCCCGCTCGTGCGCAGCGTCCACGAAGGCCACCAACTCCCGGGCTGGGTCACCGCCGGGGTCGCTGGCGTAGCCGTGGTGAACGGCACCGAAGGCGAGCGGCATGTACCCCCACACGCTGCCCTCGTCGGGGTCCTGCTGATGCACCGGCATCAACTCGATGGTCGTCACGCCCAGATTCGCCCAGTCGTCGAGGCGGTGGATCAACCCGCGCAGCGTGCCCCGCAGGGCCTCGGGCACGTTCGCGTTCGCCATGGTGGCATGGCGCACGTGCACCTCGAGGATCACCCGTTCGTGCGCCTGAGGCCGCCGGGCAAGCGGTCGTGCTGACGGTATCGGCGATGGAGGCGGCAACACGGCCATCGGCCCCCGGCCCACATTGGCGGCACCGTGCAGTCGGGCCAGGCGCCGGCTGTGCCCGGCCGGGAGCCAC
>CAYMUC010000027.1:0-24820 GCA_964393535.1 uncultured Ilumatobacteraceae bacterium | reverse complement strand
GACTGCTCTTCCACTGGCGTTGCGCCTTCCACGCCTGAACCCATGCGTCCCGAAGCCATTGGGTGAGTTCCTCGTCGAATGACGATAAACTAGGGGTCCAGCAGCACCTTGCGGTGGTCGAAACGATGTCCCCGCGCCGGATCCCACGGTCCATCGACGACGAACCCGTACAGATCGGCATCACCAACCGTGTCTACAGGTAGCCACGTGACGAAGTGTTCATGGGTGCGGGTCATGGGTCGGGCCAGCACCGGGACCTCGGGACGCTGACGATGGCACACGATCAACTCGACGTGGGTCGCGTGCCGGCTCCACAGACCGATGTGCCACCCGCGCTGTTCGGGGTCCCACACAGCACCGTCCACCATCACAGCCTGACACCACCGAGGGCCTACGCTGGCAGCGATGACCCTGCCTCCTCCCAGCACCGATCACGTGACCACGGTGGACCAGGTGCGCGCTGCGCTGAGCGCGCACGGCTACCTGCCCGACGACGGCCTGGCCACGGCGGTGTTCCTGGCCATGTCGCTGCGGCGCCCACTGTTGCTGGAAGGCGAAGCCGGCGTGGGCAAGACCGAACTGGCCAAGGTGTTGGCCCGGTGGACCGGGGGCGAACTGATCCGGCTGCAGTGCTACGAGGGCATCGACGCCGCCCAGGCCGTGTACGACTGGGACTACGCACGCCAGTTGCTGCACCTGCGTGCCGCCGAAGCCTCGGGCGAAGCGGAACAGATGGGTACCAAGGCCCTGGAAGCGCAGCTGTACGACGAGCGTTTCCTGCTCCGCCGAGCGGTGCTGCGGGCCATCACAGCCGATGACGGTCCGCCTCCGGTGTTGCTCATCGACGAGATCGACCGAGCCGATGACGAGTTCGAGGCGTATCTGCTCGAGGTGCTGAGCGACTTCCAGGTCACGGTCCCCGAACTCGGCACGTTCCACGCTGCGACCCCACCGGTCGTGATCCTGACGTCGAACCGAACGCGTGATGTCCACGACGCCCTCAAACGGCGTTGCCTCTACCACTGGGTGGAGCACCCCGGCTTCGAACGCGAGGTCGCCATCGTCCGTCTGCGGGCACCCCAGGTGTCGGAATCCCTGGCCCGTCAGGTGGCCGCCGCCGTGGAGGCACTACGCAGCCTGCATCTGTACAAGCCCCCGGGCGTGGCCGAGACCATCGACTGGGCGGCGGCGCTGGGCCGCCTGGGCGTCACGACACTGGACGAGGCGACCGTGACCGCCACGCTGGGCACCGTGCTCAAGTACCGCGAGGACCATGAGCGCGTGGCCCAGAGTGGTATCGCCGACCTGGTGAAGCAAGCCTTCGACCGGGGCCTGTTGCACGGTTGACATGGTCGACATGGTGACACCGGCCGCCACCGCACCGGTCACCTCCGCCGAGGAGATGGCCGTGGCGTTCGCACGCGTGTTGCGTGGCGTCGGCGTGGCCGCCCCCACCGGCAGTGTGCTCACGTTCGCCGAAGCACTGGCCCTCACCGGCCTGGAGCGGCGCGACGCCGTGTACTGGGCGGGGCGGACCACCCTGCTGCGCCGACCCGAGGATCGCGACCTCTACGACCGGGCGTTCGCCGTGTTCTGGGAACGGCGCCACAGTTCCGGCGAGGTGGTGGTGGAGGAACCGCCGCGCACCCTCACCTTGGCGGTGGACGACGACAACGACGATGCCGAGGACGGCACCGCCGAGGCGGGCGACGACAGCGACTCGATCACACTGCGGTTCTCGGCCGTCGAGGTACTGCGAACCAAGGACTTCGCCGAGTACACCGATGACGAGTTGGTCCAGTGCCAGGAACTGATGTCGCAACTGCGCCTCGCCGGCCCACCGCGACGTTCGTTGCGTTTGCAACCGAGCCGAGGGCGTGGGCGGCGTCCCGACCTCCGCCGCACGGTGCGGGCCTCCATGGCGGTGGGTGGCGAACCTGTGCTGCCCCGGCGCAAGGAGCCGGGCGAGCGACTGCGTCGCCTCATCGTGATCCTCGATGTGTCGGGGTCCATGGAGCCCTATGCACGAGCCTTGCTGCGCTTCGTGCATGCGGCGGTGGCCGGTCGGCAACGGGTCGAGGCGTTCGCTCTGGGAACCCGTCTCACCCGAATGACCCGAGAACTCACCACCCGCGACCCCGACCGGGCCCTGGCCCAAGCCGCTGAGCAGGTGGTCGACTGGAGCGGAGGGACCCGGCTGGGTGAAGGGCTTCGGACCTTCAACGATCAGTGGGGGGTGCGGGGTCTGGCCCGCGGGGCCATCGTGGTGGTGTTGTCGGATGGTTGGGATCGCGGCGAGCCGACCTTGCTGGCCGAACAGATGGCACGGCTGAAGCGGGTGGCGGCGCGCGTGGTGTGGGTGAACCCTCTGAAAGTGACACCCGGCTATGCACCGTTGGCCCGGGGAATGGCAGCCGCCCTGCCGTATGTTGACGATTTCGTGGAGGGCCACAGTGTGGCCGCTCTGGACGAACTGGCACAGGTGATCGCCCGAGGAGGACTGCGATGAAGGAGTTGCTCGACGATCTGGAGCGTTGGCGCCATGCCGGCCTTCGGGTAGCGGTGGCCCGAGTGGTCGACCTCGAGGGTTCCGGACCACGCCAACCCGGAGCGGCCATGGCGGTCACCGAGAACGGCGAAGTGGCCGGGTCGGTCAGCGGCGGGTGCGTGGAAGGTGCCGTGGTGGCCGAGGCCCTGGCACTCCTACACGGTGAGCGCTCCCCCGGTGTGGTGACCTTCGGCTACAGCGACGACGAGGCCTTCGCCGTGGGACTCACGTGCGGGGGCATCATCCACCTTTTCCTCGACGAGTTGGAGCGCTGACGTGAAGGCAGACGTCTACTCGGCACTCACCGCCGACCTGCGTGCCGCTCGTCCGGTGGCGTTGGCCACCGTCATCGCCTCCGACGCCCCGGGCATCACCCCCGGAGCAACCCTGCTGGTGCGACCCGACGAACCGGCGACGGGGTCGCTGGGCGACGACGAGTTGGATCGCGTCGTGGCCCGGGACGCTCTGGGCGAACTGGAGGCCGGACGCTCAGGTGTGCGGCACTACGGCCCCCGAGGTCAGACCACGCCAGAGGATCTGGTGGACACCCCCGTGGTGAGGGTGTTCGTGGAGAGCTTCTCGCCGCCGCCACAGATGTGGATCTTCGGCGCCGTCGACTTCACCGCTGCCCTGGCCAAGGTGGCCAAGGTGCTGGGCTACCGGGTGGCGGTGTGCGACGCCCGCGAGGTGTTCGCCACCCGCCGACGGTTTCCCATGGCCGACGAGGTACTGGTGACGTGGCCGGGGCCGATGTTCGCCGACCGAGGCCGCGAACTGGGCCCACGTGATGCCGTGTGCATCCTCACCCACGACCCCAAGTTCGACGTACCCGCCGTGAAGGGTGCCCTGGGCACTCGGGTCGGCTACATCGGGGTCATGGGCTCACGCCGTACCCACGAAACCCGCCTGGAGCGGCTGGCCGAGGCCGGGGTGAGCGACCCTGCCGATCTCGCCCGCTTGCGGTCGCCCATCGGTCTGGACCTGGGAGGGCGAACCCCGGAAGAGACAGCGATCTCCATCTGCGCCGAGATCATCGCCCAACGCACGGGACGATCTGCGGTGGCGCTACGTGAATCGACCGGACCGATTCACGACAGCGGGTCGGCGTAGACCCAACGCTTCGACCGCTTCTCGGGGACGAGGCGCACCTCCACCCGACGCCCGGGCTCGGGCGAGTGCAGCACCGCACCCGGCACGCCCAGCGACATCATCACGTGGCCGGGGTAGTAGGCGAGGTCAGCGGGTTGGGCCTCGTCGGGCTTCACTTTCTCGCTGCTGCGGATCTGTGCCCGCGAACTGCGGGGCAACTGCTCGCCCACCATGGACCAGGCGAACGAGGTGAGACCCGAGCAGTCGAAGCCGACACCGGGCCGCAAGGCCATGCGCTTGTAGGGCACACCCAGTTGGCTGAGGCCGGCCATCAGCGCCAGTTGCCGTTCCACACTCGCCTGCGACCACTGCTCGAGCAGCACCTCGGCGTCTACCCCGATGCGCTCGGCCACCCCTCGAGCCACTTCGCCCCGAAGATCGACGAACCCCACCGGAACCACCTCGTCGCCCAGTGCCGACGACAGTGCCAAGGCCCGGTATGCAGCCGCGGCGGTGACGGCCAGCGGATCGGACCCCGTGGCGGTGACCGCCCGGGACAAGGGCCCCGACACCACCGGGCGTACTGCAGGCACCGGATGCTGCTGGGGCGCAGGCTGAGCCGCGACTTCGCTCCCCCAGGGAACCAGGGCGGCGCTTGCGCACGACACCGCTACGGCGATGATCAGCGTTCGGCTTCGTCGAGATCGTGTCACGGCACCTCCGTGCTCGCGTAGGGCACCTGCTGAAACAGGCGTCTTTGTTGCGACAAGATGACAACGTATCGTCACACAACCGTCATAGGCAACAGGAACGCAAGGATTTCGTCATCGTTCCGTCATGTTCTTTGCTCAGCATCGTCCCGTGACGTTCGACCCCACAACTGGCAGTGCACCTGGTGGGCCCACAGTGGCGGTGGTGTTGGCGGCCGGTGCGGGCAGTCGTTTCGAGGGCCCCACCCACAAGCTCGCCGCACCCCTGGGCGACGCCAGCGTGCTGCACAGGGTCCTCATGACCGTCGCATCGGCAGGGTTCGACGAGGTGCTGGTGATCACCGGTGCCCGGACGCTCGCCGAACTGGATCCCCGAGCACCGACAGGGATCACCGAGATCCGCAACGCCGACTGGTCCAAGGGGCAGGCCACCACGGTGCAGGTCGCCGTGGAGGCAGCCCGCCAACGAGGTGCGGCAGCCCTCGTGGTAGGGCTCGGAGACCAGCCCGGTGTGACGGTCTCGGCTTGGCAGGACGTCGCAGCCAGCCAGTCCCCCATCGCCGTCGCCATCTATCGGGGTCGGCGCGCCAACCCCGTGCGGCTGGCCTCGTCGGTGTGGCCCCTACTGCCGACCGACGGCGACGAAGGTGCTCGTGTGGTCATGCGTGTTCACCCCGAGCTGGTTCAGGAAGTACCGTGCCAGGGCAACCCGGGCGACATCGACACCGTGGAGGATCTCGACCAATGGAACTGAACCACTCGTTCACCGTGCAGTTGGGCATCGACGATGCCTGGAAGGTGTTGACCGATCTCGAGCGCATCGCTCCCTGCCTGCCCGGGGCGCAACTCCAGGAGGTGGAGGGCGACACCTACCGCGGCGTGGTCAAGGTGAAGGTCGGCCCCATCTCCGCCCAGTTCAAGGGCCAGGCCAGCCTCATGGAGCGCGACGACGAACGGCGCCGCGCCGTGCTGAAGGGCGAGGGACGCGACACCGGCGGCAAGGGCAACGCCTCGGCGTTGATCACCGCCCAGTTGGAGGAGGTGTCCGAGGGGGTCACCACCTGCACCGTGCACACCGACCTGACCATCACGGGCAAGGTGGCGCAGTTCGGCCGTGGGGCCTTGGCCGATGTGAGCGACAAGCTGTTGGCCCAGTTCTCCGACAATCTGGGCGCCTTGTTGGCCGAGCAGCCCGAGGCCACCAGCGCACCCGCCGCGCCGCAGGAAGCGCCGGCCGAGGCACCCTCGGAGGCTGCTGCTGAGGCCACACCTGCTGCGGCGACGACAGCCCCGGCCGCACCTCAGGTTCGCAAGATCGACGCCCCCGCCAACGAGCCCATCGACCTGTTGGGAACGGCCGGCGCCCCCATGCTGAAGCGGCTCCTGCCCGTCATCGGCGGCGTGCTGCTCCTGCTGCTCCTGTTGCGTCGACGCCGCCGCTGACGCTCGTTTCCGACCGAGGTCTGCATGGTGACCGACGAGGACCGGCGGCGGGTCACCGACCTGCTGGGACGCGAACCCCAAGGCGAATTCGAGGTGGTGGTACGTGACGCCCAGGGCGATCCCGTCGTGCTGTGCAACGCCCCGTTGCTGGACGATGGCACCCCGATGCCCACGCGATGGTGGTTGGTGGGACGTTCTGCCGTGATCGCAGTGAGCCGCCTGGAAGCGGCCGGAGGCGTGGACCGCGCCGAGGCCGAGGTAGACGCCGACGAACTCGCCGCTGCGCACGACCGATACGCGGCTCTGCGTGACGCGGCTCTTCCGGCGGGTCACCAAGGCCCCTCCCCTTCTGGCGGTGTCGCCGGGACTCGACGCGGCGTGAAGTGCCTTCATGCGCACTACGCCTGGTTCTTGGCCGGTGGGGATGATCCAGTGGGACGTTGGGTGGCCGATCACCTGCGCGAGGTGACGACATGACGGAGGCCACAGCGACCACTGGCGAGGCCGTGGCGGTGATCGATCTCGGCTCCAACTCCACCAACCTCCTGATCGTCGACGACCGAGGTCGGGAACTGGAGCGGGTGGTGGCGGTCACCCGCATGGCGTCGGGGGATCTCCAACGGGTGGAACAACAACTCGAGATGTACGCCAAGGTCATGGAGTCCCACGGCGTGGCACCCTCGCACCGACGGGTGGTGGCCACGGCGGCCGCCAGGAACATGACGAACGAGGCCCGAGCCCACCTGTTCGATCGGGTGCGGCACCATGTGGGCGTGATGCCGCAACTCCTGTCGGGCCACGACGAAGGCCGCCTCGCCTTTGCCGGGGCGGTTCACGCCCTTCCCACGCCGGCACCGTGGCTGGTGGTCGACATCGGTGGCGCCTCCACCGAGTTGATGTGGGGGGCAGAGGCACCCGAGCACGTGCTGAGCCTCGACTTGGGGGCTGTCACGCTCACCGCAGCCGAACTCCACAGCGATCCTCCGCGGCCCGAGGAACTGTCCAATGCCGTGGGGGCCGCCGCCGACGCCGTCGCCGACGCCGTGCGTCACTGGTCGGTGGACCCTCGCCACGCCACCCTGGTGGGCATCGCCGGCACCGTGGTGACGGCAGCAGCCGTCGAGATCGGCCTCGCTCGGTTCGACGCCACCGCACTCCACGGGTTCGTGCTGTCACGCGCGGCCGCCGAGGACGTGTTCCGCACACTGGCCACCGAGTGCCTGGCCGACCGTGTGCACAATCCTGGTCTTCCCCCCGAGCGAGCCGAGGTGATCGTGGGCGGACTGTGCATCTTGGTGGCGGTGATGCGCACGCTGCAGGCCCCCGAACTGGTGGTGTCGGTGCACAACCTGCTGGATGGTGTGGCCGCAGATCTGTTGGCCACCGGGCGATGACCTCCATGGAACGTCGGGGTCGAGTGTCGCACCCTGCCCTCTCGGGGTTGAGGCTGTATGGCAAGCGCGTGATGATGCGACCGCTCACCACGGCCGACTTCACGGCCTGGAGCGAAGTACGGCGCCGCAACCGCGACTGGCTGACCCGGTGGGAGCCCACTCGCCCCGCCTCCTCCACCGACCCCGCCGAGCACCGTGACGCCTTCAGCGCACGGGTCGGCATCAGGGAGCGCGAGCGGGCGAATGGGACCGGGTACGCCTTCGGCCTGTTCGTGGACGCTGCCTTCGCCGGTGAAGTGAACCTGGCCAGCGTGCAGCGCGGCCCCATCCAGACCGGAACGATCGGCTACTGGATCGACCAGCAGCGGGCAGGCAACGGGTTCATCGCCGAGGGTGTGGTGGTGCTCATGCGTTACGCCTTCGACGAGTTGCGACTCCACCGCCTCGAGATCTGCATCGTGCCACGCAATACCAACAGCCGTCGCGTGATGGAGAAGCTGCGCATTCGCGAGGAGGGCCTGGCGGTCCGCATGTTGGAGATCGCCGGGGTGTGGGAGGACCACGTGCGCTACGGGATCACCGTGGAGGAGTGGCGCGACCGGCGTGACGAGCTCACCGCCGGCTGGCTGTGACCACACCTGGTGCGACAGGCTGAACGGCGATGACTGCGCCCCACGACCTCCCTCTGTTGCACACCCGCGCCTACGACGTGCAGTCCTACGCCCGAGGTGACGACGCCATCGTGCTGGTGGGGCAGGTCAGAGACACCAAACCGGCCGGACTCATGATCGCGGATGACCCCGAACCCCTCGACATCCATCACATGGTGGTGACGCTCACGGTGTCGTTCCCCGATCTCACCATCACCGAGGCCGAGGTCGACTTCCACACGCACCCGCACACCACCTGCCCCGCCATCGTGGACCACTACGGCGCGCTGGTCGGCTTGTCCATCTCCCGAGGCTTCACCCACAAGGTGCGGGAACTGTTCGGCGGTCCACGGGGTTGCACCCACACCACGGCTCTGTTGCAGGCCATGGCACCCGTGGCCATCCAGGCCACGTGGAGTATGCGCACACGGGCCCGCGTGGCCTCGGCGGACCAGCCCCGTCACCTCACCGACGAGCAACGAGAACTGATGATCCGCTCGAACGGCAACACCTGCCACGTGTGGGCCGAGGACGGCGAGGCCGTGGTGGCGTTGCGCGGTGGTGGCGATATCGAGGTGCCGCTGTGGATTCAGCGCCGCCTCGATGAACTGGGACGAGATCCCCAGGAATGGCAGATGCGCCGGGCCTGAGCCGGCTCGTCACACCGGGGCGACGACCATGCCCAACGCCGACGAGGGCCGGGGTTGGTGATCCCACAGATCGGCCAGCAGATCGCTGCGTAGCGACGCACACGCCGGATCGTCCCACCGGTTGACCTGCTGCAGAGGGTCGTGGACCAGGTCGTACAACTCGCCCTCGGTGCCGTCGTGGCACGACCCGGGGAGGTAGGTGGTACACACCCAACCGTCACGGGTGATGGTGCGCAGATGCACGTCGACACCGAACAGCACCGAATCCCATTCGGTCAGCACCCGCTCGAAACCACGGCTCTGGGCATCGCCGTCGTCCACGGGCAGTGGCCGCCCTTCCATCCACTCAGGAACGCTCAGGCCGGCGATGTCACACAGGGTGGGGGCCACATCGACCAGTCCCACGGGCTTGGTGACCACCGCCGGGGTGCAGTGGCGAGACGGTGCGGGCCGCCAGATCAGCGGCAGTCGCATCAGGCCATCCACGTGATACGGCCCCTTGAACAGCAGTCCGAAATCGCCCTGGAGTTCGCCGTGATCAGTGGTCACGATCACGTCGAGATCGTCGTCCCAGCCCCGAGCGGTGACCGCCGCCAGCACGCGACCGATGGCTTCGTCGATCAGTTCCACCTCGACGGCATTGCGAGCGTTCACCTCGCGGATCTGATCAGCGGTGAGCGTGGCCGGAACCCAGTGCAGTGGGGCTTCGTAGTTCGACACGAGGGTGCCGTCGTACCAGGCGCGCCAGTGGCGTGGCTTGTCGTCGAGGATGCGCTCCCGGTCCTCGGCCCGTTCGGGGTAGCCGGCAGGCAATGGCACATCGCGCCAATCGACGCGTCCCATCTCCGACACGGGTGGGTCCCATGGGTGGTGCGGATCGGGGAAACTGACCCAGCAGAACCAGTCGTCGGTGGCGTCGAGGCCGTCCAACCATGCGATCGTGCGATCAGCCACCCAGTCGGTGTGGTACCACTCGCGCGGAATCGCGTTGTCGTGCACCTGGGGCGCACCGGTAGCTCCCCCTCCGGCGGCATTCACCTCCAGGCCACCGTCCAGCACCCGGTAGAACATGGCAGCCGCTTCAGGATGCTGGGAGGCGATCCAGCGCGCGTAGTGCAACGGACCCATGGCGCCGTGGGTGGCGGTCTCGAAATGCTCGAACCCGCGGTGCACTCCCGGCCCGCCCGGAGCCAGCAGGTTCGGGTCGGTGAAGCCGTTCTCGGCAAAGCGGGCGAACGGGTCGAGGAACGGTTCGAAATGCGGCTTGCCGATGAGTGCCGTGCGGTACCCGGCTGTATGCAACACCTCCGCCACCGAGGGAGCCGTGGGTGCCAACGGCACGCCGTTCATCCAGACCCCGTGAGTGCTGGGGTGCTGTCCGGTCAGCAAGGTGGAGCGGGACGGCATACACACCACCGACTGCGGCACTGCTCGTTCGTAGCGGTAGCCGGCCGCAGCGAGGCCGTCGACCACCGGGGTGCGCGACAGCGTCCCGCCGTTGCACCCCAAGGTGTCGTAACGCTGCTGGTCGGTGGTGATCAACAGGATCTTGCGGCCCATCAGCTCGCCCTTTCGGTCAGTCGCGCCAGTTCGTCGAGGCCGGCGGCGGCTGCGCCGGCGATCACCAGGGCCATCGTGCGCGGATCGGCGTCGGCGGCGTAGGTCACGAGGCACGTGTCATCGCCCAGGTCGATGACGTCGAGTGTGCCGCGGTGGAACCTGAACAGCGGCGCCGTGATGGAGTACTGAAATCGGCGTTGCACGTGGTCGTGCACGAGGATCTGCTCGGGCAGGCTCAGCCCCGACGCCAAGGTGATGGTGCGCCGGTCGCCGTCGACGTGGCAATCGACCACACCAGGGAACCACTCGTGCAGGCGGGACGGATCTCCCGCCAGTTCCCACACCGTGTCGGCCGAGGCCCGGACGCGGCGACTGTGCCGCACCGAACCGAAGGTCATGAGGCTGCGCCAAGCGCCAGCGATAAGGCCTGTCGCGTCACCGTCGACGGATCGACCCCCTCCACCGGCGACTGCGAGCGCAGGAGGTGTTGCACCTCGAAGGTGCACCACATCTCCATGAGCGCCAGGCGGTTGGCGCGCTCCCCAGGGTCACAGGCGCTCAGTTCCGGGGCAAAGGTGTTCTCCAGCATGGAACGCAAGGCGAACCGCGCCCGCGCCACCTGCTCGGCAGCCGATGGAATAGCGGATGCCTTGGCGCGTGCCACCAAAGCCAGCGCGCGAACCTCGGCGTACAGATGGTCGAGTTTCGGCACCAGGATGGCGATCCGCTCGTCGAGAGGCAGATTCGGGTCCAGTTGCAGACCAGCCACGAGGGGAGCCACCCGAGCGGTCATCCGTTCGATCGCCTCACGACTCAGGTCGTCCACGTCGGTGAAGTATCGGAACAGCGACCGTGGCGAGACCCCGGCTCGCGCCGCGATGTCGGCGACGGTCGGATTCAGATTGCCGTCCTCAGTGATGGCGATCAGGGCATCGATCGCCGCACTGCGATTACGGGCCCGACGGAGATGGCGACCATCTTCCGATGGCTCGGAAACTTGTGAAAGATCTACTGTCACCTCTTCAGACTATACCCCTCTGTCGCACTGCGCCGACCATCACACCGGCACGATGACGACCCCCGCACACTCGGCCGATAGCGTCGCCCCCTGATGTTCACCGGCATTGTCGAAGAGCAAGGCGTCATCGAGGCACTGGGAGACTCCCGAGTGCGGATTCGCGCGACGACCGTGCTGGAGGGTGTGAGCCTGGGCGATTCTCTGGCCGTCAACGGGTGCTGCCTCACCGTGGTCGCCTTCGGCGAGGACTGGTGGGAGGCCGACGTGTCCCCCGAGACCCTGTCGCGCACCAACCTGTCCGCCTCGACCCCGGGGTCCACCGTGAACCTGGAACGCCCTGTCCGCCTCATGGACCGACTGGGTGGTCATGTGGTGCTGGGCCATGTCGACGCCGTGGGCGAGATCGTCGATCCCGTCCCGTCATTGCGGGTGCGAGCCCCCGAATACCTGCACCGCTATCTGGTCGAGAAGGGTTCGGTGACCGTCGACGGGGTGAGCCTCACCATCGTCGATGTGCTGGAGGACGGCTTCACCGTGGCGATCATCCCCCAGACGGCAGCAGTGACCACACTGGGCACCCGTCGACCGGGTGACCTCGTGAACCTGGAGGTGGACGTCATGGCCAAACATGTCGAGAAATTGATCCTGCATCATCTCGACCGCCTCGAGCGTGGGGCTCTCGAGGTGCCGTCTTCGTGAGCGTGCGTTTCGACCCCATCGAGGACGCCATCGCCGCCATCGCCCGAGGCGAGATCGTGGTGGTGGCCGACGATGAGGACCGCGAGAACGAAGGCGACCTCATCATGGCTGCCGACGCCGCCACACCCGAGGCCATGGCCTTTTTCGTGCGCTACACCTCGGGCGTCATCTGCGTGGGACTGCCCGACGACCGCTGCGACGAACTCCGCCTGCCCCTCATGGTCCCGCCCATCGCCAACACCGAGGCTCAGGGCACTGCCTTCACCGTCACCGTCGACGCCAAGGAGGGCACTTCCACCGGCATCTCGGCGGCAGATCGCGCCCACACACTTCGCTTGCTCGCCGACCGAACGATCGGCGCCGACGCCTTCAATCGGCCAGGCCACATCTTCCCCCTGCGAGCACGGCCGGGCGGGGTGCTCAAGCGCGCCGGTCACACCGAAGCCGCCGTCGACCTCGCTCGCCTGGCCGGTCGTGCACCTGCGGGTGTGTTGTGCGAGGTGGTGCTGGACTCGGGCGACATGGCGCGAGCCCCACAACTGCGAGAGTTCGCCGACGCCCACGGCTTGGTGCTGGTGACCATCGCCGATCTCATCCGGTATCGGCGCCGCAGCGAGAAACTCGTGGATCGCACCGCCTCGGCCCGCATGCCGACTCGATGGGGTGAGTTCCAATGCCACTCGTATCTCAGCGTGGTCGACGGCGAGACGCATCTGGCACTGGTGGCGGGTGACATCGGCGAGGGCGACGACGTCTTGGTGCGCGTGCACAGCGAGTGTCTCACCGGCGACGTGTTCTCCAGCGTGAAGTGCGACTGCGGCCCCCAACTCGACGAGTCCATGCGGCGCATCCAGGCCGAAGGCCGTGGCGTGATCGTGTACCTGCGGGGACATGAAGGCCGGGGCATTGGGATCAGTCACAAACTCCGGGCGTACGAACTGCAAGACGCTGGCCTCGACACCGTCGACGCCAACCTGGAACTGGGTCTTCCCGTCGATCGGCGCGAGTACGGCATCGGTGCCCAGATCCTCGTGGACCTCGGGGTGTCGTCCATGCGTCTGCTCACCAACAACCCCGACAAATACGGCGGTCTCGACGGATTCGGGCTGAAGATCCAGGGTCGTGAACCACTGGTGGTACCCGTCCACCCCGAGGCAGAGCGCTACCTCGCCACCAAACGAGATCGCCTGGGTCACGACATTCCCGCCGAGTTCTCCCCCATGGGCACCGAACCCAACGATGAGCAAGGAGTGCGCCGATGACCACGCTGTCAGGCACCATGGACGGCACGGGTCGACGCATCGCCCTGGTGTGCGCCCGGTTCAACGACCTCATCGTGAGCCGCCTGGAATCTGGGGCTCGGGACGCCCTGCTGCGCCACGGTGTGGCCGCACCCGACATCACCACCGCCTGGGTACCGGGCGCGTGGGAGTTGCCGGCCGTCGCACGTGCCTTCGCCCTCAGCGGCAAGGTGGACGCCGTGGTGGCGATGGGTGCCGTCATCCGCGGTGCGACGTACCACTTCGACGTCGTGGCGAATCAGAGTGCCTCGGGTCTGGCGCGGGTTGCGCTCGACACGGGCGTCGTGGTCACCAACGCCGTGCTCACCGTCGACACCATGGAGCAGGCACTGGACCGCGCCGGCGGCAAGGTGGGCAACAAGGGTGCCGAAGCGGCGGTAGCGGCCTTGGAGACGCTGTCGGTCCTGCGCCAGATCGGCTGAGCACTTCGTGGACGATCTGCAGCGGGTGCTGGGCTACGCCGAGGCGATGGACACGGCGTCCTTCGAGGCCAGTTTGGTCGAGGTCGCCGACGAGCTGGTGATGCTGCCGTGGTGGACGCCGTCGTTCTGCCGCGCACTCATCCGGGCCGCCGAGGCGATCGGCGGTTTCGATGCCGATCCCGAGGACCCGGTACCGGGTGAGGAGATCAGCCTGGCGGCCATCAGTCCCCGCCTGTTCGAGGCGGTGCAGCACGACGTCGGTGTGCGGCTGTGGCCGGTGTTGCAGCGGAGGTGGCCGCTCATCGACTACCACGGACTACGCGACGCCTTCGTGATCCGCTACGAGCCGGGGCGCCAGACCGAGTTGCGCCTGCACCACGACGTGGCCCAGGTGTCGGCGTCGGTGAAGTTGAACGACGACTACGCAGGTGGTGTGCTCGAGTTCCCGCGTCAGGCAGCCTCGAATGCCGAAGTGCCCGTGGGATCCCTGTTGGCGTGGCCGTCGCTGGTGACGCACCCGCACCGGGCCACTCCCGTCACGTCGGGAGTGAAGTACTCCCTGACCATCTGGTGTGAACTGCCCGAGCAGTACCACTGACCAGGCTCAGCGCCCCAACACCTTGGTCACGCTGATGCGAAGACCGGTACGCAGTGTGCCAGGGGGATCGAACGACGATCCGTCGGCCAGTCCATAGTGACGCACCACGCGATCGCGCACGGCGTAGTCCGGGTCGTCGAACATGAGCACCTGGCCGCGGGCCTCTACGTAGTGCTGGGGAGCGGCCGGGTCGACGACCACCAGCGACACCCGAGGGTCGCGGGCGAGGTTGGCGCACTTCTGGCGATCGGACCGGACCGACACCCACACCACGGCCTCACCGGCGATCTCCTCGAACAGGTACCACACCGGCGACGAGTGCGGACTGCCATCGCGGTTCAACGTGGTGAGCACGGCCGTGTGCGGACCGGACAACAGGGTTCGTGAGCGATCGTCGAGCATGACGTCGACGCTACGACGTTGCGGACATCGAGTCGATGCTCGCAGCGACACGCAGCACGATCGCATCTTGGCCATCGATGACCGATCGCACGCTCATCTGGACCTCGTCAGCGATTCGGCGCAACTCCAACTCGCGCCATCGGCGTTCATCGCCGATGATGGTCCCCTCCACCTCGTACAAGCCCTCGGCACCCGCCGGCAGGCAGCCCATCACGATGGTGAACTCCATACCCGCCGCCTTGTGCTCGTGCTTGGCGCGAAAGTCACGACGAGCCTGCATGTCGATGAAGCTTCGACGGGTCGGATACCGCACCACCCCCACCCGGTCCCAGCGCGGCTCATCGGGTCGTTGCCCCACCACATCGCCGTAGAACACCACGCTGGCACCGATGTCGTTCAGCACCTCCACGGGGGCATACCGGTCATCGGCCTCACGGCCGCTGATGCGGGACTCCTCGACGGAACCCGCCGACGCGTAGGTGGCCACCTGCTTGTATCGCATCAGGTTGACCATCCAGATCGGTCCGTCAAAGTCGGGATCCATCGTGGCCAACTGCATCCCATAGGTGGCATCGATGGTGCCGTAGGGGTGTTCGAGGCGCGTCATCAGCGCTCCTTTCTCTGTCGACCGGCCGGCATCCACTGCGGACCAGCGGTGACGTCGACTCGCTGCATCAGCCGTTCACCGGCCGCATCGATCGCCGTGTGGAGCTGCTCACTTCGCTGCTGGCCGAGCAGTTGCCAGGGTTGGGCTGTGAGGGTGTCCAGTCGTCGCTCCAGATCGTCGCGTAAAGCGAGGCCGTCCTGGTTCACGTTCCCGTCGGTCATCAACCCACGACGGGTCAACTCGTCGTGGGCGACGGCGAGGTCGGCGTCACTGGCACCGCGGCTACGCGGAAGCCAATCGTCGTACCCACGCCAGGCAGCATCGAGCACCATGGCGGCAGTGGTCGACAGCCCTTCGGTCACCTGGATCATCCAATGCGTATCGCCCCGCCATTCACGGATGCAGTTCAGTGCCAACCAGGCCGACAGCGCCGAGGCCGTCGCGGGTCGTGGCGCCTGACGATGGCTTGCGAACAACACTCGGCCAGCACTGGGCAAGGCATCCACGACGCGCCACAGTTCATCGGCGAACCGTGACAGTGGTTCCACGATGTCGGGCACATGAGTGGCGAGACCCTCGACCACGGCTTGGTTGCGTGCCGCGTACACCGCATCGAAGGTGGTGTGGGCAGCGGCGTGGTCCAGTGAGAACCGCACGAAGTCGGGGTGGATGGAGCCGAAGGCCGCCGTGACGGCCTCGTGGCCAGCCGGGGCCAAGGGGGCTGCCCGGGTGACGATGTAGTAGCCCATGCCGTTGGGCACACCGAGGCCTTCGAAGCGGGCGATACCGACGGGGTCCCAGAAGATCCACCCGATGAGGCGATGGGAGGCGAACGCCAGGCGTCGGCTCACGTCCACCCAGTCGGGCTCGAGGTGCTCGCTCATGCAGTGGCAGCGATGAAGTCGATGATCACACGAGCCAGTTCGGCGCCGCGGTCCTCCTGGAGGAAGTGACCACCGCCCTCGATGGTGACGTGTGGTTGTCCCTGAGCACCGGGCACCTTTGCGCGGAACGGAGCGTCACCACCTTTGGTCACCGGATCACCGTCGCTGTAGGCCAGCAGAAAGGGCCGGTCGAACTGCTCGAGCACGCGCCAAGCGGCCTGATTGTCGGCACTGGCCGGGTCGTCAGGACGGGTAGGCACCAGCGACGGGAAGATGCGAGCGCCGGCGGTGAAGGTGTCGTCGGGGAAGGGGGCGTCGTAGGCAGCGATCACAGCCGGGGACAACTTCGTGCGACACCCACCGCTCACGATGGCTCCGATGGGAAATGTCTCGGTGGTCTGCGAGAAGTGCTGCCAGGCGAGAAACGCTTCCGAGGCCGCGCCGTGGCCGGTGGGAAGTCCGGTGTTCCCCAGCACCACCCGGGCGAAGCGGTCCGGGTGGGCCGCCAGCACGCGCAGTCCGACGAGGCCCCCCCAGTCCTGACCGAACAGCGTGATGTGTTGCAACTGCAAGCGATCGACGATCACCTCGCTCATCCACGCCACATGTCGGGCGTAGGTGTAGTCGGTCATGGCCGTCGGCTTGTCACTTCGCCCGAATCCCACCAGGTCGGGCACCACCACGCGGTGCCCGGCCGCCACCAACGGGGGAATCATGTGCCGGTACAGATACCCCCACGTCGGCTCACCGTGCAGCAGCAGCACGGGATCGGCGTCGGCAGGTCCTTCGTCCACATAGGCCACGCGCAGTGAGCCACCGTCGAGGTCGTCGATGTCGACGTAGTGAGGCTCGTAGGGGTAGTCGGGCAGGTCGGCGAACTGCGCCTCGGGGGTTCGTACGGTGTGCATGGGGGTCCCTCCGGGGTTCTACTGGCGGCTCATCTCGGCACGTGCCACGGCGGCATCCACATCGCCGTACCGATCGGGGCTGAGTTGGATGACGACCTCGTGCAACTGCCCGGTGAACCGGAACGGTGCCTCGTAGCGAGGCGACACGGGCGATCCGTGATCCTCACCCACGCTGTGACCGATGGACGACATCATCCGCATGTACAGGGGCAACTCGATCGTGCCCGCCTCGACACCATCGATGGCGAGCGTGGCGGTGCCACGGCGACCGTCGCCGCGGCGCAGCTTCAGTTGCAATTGCACATCACCGCTCGGTACCTGCCGGTCCGATTCCAGCACCACATGATCACCAAAGGCGTTGTAGTCCAGTACCAGTCGGCCGTTCTGTACGAACCACGACATCCCGGCGTTCTGGGTGCCCGAGGCGAACAATGCCCCTTCGTCGCCGACGACCAGGGTGACATGGGCGGTCATGTCCACGCTGCGACCTGCGATGGCGGCTCCCGCCTGACCGGGCATGGGCGACATGGGGGGCCGGTACACGTATCTGCGGTTCGTGGGGTGGGGAGAGTGGTCGCGGAAACGGGTGGCGAACAACTCCACGCCTCGGTCGTCGAGGGGCAGCACCCCGTGGCGCTGGGCCTCGGTCCACCACGTGGCGATCAACTGCTTCAGGCGATCGGGGTCCGACTCGGCGAGGTCCTCGGTCTCGGACGGGTCGGCGATCAGGTCGTACAACTCCCACGACTCGGTGTCGTAATCGGCACCTGGCAGGTGCTTACACACCGCCTTCCACCCGTCGGCCACGAGGGCGCGGCTGCCACCGTTCTCGAAGTACTGCAGCCGATTGGTGGCGGGCGCATCCTGGTCGTTCAACACGGCGGCGAACGACGATCCCGTGACGGGCAACTGCTCGAGGCCGCGCCTCACCTCAGGTGGCTGCACTCCGATGAGGTCGTACAACGTGGGCACGATGTCGGCCACGAAGGCGAACTGGTGGCGCAGCGTTCCCCGTTGCTCGGGCGCGATACCGGTCGGCCAGTGCAGGATCATCGGCACGTGAACACCACCTTCATGGGTGTTCTGCTTGTACCAACGGAACGGTGTGTTACCGCACTGAGCCCACCCCCACGGGTAGTTGGTGTGGCTGTTGGGACCGCCGATGTCGTCGATACGCCCGATCGCCTCGTCGGGCGTCTCGATGATGAAGTTGAAGAACTTCATCTCGTGCAACACGCCGAAGGGTCCGCCCTCCTGGGATGCGCCGTTGTCGGCCAGCAGGACCACGATGGTGTTGTCGAGACGCCCGAGGCGGCGCAGGCCCTCGAGGAAGCGACCGATCTGAGCATCGGTGTGATCGAGGAACGCAGCGAAGGCCTCCTGCAGGCGGGCCGCCAGGCGGCGTTCGTTGTCGCTGAGCTCGTCCCATGGCTTCACCCCCGGATTGCGCGGCGCCAGGCGGGTGTGGGGCGGCACCACCCCCCGGGCCACTTGCCGGGCGAACCACCGCTCCCGCACCACATCCCAGCCCTCGTCGAAACGTCCGCGGTACTTGGCCAGGTACTGGGGTGGAGCCTGATGCGGCGCATGCGTCGCTCCGAAGGCCAGATAGGTGAAGCAGGGTCGGTCGGGTCGCACACCCACCGAATCGGCGACCATCCGCAGGGCCTGGTCCACCAGGTCCTCCGACAGGTGATACGTCCCATCGGGGCGGTGCGGTGGCTCCACCGGGTGGTTGTCGGCCACCAGTTCGGGATGGAACTGATCGGTCTCACCCTCGAGAAACCCGTAGAAGCGATGGAAACCCCGAGCCAACGGCCACTGATCGAACGGGCCCGCTGCAGAGCACTGATCCAGTGGCGCCAAGTGCCACTTGCCTGCAGCGAAGGTGGCGTAGCCGGCGTCGCTCAGCACCTCGGCCACCGTGGCGGCATGGTTGGAGATATGGCCCAACTGGTTGGGGAACCCGGTGGCGAAGTTCGACACCGAGCGCATCCCCACGGCGTGGTTGGCCCGACCGGTGAGCAGAGCGGCGCGCGTGGGCGAACACAAGGGGGTGACGTGGAAATTCGTGAACTGAAGGCCGTTGGCTGCCAGTGCGTCGATGTTGGGGGTGTCGATGTCAGAGCCGTAACACCCCAACTGGGCGAACCCGGTGTCGTCGAGCAGGATCACCACCACATCGGGTGCATGCTGGCCTGGGTGCGGCAACTCGGGGAACCACGGCTCCGACTCGGCGACGGTACGGCCGATGCGACCCCGTGATGATGGCGCTGCTGTCATGTGACACCCCCTCAGTCACAACACTGTAGAAGCCGGCGCAACCGCTGTCACCTGCTTCTGCACGTCGAACTGTCAGATACTGACAGGACCTCGACTACCCCGCCTACACTGCCGCCGATGTCGCCAGGTTCTCGCGATCAACCTCGCACCGACGGCCGTGCCGCTCGGCGGGAGCGTGGTCGCCAGGCCGTCGTGGACGCCACTCTTGATCTGCTCCTCGAACGTGGCCGGCCTCCGACGCCCGAACTCATCGTGGAACGGGCGGGCGTGTCCATGTCGTCGCTGTTCCGCTACGTCGATGGTTTGGCCGAGTTGCAGTTCGAGGCCATGCGGCAGTTCCGCCATCGCTATGGCGACCTGTTCGAACTGCCCGCTCAGCCGGGCGCATCTCTCGCCGATCGCATCGCTGGCTTGGTGCAATCCCGGCTGCGCCTCTATGCCACCGTGGCGCCCGTCGCCCGTGTGGTGCGAGCCCGCGCCATCGAGGTCCCGATACTGGCCGCGGCCCTCGCCGACCTGAGGAGTACACAGTTGGCGCAGGTGCGTTCACACTTCGCTCCCGAGTTGACGCTGCTGTCCCCCATTGCGGCAGACGATGCTGCACATTCCGTTGCTGCTCTCACGTCCTTCGAGGTGTGGGACCAGCAACAGGCCGGCGGCGACCGAGACTCCTCGCAGATCGAGCGCGCTTGGCGGACGGCGGTGACAGCACTGCTCAGTTGAGCAACGCTGGCACGAGGGCGAAGTCCTCGCCGGCGGCGGCCAGGCGCGCGTCGCTCCGCCAAGTCACCTGTCGCATGGCCGCATGCCAGCAGTCATGACTTCATCACGATCGGGAGAGCGGCGAACTCCCCGGGATCGGTCTCGAGACCCACCCCACCGCGGGTCATGATGACGACCACGGAACCGGGCGGCGCGCCGGACAGATCCAACTCGGCCGCGTACGGCTCGGCGAGGTCGAGGCCGCCGCCGTAGGTCACGACCTGGTCCAGGGTCTCGGGATCCCCTGACACGAACGCGGTCACCACCAGGGTGGCCTCGAAGCCCCGACCCTCCCCTGTCACCGTGAGCGGAGCCGCCGGCACTACCGCACCGGTCTCCGGACTGGTGATCGTCACGTGCTCGGACACCGCACCCAGCACGAACCACCCATCGTCGGGACCGAGTTGGCGCAGAAACAGCAGCGCTCGAGGCCATAGCCGAGGCGAGCCGGCGCCCTCGGTGCGCACGAACACCTCCATCTCGCCGCTGCGCTGGTCCCCCTGCTGAAACGAACCGAGAACGGCCGGCACGCGCAACACCTGCTCGACAAAGTCTCGGGCGGCGGCCTCGGGCGTGGTCATGACCACATCAGTGGCCGGCCACACTGCTGGTTGTTCCACTGGCACCGGCGGCGGGGCTGTGGAGCCGCCACATGCAGGCACCGCGCAGGCGACCAGGAGCACAGCCGCATTCATCGAACGTCTCACCAAGGGCAGCACACTCGAGGGGAGCGCCCCCGGACACGGGTCGATCTCCCCTCAGACTCCATGGCGAACGCGCCATCGGATGCGGGCTCGAAGGGCGTCCATATGGGTGACCGTTCGTCGTGGTGGCGGCTGCGCCCCGTGGTCGTGGAGTTCGGTCCGCCGGTTGTGGGTGGGGCACTGGAGCCGACCGTTGAACTGATCCGTGAGCCCACCCCGGCTGTGAGGAACGATGTGATCGACATCGCATTGCTCGGCGGGGACGTCGCACCCGGCTGGGTGTTGGCAGTGCCGGTCGCGCACTTCGATGGCCCTTCGGAGCGCACCGACGAAACTTCGGCGATGCGATACCGAGATGACGGTGCTGGGGCCATCGAACAGCACCGTCTCGAGGTCGGCAGTAGTGAGCCAAGGCGCTAGATCCTTGGGTGTCACGACGGTGCCGTTGACCAGCTCACAGAGTTGGCTGAAGCTGTCGTCGCCCAACTGGACACTGAACACCGGGCGAGGGCGGCGGGCCTCGGGTGACATGCTGGCCGATCGAGACGCCATGTCCACCAAGGCCGCCGCTCGGCGCTGTGCCGGCGTGCGATCGATACCGCTCGCCTCGTCGGCCAGACGGATCAGTTCGGTGAGGCGCCGCAGTTCACCGGCGAAGGCAGCGCCACTGAGCGGGTCGAGTTGGCCGTCGATGACGACATTCCCGTCGATGGTGGTCGACACGTGGAGGCGGTTGGCGACATCGCTCCGCCCCGCCTCATGACCTACTGCGGCGTCGACCCGATGTCCCCAGTAGGTGAGCAGTTTCCGGGTCTCCGCAGCAGAGAGCGCAGCGCATGCAGCGACCAACTGGAGTTCATCCTGCGCCATATGGGCGCTGCGGTGCGGCAGGTTCGCCTTGGTGAGTACATCGACTTGGTCGAGAGACAACTCACCGCCAACAAGGCCCGCCTCCGTGGCCGACATGGCGGCGAGGCGACGGGCCCGTTGCAGTTCATGTCGGGCCGAACTCGTGAAGTGGCAGGTTTCGCGCGCCAGTCGAGCCACGGCCGAACGGGACCGATCACTGCGCCAGACCCCCCGGGCATCCCATCGGGCAAGGATGCGAGCGTGGGCACCGGCCAGTCGATCGCGCTCGCGACTCAAGGACATCGCCAGATCATGCAGTACCTCGTCGTCGAGAGCATCGAGGTCGACCGCGGCAAGATCGTCTACGAGTTGATGTAGATCGTGGACCGACGGCATGAGCACATGTTATCGAACACATGTACGCTTTTCAACCAGTGCGCTGAGGATTTCCTTTCACACACGGCGCTAGCGTCGCCGCTCATGACGACTTCCGACACCTCGGTGCGCGCACGAGGTCTGGTGAAACGGTACGGCGACGTGACCGCCCTCGACGGTCTCGATCTCGACGTACCAGGAGGCACCGTGTTGGGACTGCTGGGTCCGAATGGTGCGGGCAAGACCACAGCGGTGTCCATCCTCACGACCCTGGTGCGACCCGACGCCGGCGAGGCCACCGTGGCCGGTGTCGACGTCATGGCCGATCCCCGCGCCGTGAGGGCGCGCATCGGCCTGTCGGGCCAGTACGCAGCGGTCGACGAGCATCTGACCGCTGCGGAGAACCTGGAGATGATCGGTCGCCTCTACGGTATGCCCCGCAAGGAGGCCCGTCGTCGTGGCATGGACCTCCTCGAGCAGTTCCGGCTGCTCGATGCAGCCGATCGCCCCCTCAAGACGTTCTCGGGCGGTATGCGACGCCGTACCGACCTGGCCGGGGCCCTGGTGGCCGACCCACCGGTGCTGTTCCTCGACGAGCCCACCACCGGCCTCGATCCTCGGAGTCGCGGCGAGCTGTGGGAGGCCATCCGTGATCGTGTGGCCCGTGGCACCACCGTGCTGTTGACCACCCAGTATCTGGAAGAGGCGGACCAGTTGGCCGACGACATCGTGGTGATCGACCACGGTCGGGCCATCGCGCGAGGGACCGCCGAGGAACTCAAGCGGCGCGTGGGCGGCGAACACCTCGACGTGCGGGTGCGAACACACGACGTCCCCGTCGCGGAGGCAGTCCTGACAACTGTGGCAATCGGCCCTCTGCGTGTCCACGGCGACGAGGGCGAGGTATCGGCACCGGTCCACCACGGTGTCGACGCGTTGCGAACCGTGTTGCGGGAACTGGAGGAGCGGCAGGTGACCATTCTGGACATCGGGCTGCGACGCCCAACCCTGGACGACGTGTTCATGGAACTCACGGGGCATGAGGCCAGCGAGGAGACGACGTCATGAGCATGCTGCGCGATGCCGGCGTGATCGCCCGACGCAATGTGATCCGCATCCGCCGGGTGCCCGATGTCATGGTGTTCGTGCTGATCCAGCCGCTCATGTTCGTGGTGCTGTTCGCCTACGTGTTCGGCGGCTCCATCGACATTCCCGGCGGCAACTACCGCGAGTTCCTGATCGCCGGCATCTTCGCCCAGACCGTCGTGTTCGGCGCCACGTTCACCGGCTCGGGTCTGGCCGAGGACCTGCAGCGGGGCCTCATCAACCGATTCCGATCGCTTCCCATGTCGCGCTCAGCTGTGGTGGCTGGCCGTACCGCCAGCGATGTGGTGTACAACGCGCTCTCGGTGGCCATGATGTCGGTGGCCGGCCTCGTCGTGGGGTGGCGCATCCGCGGGTCGTTCCTCGACGCCATCGTCGGCTATGCGCTGCTGCTGTTCTTCGCTTACGCCTTCTCGTGGGTCATGGCATGCATCGGCCTGCTGGTCCCCACGCCCGAGGTGGTGAACAACGCCTCGTTCGTGGTGCTGTTCCCGGCCACCTTCATCGCCAACACCTTCGTCCCCTCGGACAACCTGCCCGGGGTGTTGCGCACCATCGCCGAGTGGAACCCCATCTCCACGCTCACCCACGCACTGCGGGTGCGGTTCGGCAACCTGCCAGCAGGAACCCCGGAGCCGTCGTCGTGGCCACTACAGAACAGCGCGCTGTACTCACTGCTGTGGGCCTTTGCGCTCATCATCGTGTTTGCGCCACTGGCCACACGGCTGTACCAACGGGCGGGCGCCCGCTGAGCCTCAGCCGCCGGTGATGGCGGCGTGCATCGCCCTGGTGCCGTCCACCAGGGCCTGCGCCTGCGCAGGCGACAGTGTCGCGAAGGCCCGGGCCAGGATGCGGTCGGTGATCACCTCGGCCTCGGTCAGCGCTGCCCGATCGGCGTCGGTGGGCTCGGGTGCACCGGTCTCCCAGCCGAACATGGCCACGGCATCGGGCCTCTTGATGGAGTGCGCCACCACCGAGGGCAGTCCCACCGCCGTCACAGCCACCAGGTGGGCGCCGCCGCGCAGCTCGCGCAGCAGTACGGCGTGGTGATACGCGGCAGCGGCGACATCCGCGGGTACGGGCTCGGCGCGCAAACCGGCGAACAGGGCCATGGCCGAATCGTCGACTGCGGCCACGACGGTCGCAGCGGCGTCGACATAGGCATCGAGGCCCGGCACGTCGGCCAACGTCGCCCGAGCGAAGTCATGTGCGCACGCCAGGTACGCGCGGGCGGCGTCACGGGGAGCCATGACTTCTTTGCCCGAGTCCCACAACTTGGCGATCATCGCCGGGTTGAAATAGCCGAACGCCGAGTGCACCACATCGGCCTCGACATCACCCAGCACACCCCCACGGCCCAGCACGTAGAAACGGAACCCGTCCAGACCCAACTCCTTACCGCGGGCCAAGGTGTCGGGGTGGAAGTAGTACGCCGCACCCACTGCTCCGGTCGGCTCGGCGATGGTACGGCTGATCTCCTGCGGTGTCATGAGGTCAGTGTGTCACGCATTGCCCACCCGGCCGATCACCGCGAGAATCACCGCCATGACCACCGACACCGACCGTTCCCGGGTGGAGCAGGCGCTCGAACGCCTGCTCAGCGAGTACGACCCCCGCAGCGTCGATCACATCACCTTTCGCGGTGCCCGTTTCGATGCCGGCCTGGCCTGGGTGCACTTTCCCGCGGGCTACGGCGGCCTGGGTGCCCGCCCCGAACTGAACCGGATGGTCGAGGAGCGCTGCCGGTTGGCGGGCGCTGGTCCTGCCGACCCGTCGACGTTCTTCCTGGCCCTGGCTGGGCCGACCATCGTCACCCACGGCACCGACGAACAGAAGCGCCGTTTCCTGCGCCCCATGTTC
>CAYMUC010000026.1:10993-29313 GCA_964393535.1 uncultured Ilumatobacteraceae bacterium | reverse complement strand
GATGGGACGGCCGAACTGCACGCGCACCTTGGCGTATTCGACGGCCATCTCGAGCACCTTCTGGGCGCCACCCACCTGCTCGGCGGCCAGCGCCACCGCAGCCAGGTCCAGCACGGTGGACAAGGTCTTCCAACCCTCACCCTCGGCGCCGATCAGTTCGGCCGGCGTGTTCTGGAACTCCACCTTGGCCTGCTTACGGGTCTGGTCCATCGTGGACAGGGCCGTACGGGTGACCCCCGCGGCATTCGGGTCCACAGCGAACAGGCTGACACCCTTGGCGGTGCGGGCGGCGACCAGCAGCAGCGTGGCGGTGTGACCGTCGATCACGAACATCTTCGTGCCCGTCAGCGTCCAGCCGCTACCACCCGAGGTGGCGGGCATGGTGATCCCAGCCTCGTCCCACTTGCCCGAAGGCTCGGTGAAGGCCAGCGTGGCGATGGTCTCGCCTGCGGCGATCCCGGGCAGGTACTTGGCCTTGGCGGCATCGTCGCCGCTGTGCAGCAGCGTGTTGGCGGCCAGCACCACGGTGGAGAAGTAGGGGGCGCACAGCAGCGCACGGCCCATCTCCTCGAGCACCACACCCAGCTCAACGTAGCTGTAGCCCGAGCCACCGAACTCTTCGGGAATGGCCAGGCCCTGCAGGCCCATCTGCTCGCCCATCTGCGACCACACGGCGGCGTCGAAACCGTTGTCGGTCTCCATCTGCTCGCGCACGGCCTCTTCGGAGCTCTTGGCTTCCAGGAACGCACGCACGGTCTTGCGGAGTTCTTCCTGTTCCTCACTGAAGGCAAAGTTCATGCCCGAAAGTCTGCACCATATGCGTGACCTGCTGCGACTCGTCATGTGTACACGTGCGTACACTTCCGTAGATGACCCTTGGTATTCGTGAGTTGCGCACCGATCTGGCGGCGCAGGTGCGCCGAGCAGGCAGCGGCGAGCGCATCGTGATCAGCGTGGGTGGCCGAGCCGTGGCGCAACTGGGCCCCCTCGACGACACCACCGGCCAGACCACACTGGACGACCTGGCGAGCCGGGGCCTGCTCAACCCGCCACGCCGCAGCGGCCCGTGGACACCGCCACCGCCGATCACCGTGTGGCAGGGCGTCCGCCTCGACCGCCTGCTGGCAGAACTGCGCGGCAGGGCGTGACGCTGTACCTAGACGCCTCTGCTCTGGTGGCGGCCTTGGTGGCCACGCCGTCACGCACCATGGTGCTGGACACCCTCGACACCGACCCGGTGTGGTGCACCAGCGCCGTGAGCCTCACCGAGGCGTTGGCCATGGTGGACCGCCTGCTGGACGAGTCGGTGTTGCGCAGCGACCTGGAGGACGAGCTTCGCCTCATATGGGACCGCCTGTGGGTGATCCCGGTGGATCAACGCTGCCTGGACCGGGCGGCCGTTCTGGCGCGTGAGCAGCCGGTGCGTCTTGCCGACGCGCTGCACCTGGCAGCTGCCGACCGCCTGCCTCGGCCGGTGCAGTTCGTCACGCTGGACCCGGCGCAGATTCCTGTTGCCCTGTCACTGGGCTTCGAGGTGGTCTCCACCTGACCATTGACCAGATTTCCGCACAGTGCTACACGTAGCACATGGAAACGGTGGGCGTGCGCGAACTTCGTCAACGGGCCAGCGAACTACTTCGTCTCGTGGAGCAGGGCCACACGGTTCGCATCACCGATCGCGGTCGACCTGTCGCAGTGTTGGCGCCCTTGCCCGACACCTCCCCGCTCGATCGCCTTCGCGCCACGGGGGCATGCCGACCCGGAAGTGGAACCCTTCGCGAAGCCTGGCCCGAGCCCCTCGCTTTCGACTCGGCCATGAGCGCATCGGCAGCCCTCGCCGAGTTGCGCAGAGACGAGCGATGACACCTTGTTGGTACCTCGATTCGTCGGCCATCGTGAAGTTGGTGATCCATGAGCGCGAATCGGCGGCGTTGCGTGAGGTGATCCGGGGCGACTGGCCACTGGTCACCAGCGAGTTGGCGCACACCGAAGTACGACGTGCGGTCGCTCACCTCGATGCCCTGGCCACCGCCCGGGCCGGTGCTGTGATCGGCGCCTTCGACCAACTGGCCGTGACCACAGCGATCCTCGAGGCCGCCGGTCGCGTGAAGCTGCCCCGGCTCCGATCCCTCGATGCGATTCACCTTGCATCGGCTCAGTGTCTGCACCATCAACTCGAGGCCTTCATCACCTACGACGCCCGTCAAGCCTCGGCAGCCCGGGAACTGGGGCTCACCGTGCTGAGCCCGGGCGCCGCACCAGGCGGTGAACTGGAAGACTGGACGCCATGAGCACCGACACCCTGCACTGGCACAACGCCGACGTCGAGGTCCACAAGGTGGTGGTGGGCCCCTACGACAACAACGTGTTCGTGATCCGTTGCCGGGCCACTGGCGACGCCGTCCTCATCGACGCCGCCAACGAGCACGAACGCCTGGAAGAACTGTGCGACGCCTTGGGCGTTCGTCGCGTACTGGAGACCCACGGTCACTGGGATCACATCCAGGCCATCCCCGCCATGCGTGAACGCGGGCTCGAGGTGGGTGTCACCGCGGCCGATGCTCCTCGCCTGAAAGACGTCGGCTACGACGTGCTCATCGACGATGCCGAGGTGATCGAGGTGGGTCGTTTGCGTTTGCACACGATCCACAACCCGGGCCACACCGAGGGCTCCATGTCGTTCTACGTGGCCGACACTCCTCTGCTGTTCACCGGCGACACCCTGTTCCCCGGCGGACCGGGCAACACCACCTTCGAAGGCGGCGACTTCGCCACCATCATCCAATCCATCGATACGAAGTTGTTCACCTTCCCGCCCGACACCATCGTGCTGCCCGGCCACGGTCTCGACACCACCATCGGCACCGAGCGGCCCCACCTGCAGGAGTGGGTGGACCGTGGATGGTGAAGCCAAGGCTCTGCGTTACGACGAGCGTCCGGCTGACCACACACCCATCCACACGACCGAACTACCCGATACCCCGGTGCGTGATCGCAACATCGTGGCCACGGCATGGGTGGAGGCACCCGCCGACGTGGTGAACCTGGGCGCCGACCTCCCCGGAGCCCCAGTCGCCGAGTACAAGCGGCGGGTACACGGGTGGTTGTTGTGGCGTGCCGGGCCAGCCAGTGGCGGCGATGCCCGCTACTGGGCTGTCGATGCCAGCGACGTCACCCATGGCGACCGCTACACGTTCCGCCTGTTCCCCGACGGTGCCGGCGAGGGCGTGGGGCCCAGCGGTCAGCGCCATGAGCGCTTCCGCACCTGGAAGGAAGACCTGCGAGATCACCCGCCACGATCTCACGATCTTCCGCGTGGCGAAACGTAGAAAAACGACGTTCAGCTACGCAGAACGCGGGCTACATCGCGATTTCGATGAGGCGTGGCCCCTTGGTCGCCATGGCCGAGGCGAACACGTCGGCGAACGTCTCGATGCTGTCCACCCGCGCCGCTTCCACCCCCATGCCTTGGGCCAACTGCACCCAGTCGAGGTCGGGTCGGCGTAGGTCGAACATGGACAACGTTGCTTCGCTGCTCACGGCGCCCACCCGGTCCAGTTCGATGCGCAGGATGCCGTAGGCCCTATTCGAGAAGATCACCGTGGTCACGTCGAGCTGCTCGCGAGCCATGGTCCACAACGTCTGCAGCGTGTACATGGCTCCGCCATCGCCCTGGAGGCACACCACCTTGCGATCCGGACAGGCCACCGCCGCGCCGGCCGCCACCGGTACCGCCTGACCGATGGACCCGCCGGTGAGGGTGAGGTAGTCGTGCGGCGCGGCGTTCAACGTGCCGGCGAAGGGTCCCAGGGCATTGGTGGCGGCCTCCTCAGAGATGATCGCCCCCTCGGGTAGGAAGTGCCCGATGACCTCGCCGATCGTGAACTGGTTCAGCGGTCCACCCGAGATGGTCGGGGGGTTCCACTCGGCCACTCCTGCGGGAACATCGGGGGCCCCCAACACCTCGGCCAAGGACCACAATGCCTCCACGGCGTCCTCGTGAGGGTGGGCCAGGGTCACGATGTCGGCCTCGGCGGGTAAGCCCCAACTGGGCTTGTCGGGGTAGGCGAAGAACGTCACCGGCGGCTTCGAGCCCACCAGCACCAGCACATCGACCTCGCTCAGAGCCGTCACCAATTGCTCGGCGAAGTAGGGCAACTTCTCCACCCGCACCCGGCCAGCACCACGCTCGGTGCGGGGGGCGAACGTGTCGCACAGCAACCGCACGCCCGTGGCGGCGCGCACTCGACCCGCTGCGATCAGACCTTCGCCGCGCAGAGCATCCCCCCGGAGCAACAGCGCCACCCGACGACCGCTGCGCAGCAGGTCGGCCACGCGGGCCACCACATCGTCACCCACGGGGGCCGGCTGTGGCACGGGCAGTGGCGTCGACGGACCGGCCGCGGGCTCCCACGCCGTGTCGGCGGGCAGGATCAACGTGGCGATCTGACCGGGGGGCTGCCGCGCCGCCTGCACGGCGCGTGCAGCGTCGGCGGCCACATTGCGCGCCGACGTGGTGGTGTGGACCCAATGCGACACCGGCCTCGCCAATCCCACGATGTCAGAGGCCAGTGGAGCGTCGTAGCGCAGATGCGCCGTGGCGTGATCTCCCACCACGTTGACCACCGGCGTGCCGGCCCGCTTAGCGTTGTGCAGGTTGGCCGAGGCGTTCGACAGGCCGGGCCCGAGATGCAGCAAGGTGACCGCCGGCTTGCCGGCCATACGGCCATAGCCATCGGCCATGCCGCTGACCACCCCCTCGAACAGTCCCAACACGCCGCGCATGTCGCGCTGCTGGCCCAGTGCCGACATGAAGTGCATCTCGGACGTTCCCGGGTTGGCGAAACACACATCCACCCCGGCGGCAGCCAGGGTGGCGAGCAGACTGTCGGCACCGTTCATCTGGTGCAGCGTAGGCTGGCCAGTATGAGCATGGTGCCCGACGCCACCCTGCTGGTGCCCGCCCGGGCCACGGAACGTATCCGGCCCGACGGCCGGCCCACGCCCGAGTTCCGTGAGCGTCTGCGACGCATCCCGTCGTGGCGTAACGCTCTGTCGGTGCTGTCCATGGTCGCCCAGACCGGTGTCGTGCTGTGGGCGGCCGTTGCCTGGGGGCCGTGGTCGTGGCCGTTGGCATTCGTGCTCATGGGCCGAACTCACGCCCAGTTGGCATCGCTCATGCACGAGGCCGCCCACCGTCTGCTGTTCGCCAATCGCACCGCCAACGACCTCGTGGGCCGATGGTTGCTGGGGTACCCGGGCTTCACTCCCACCGACGCCTACCGCCGGGTGCATATGGCGCACCACCGGCGCGAGTTCGGCCCCGACGAACCCGATCGCGCCTTGTACGACGGTTACCCCATCGGTCGGGACAGTTTCCGGCGCAAGCTGTGGCGTGATGCCACGGGTCGCACCGGCTGGAAGCTGTTGCGTTTGCAACTGAGCCAGTTGCGTTCCCCCGAACCACTCGCGCGCACCAACGCCCGGCGCGTGGTCCTCACGCAACTCGTGCTCGTGGCATCAGCCATCGCCGTAGGCCACTGGTGGCTGTACCCGGTGTTCTGGTTGGCGCCTTATCTCACGGTCTGGCGAGTGATCAACCGCCTGCGTTCCATCGCCGAGCACGGTGGCATGCGCGAAAGCGACGATCGCCGCGCCACCACCCACAGCGTGCGACAACACCTCCTCGCCCGGTTCTTCCTGGTGCCGTTCCACATCGGCTGGCACCTCGCTCACCACGTCGATGCCGGCGTGCCGTTCCGCAATCTGCCGCTCCTCCACGAGGCTCTGCGCGAGGCCGACTACGTGACGGTGCAACTGGAGCACCCCGGTTATCTCGCATTGTGGCGACGCCTGGCCGCAGGCTGAACGTCTCGCCGACGCTGGCTATTTCCACTACGGCCATAGTGCTAAATACCGCCCCCTCGCTCTAGACTTCGGGCCCGTGACCGAGTTGTTCCGCATCGACGACCTGCACGCCCGGCCCGCCGAGGCCAACGAGGGAACTCCCGACATCTTGCGCGGCCTGACGCTCAGCGTCGCCGAGGGCGAAGTGCACGCGATCATGGGCCCCAACGGTTCGGGCAAGTCCACACTGGCCTCCACACTGCTGGGCTCCCCCGAGTACGAGGTCACCGGCGGCAGCATCGTGTACAAAGGCGACGACATCACCGAGTGGCCCACCGACCTGCGCGCCAAATCGGGCATGTTCCTCGGCTTCCAGTACCCCCAGGAAATCCCCGGCGTCTCGGTCATCCAGTTCCTGCGCCAGGCACTGTCGGCTCGTAAGGGTCTGGACCTGTCGGTGCTCGAGTTGCGCCTGGCCACCATGGACTGGATGAAGCGCCTCGGGATGGACTCGAGTTTCGTGGACCGCTACCTCAACGAGGGCTTCTCGGGTGGCGAGAAGAAGCGCAACGAGATCATGCAGATGGCCATCCTGGAGCCCGACCTCGCCATCCTCGACGAGACCGACTCGGGTCTGGACATCGACGCACTGCGCACCGTGGCCAAGGGCATTCGTGAAGTGCGCGCCGACCGGCCGCAGTTGGGTGTGGTCCTGATCACCCACTACCAACGACTGCTGGACGAGTTGGCACCCGACCACGTGCACATCATGGTGGACGGTCGCATCGTCACCTCGGGCGGCATGGAACTGGCCGAGCAACTCGAGCGCGACGGCTACGAGGCGTTCCGCACGGGAGCACCCACATGACCACCGGCCACGCCGGCTTCGACGTGGCCACGGTGAAGGCCGACTTCCCCGTGCTGCAGCGCATCATCGACGGCGCTCCCTTGGTGTACCTCGACTCCGCCAACACCAGTCAGAAGCCGCAACAGGTCATCGACGCCATGAGCGAGTTCATGGCGACCTCGTACGGGCCCATCAACCGCAGTGCCTACCGCCTGGCTGCCGAGGCCACCGATGCTTTCGAGGCCGCTCGTGCAGCGGTAGCCCGCTTCATCGGCGCTCGCCGGCCGCACGAGATCGTGTTCACCAAGAACGCCACCGAAGCGCTGAATGTGGTGGCTCGCAGTTGGGGTGCCGCCAACCTGCAGGCCGGCGACGCCGTGGTACTCACCCATATGGAGCACCACGCCAACATCGTGCCCTGGCATCAACTGGTAGCCGAACGTGGCATCGAACTGCGATGGATCCCCCTCACGGCCGACGGTCAGTTGGATCTCACCGACCTCGACCGAGTGCTCGACGGCGCAAAGTTGTTGTCGTTCACGGCGATGTCGAACGTGTTGGGCACCATCACGCCAGTGGCCCAACTGTGCCGGGCGGCGCACGCTGCCGGCGCACTGGCGATGGTGGACGCCTGCCAGTCGGTACCCCATCAACCCACGGATGTGACTGCGTGGGACGCCGACTTCTGCGCCTTCAGTTCGCACAAGATGCTCGGCCCATCGGGCCTCGGCGTGCTGTGGGCGCGCGAGTCGCTGCTCGATGCCATGCCGCCGTTCCTGGGTGGCGGCAACATGATCGCCGACGTCCGCCTCGACGGCTTCACCTGCGCCGAACTGCCCGCCAAGTTCGAAGCCGGTACCCCCGCCATCACCGAGGCTGTGGGGCTGCACGCCGCCATTCGCTACCTCGAGCAACTCGGCATGAACAATGTTCGTCAGCACGAAGAGCGGTTGGCTCGCTACGCGCTCGACACGCTGGGCCAGCGCTTCGGAGACGACCTTGTCATCCACGGGCCTCGCAACGTCGAGGTGCGCGGCGCCACGTTCAGCTTCGCCTACCGGGACCTGCACCCCCACGACATCAGCCAGGTGCTGGATCAGCGCAACGTCTGCGTGCGGGCCGGACACCACTGTGCCAAGCCGCTCATGCGGCTCCTGGGTGCCAACGCCACGGCACGGGCCAGTTTCTACCTGTACAACGACGAACACGACGTCGACGCTTTGGCCGATGCCCTCGAGGGCGCGACGGATATCTTCGGCTTCTAGGGAGGCACAAGCCATGGCCGGACTCGAAGACCTGTACCGCGAAATCATCCTCGATCACTACCGTTCGCCGCGTAACCGCGGGGAACTGCCCACACCGCCAGCGGTCATGTCCGAGGGCCACAACCCGTTGTGCGGCGACGAGATCCAGATCTACCTCCAGGTGGAAGGTGATGTGGTGACCGACGTGAAGGTTGGCGGCCAGGGCTGCAGCATCAGCCAGTCGTCGGCCTCCATGATGTCCTCGGCGGTGAAGGGCAAGTCGATCGGCGAGGTTCGGGCACTCGTGCGGCGTTTCAAGTCCATGATGTCCATCGACGATGAGGACGAGACCCCGGTGCCCGAGGTGAAGTTGGGTGATCTCGAGGCGCTCCAGGGTGTGGTGAAGTTTCCGGTGCGTATCAAGTGCGCCACGCTGGCATGGAACACGTTGTTGAACGCCTTGGACGAGGCATCGCCGACGCCGGCCTGACAGACTCCCTCCCCCATGGGGGACATTCCGGCGCAGATCAACGACATCGACGTCACCTGGCTCAACCAGGTCCTGGACGACGAGGTGGGCACCGTCGCCTCCTTCACTGCCGTGCCTCTGGGCGAAGGCGTGGGCATTCTGGGGCAACTGGCTCGACTGCACCTCACCTACGAGGCCGGCCACACCGGTCCGGCCACCATGATCGCCAAGTGCCAGTCGCCGGCACCCGAGAACCAGGGACTGTCGGCGGCCATGGGCTTCTACCTGCGTGAGGTGAACTTCTATCGGCACCTCGCCGATCACCTCGACATCTCGGTGCCTCACGCCTACCACGCCGACTGCGGTCCGGGGGGACTGCCCTTCGTGCTGCTGTTGGAGGACATAGTGGGCGCCCGCTGCCCCGACCAGGTGGCCGGGATCACCGTGGACGAAGCCCGCAGCATTCTCGACGTGGCGGCCACCCTGCACGCGGAGTTCTGGGAGCGCGACAGCCTGTACGCCCTCGACTGGTTGCCTCCCATGAACAACCCCCTGTACAAGGCCGCACAAGATCTGGCCCGTCTGCGCTGGCCAGGCTTCGTGGAACGCTTCGGCGACCGGGTGCCGGCCGAGTTCCTGTCGGTCCTCGCTCAGGTCATCGAGAAATATCCCGCCATGCTGGACTGGTGGGTCACGCAGGGCCACGCCACCTTCGCCCATACCGACTGCCGAGCCGAGAACTACCTGTTCGGGGGCACTCGGGGCGACGATGTCGTGACCATGATCGACTTTCAGTTGTCCACCCGCCACGTCGGGGCATGGGATGTCGCCAATCTGCTGGGTGGGTCCATGGAGGTGGATCTGCGTCGCCAGCACGAGACCGAGTTGGTCGGCTTCTACCACCAACGGGTGTGCGAGTTGGGCGTGAACGGTTACAGCCTCGACCGTTGCTGGCGCGACTACCGCGGCGCTCTGCTGCAGCAGGCCTTCTCGGCCGTGGTGGTCAGTGATCTCCAGGGCGGTAACGAGCGGGGCGACGAGTTGCTGGAGCACCTGTTCCTGCGCCCCATCACCGCAGCGGCCGACCTGGGCACGGGCGATCTCCTCTCGGAGTTCTGAGCCACCTGGTTACAGTCGGCGCATGACCACGTCGGAGCACGAGCATCACGAGCACCTCGACCCGTTGGTGCACGTCGATCAGGTGGACCACCCCGATGCCCTGGCCGAAGCCCGTGCCCGCGCCGGGCGCGCCGTGCGCGACATCGGCCACGAACTGGTGGGCCATGAAGCGTCGGTGGAACTGATGGACCGCATCACCACCACCCTCGACGCACTGTCGGCCGAGTTGGCACGCAACGCCACCCGCAACCGAGCCATGACCCGCCGAGGCGGCGACTGGGGTCCTTCCCCCGAGGACGGGGCGATCATGACCAGTTTCGACGAGCGACCGGTCTCGGGCCGGTCCAGTCCGTGGGGCCTCGACCTCACCGTGTGGCGCGAGGGGGACGAGGCCGTGGCCACCTGCACGCTGCGTGCCGCCCACGAAGGCGCCCCCGGTCGCAGCCATGGCGGTGTGGTGGCGGCACTCATCGACGACGTGTACGGCTTCGTCCTCACCATCCTCGCCCAACCTGCCTTCACCGGCGAGATCTCCATCCGCTACGTGGAGGGCGTCCCCATCGGCGTGCCACTGGAATGCCGGGTGCGATGCAGCGATCGCGTAGGACGCAAGATTCTCCTCTCCGGCGAGATCACCGCCGAAGGCAAGGTGGTCGCCACCTCGACGGCCACCTTCATCGCCGTGGACCCCACCAAGTTCGGGCTCCCGGCACCGGCATGACACGCCTACTGTCCCTGGCCGCTGGGGTGCACCCCATGCTGGCACCCCACGACATGGTGTCGGCTGCCGCCGAGGCCGGTTGGCCGGCGTGTGGCGTGTGGTTCGACGCCGCCACGTGGACCGACACCACCACTGCCCAGGTGCGTCGTCGACTCGACGATACCGGCATCGTGGCGCTGGACCTGGAGCCCATCATCCCTGCTCCCGACACCCCCGATCACGGCGAACGCCTCCTCGAGGCCGCAGCAGGCATCGGTGCCCGGTTCGTGCTGTTCACCAGCCGTCTGCCAGATCTTTCGGCCACGGCTGCACGCTTCGCCGAACTGTGTGAGGTGGCGGCACCACTTGGTGTTCGCCTGGTGTGTGAGTTCCTTCCCATCTTCCCGTTGCGCACCCTCGCCATGGCCAGCGAGGTGGTGGCGCCGCACGATCCATCGGTGGCGGGGGTGTTGGTGGACAACCTGCACCTGTCCCGCTCGGGCGGCACCGTGGCCGAGGTGGCGGCACTCGATCCCGCTCGTCTGCCCTATCTCCAGATCGCCGATGCCCCCGGCGAGATTCCCACCGAGCCCATGGCCCTGTTGGACGAGGCGATCAACGGACGCATGCTGCCAGGTGAGGGCGCCCTGCCCATCGACGAGTTGCTCGCCGCGGTTCCCGATGTCCCGTTGTCGTTCGAGGTGCGGTCACGGTCATTGCGCGACGACTTCACCGACCCGGTGCAACGGGCGCGACATCTGCTCGACGCGGCGCGTCGTCGAACACACTGAGACTCCCGGCGTAATCGGCCACCCACACCCGGTTCGTCACGGGATCCATGGTCACGCCCACCGGCCTCGTGCCCGTGGCATGACGGTCCAGCACGGTCAGGTCGGATGCACGCAACTTCACCACGGCGTTCTCGCGGTACAACACCACGTACAGACTGGCTCCGTCGGCTGCCGACACCATGGTGCGAGGTTCCTCGCCTACACGCACCCGGCGTATCAACTCACCCGTGATGGCGTCGAGTGCCCTCACCTCGCCCGACTGGTTGTTGGTCACGAACAGCGTGGCGCCATCGGGTGACAGCACCAGGTGACGCGGCGTGGGACCGGCCTGGTCGAAGCCGACCTTGTCGCCGGTGGCCAGGTCGATGCGATCGATACGTCCCTCACCCATCACCGCCACAGAGGCGTGACGACTGTCGTTGGTGATGGCGATGCCACGCGGGTGGCGCCCGACGTCGACCCGACGCTGTTCACCGGTGCCGAGGTCCACGATGGACACGTCGAAGGAGCACCAGTTCGACACCACCAACCACCGACCATCGGGCGACACGGCGAGGAACTTGGGCACCGCACCCACAGGAATCACATCGTCGATGGCCAGGGTCGCCAGGTCGATGCGGTACACGAAACTGTCGTCCCACTCGCCTCGGTTGCACGAGTCGTCGGCCACCGGGTTCCAACCCGGCCCGTACATCTTGTAGTTCGACACGTAGGCATGGGTGCCGTCGGGATGCACAGCCGCCTCCACCGGCGCACCACGCACCTCCCCCTCGCCCACGCCGAATGCACCCAGGTTCACGAGGTCGTCGATGCGGGCCACCTCGTCACCATCGCTCGAGAACACCATCACGTTGTGCCGGTACATCATGTTCTGTGCCAGCAGCAGTCCGGTGCCGGTGGCCACCACGCTCTTTGGCTGCAAGTCGGCACTGCGCACCACGAAGGCCGGCGTCATCGTCCACTGATCCGACGGTGGCAGTGGTGGCAGCGTCGTGGTTGTCGTGCTGGTGGTGGACGTGGTCGACGTCGTGGACGTGGTCGACGTCGTGGACGAGGTCGAGGCCGTCGTGCTCGTTGCCGCAGCGGCCGTGGTCGTCGGGCTCACCCCATTGTCGGCGCCTCCGCAGGCCGCCATCACCATCACGGCCAACAGCACGCTGTACCTCACGGCCACCAGTGTGGTGCACGCCATCTACGCTGAGCCGGATGTCGGCCATCGATCCCGATGATCCCATCGATTTCCTGGAACCCCGGCACGTCCATGACCCCGCAACCTTTCTCGCTCAGGTACGGGACCGGGACCCCATTGCCTGGAGCAGTCGCCACCGTGCATGGGTCATCGGTGGCCACCCCGAACTGGACGCCGCCTTTCGGGACCGGCGTCTGACCACCGAGCGCATGGCTGCGTTCAAGGCTCGCCAACACGGATCACGAGCTCGAGCCCTCCAACGAGCCATCGAGTTGCTGGACGGGTGGATGCTCTTCCACGAACCACCCGCCCACACTCGTCTGCGATCACCGCTGAACCGCCAGTTCACCCCCAAGGCGGTGGCGCGACTCGGTAGCGACATCGATGACATCGCCACCGAGCTGCTGGACCACATGGCAGGACACACTCACGTCGACCTCGTATCGGCGTTCGCTCACGAACTTCCGGCACGAGTGATCGCACGACTGTTCGGGGTACCCGACGAGGAGCGAGCGTGGTTGGCGGACTGGTCGGCAAAGTTCGGTGTCGTCGTGTTCGGTGCCGTCAACCGGGGCGACTACGAAGAGATGGCTCAAGCCGCAGGTGCCGAGTTCGGCGACCGCCTGGGTCCACTCATCGACCGCTACCGACGGCAACCTGGCGACAATCTCTTGTCACTTCTGCTTGCAACCGAGAACCGACCTGACGGTCTCACCACAGCAGAGATGCTGGGGGCGTGCTCGCTGCTGCTGTTCGCCGGCCACGACACCACCTCGAGTCTGCTCACCTCGGCGACGCTTGCACTGCTGGAGCAACCCGAGGCCGCCGCCTGCTTTCGTTCCATGATGAGCGACCCTCACCAGGACTCGCCCCAGATCCACCGGGCCATCGAAGAACTCGCCCGCCATGCTGCGCCAGCCAAAGCCATGATGCGACAGGTGGCCGAGACCCATGAGCGTGGCGGCCATGTGCTCAGCGAGGGCGACACGGTGTTCATGACGATCCTGGCCGCCAACCGCGACCCTCGTGTGTTCCACGAACCCGATCGCTTGATGCTGGACCGCTCTCCCAACCCACACCTCACGTTCGGCCTGGGACATCACTTCTGCCTTGGTGCAGCCCTCGCTCGCCTCGAGGCGAGGGTGGCACTTGGACGCCTGTTCACGCGGTTCCCCCTCATGGCTCTCGACGGTGAGGTGCATTGGAAGCCCAACATCAGCGACCGGGCAGCCGAGCGAATGCCCCTACGACTGGCCTGATCTCCCTGTGCAGTAGCGTGCGTTCGTGCCATCGGTCAGTGGCGATCGCTCCGCTCATTTCCCCGCCATCGAGCGCAAACACGGCCAACCCGTGGAGTACTGGCTGCAACTGCTCGCCGAACTCGGCACCACCCGCTACCCCGACATGATGGCCCTTCTCCAGGAGGGCCACGGTTTCAGTCGGACCCACGCCAACGCCTTGGTGCAGTGGGCTCGTGGTTCCACTTCGACCCAACGCTTCGCTGGACCCGAGGCGTACTTCGAGGACCTCGACCCGGCCGCCCGCGCCACTGCCCAGGCCATCTTCACCGTCATCACGTCTTCGTTCCCCCACCTGCAACTGGTGATGGCCTGGAACCAGCCCATGCTTCGGTGCGAGGCGGGGTACGTGTTCGGTCTGTCGGTGGCGTCCAAGCACCTCACGATCAACCCTTTCAGCACCTCGGTGCTGGACGCCATGCGAGACCGACTCGCCGAGTACACGGTGAACAAGCACACCTTCACGGTGCCCATCGGCTGGACCGTCGACGCCGAACTGCTCCATGACCTGGTCGCTGCCCGCTTGGCCTGTTTGTCCGACAGTTCTCTGTCCGACGATGGTCCAGGCAACTAGCGTGGCGGACGTGACTGAGCCAGGAAGCCGCCCATGAACCTCGCCGACTGGGCCCGCCGCAATGCCCGACGACTTCCCCAACGGCCTGCAATCGCCGAGGGCCAACGGGTGCATGCCACCTGGCGCGAGTTCGCCGACACCGTGGCCAGGCTGGCCAGCGGCTTGGGCGCCATACACGGTCTGGCCGCTGGCGACCGTGTGGCCATTCTCATGCGCAACCGCCCCGAGTACCTCGAAGCCATGTTCGCCGCCTGGCACGCCGGCCTGGTCGTGGTGCCGGTGAACGCTCGACTCCACCGCGACGAGATCGCTTACATCGCTCAACACAGCGGGTCGTCGGTGGTGATCACCGACGAAGAACACCTCCACGACGCCCAGTCCCTGGTCGGCGCCGACACAGGCGTGCGCGCCGTCGTCGTGGCCCCCAGCGCAGACTGGACGCAACTCGCCTCGGCACCGCCCCTCGCCATGGTCGAGCGAGCAGGCCATGACCCGGCGTGGCTGTTCTACACCAGCGGCACCACCGGCCGCCCCAAGGGTGCCACCCTCACCCATCGCAACCTGCTCATGATGTCGCTCAGCTACTTCGCCGACCTCGACCCCATCAGCCACCTCGACAGCGTTCTGCACGCTGCACCTATCTCTCATGGGTCGGGTCTGTACGGCCTGCCGCACATGGCCAAGGGGGCCGTCAGCGTCATCCCCGCCTCGGGCGGTGTGGACGCCGCCGAGATCGCGTCGCTGCTCGACTCGTGGCCGGGCATGTCGTTCTTCGCCGCACCCACCATGGTGAAGCGCCTGGCCGACGACCCCGCCATGGCAGCGGCCAACCTCGCACACCTCAAGACCATCATCTACGGCGGTGCCCCCATGTACCTCGCCGACCTCGAGGCGGCGCTCGCCGTGTTCGGCCCGAAACTCGCCCAGATCTACGGCCAGGGCGAAACCCCTATGACCATCACGGCGCTGTCGAAAGCCGACCATGCCGAGACGTCACACCCCCGGTGGCGTGAACTCATGCAGAGCGTCGGCTTCCCCCGCACCGATGTGGAGGTGCGCGTGGTCGACGAGGCCGGCAACCCACTGCCCGTGGACGAGATCGGCGAGGTGGTGGTGCGCGGTGACGTCGTCATGGCGGGCTACTGGAACAACCCCGAGGCCACCTCCGACTCCATTCGCAACGGTTGGCTGTACACCGGGGACATGGGCAGTTTCGACGAGGACGGGTGCCTCACCCTGCGTGACCGCTCGAAGGACCTCATCATCAGCGGCGGGATGAACATCTATCCCCGAGAGGTGGAAGAAGTGTTGCTCACGCATCCGGGGGTGAGTGCCGTGTCGGTGGTGGGCAAACCCGACCCCGAATGGGGCGAGTCCATCGTGGCCTTCGTGGTGCCGGCGCCCGACATCGAGGCGCCGACCACCGACGCATTGGATTCGCTGTGCCTCGAGCGCATCGCCCGCTACAAGCGACCCAAGGAGTACCGCTTCGTGGAGTCACTGCCCACCAACAATTACGGCAAGGTGGTCAAGCGTGAGCTGCGTGAGCAGCTGCGAGCCGAGTCAGTCAGGTAGGTCAGGCGTGAGCACCCCGCGATCGACCAGGTCGAAGAACGACTCGGCCCACTGAACATTGTCGACATGGGTCATGGCTGCATCGTCGACGATGCGACCGAGCGCGATCGCCTGAATCATCACCGCCAACGCCCGGGCGTCGAAGTCGGGGCGCAGGAATCCTCTGGCCTGGGCGTCCCGGAACACTGTCGTCCTCCCCTCGGTCAGTCTCTCCTGCACCTCAGCGATGGCCGCCTCGATGAGACCGTCCACATCGGCGAAGTGCCGATAGAGGGTGGCCCGGCTCACCTTGGCATTGTCGAGCACTCGTTGCACGCTGAAGAGGTCAAAACCGTCCTCCAGCAATACGGCCACGGCCGTGTCGAGAATCTTCGTGCACGTAGGCCGCACCGCCGGTGACTTGGACTTTCGTTGGCGTCGAGTGACCGATCGGATACTACGACGGCAGGAACTACCGACATGATGATACATCTTGTCTCATTATGCTGTTACGCCCTTGCCCATGCGTGGATCCCGTCGCTTCCCCCTTGCCGTCTCGTGCCTGTTGCTGTTGGTCGCCGGCCTCGTGCACCTCGTACCAGCCAACGTGTCGGCCGACGCCAACGAGACGGCGGTCAGTTCGCCCAATGCCGCGAGCGCTGCGTCCATCAGGCTCGGCGTGGAGTATTCGTGCGCTCTGATGGCGTCGGGCACCGTGAAGTGCTGGGGCCTGAACGACGAGGGACAACTCGGCGACGGCACAACGACCAACAGACTGACCCCCGTCGACGTGGTTGGTTTGTCGTCGGGCGTTGGGCCCACGCCCACCACCACCACTCAGCCCGGCTCGGGGAACTCGTCTTCCAACATCGCCAGTCCCGCGCTCCCCCTGGTCACCATGCCAGTGGAGATCACCACCACGACACCGTCGACCACGTCGACCACAGAGGCACCGGCCACCACTGAAGTGCCGACCACCACTGTCCCCACACCCGTCGCGGGCGCCGACGGCGAACTTCCCAACCCCGAGATCGGCGAAGGCATGGTGTTCGAAGGCGGTGAACCCGTCCCTTCGGAAATCACCGTCGCCGACGACACCTTGACCATCGCCAGCACCACGTTCGAGATCAACCTCACCCCCGAATGCGACACCAATTGCGCCCGACTTGAAGGCCCATCGGGTGAGTCCACCGTCGTGGCCGAATCGGGCAACACCGCCCAGGTCACCGGCTTCGGTTTCAAGCCCGGCACCCAGGTCGACGTGTGGTTGTTCTCGGAGGCGACCTACCTGGGGTCGCTCACCGTGCAGGCCGACGGCACCTTCGCCGGCGACGTCCCGGTCCCGTACCTGCCGGCTGGTGAGCACACACTGCAGACCAACGGCCTCACCACCGACGACAAGATCCGCAGCGCGAACGCGGCCATCGGCGTCGCCAGCGAGGCAGCACCCACACCCACCGACGGCGAACTGCCCTCCACCGGTAGCACCACCCGTTCCTCGTTGATCGTCGTGATGATGCTGCTCGCCGTGGGCCTCGCCGTCATGGGAACAGCGCGACGAGCTGATCCAGGGCGGCGCCCCAGCCAGCCGTGAAGCCCATCTCGGCGTGGGCGAGCGCGTCCGCCGCCGTCGAGTGCCGGGCAGTGGCGCGATACCGCGACCCCGCGTCGGTAGGTATGAACTCGAGGATTGCGGTGAACAGAAAACCCTCTGTCGATGCTTCGACGGGACGGAAGCCCGGGCCGAGCGCGCTGGTCCACACGAAGCGCCTGTCGGGCACGGCTTCGAGTACGCAACCGACACCACTGTTCGACTCCCCGTCGGGTCCGCACATCACGGTGCGAAAGATGCCGCCAGGAACGGGGTCGATCTCGGCCTCGAGTGTCACCCACGGCTTGGGCGTAAACCACTTCACGACCAGGTCGGAGTCGGTCCAACCTCGCCACAGATCGTGAGCCGCAGTCGGCACCAACCTCTCCAGCACGAGGTCGTGGGCGTTGCTGGCGTCAGCACTCATGGCGCGGACTGTAGTGAAAGCCGACGGACTGGACCTCGACTGGCGCAGGATCGGCGGCGACCGACAACCCGACAAGACGGCACACGGCTCCGGGTGGACGGAAGGTCGGACGAGGAGGCTCGACGACTCCCCGTTCGGATCGATGCCGCAACGCTCGCCGCATTTGGGACCTCGAGGACTTACCCGAGTTGCGCTTCAGATCCAGATCGATGAACACGCGCAACTGCTTCGGTTGGCCAAACTGCGGCACACCACCGTCGGTTTCTGAAACCGATCAGTTCCGGTCGAGCTCGTCCCTGAGTGACTCGAGATACGGCAGGGCCATCTGGTCCTTCGGGCGACTCGCGGCACGCTTCGAGTCGATGACGTCGTCGAGCGCTGCTACCGCCACCAACAGCCCGTCGCTCACTTCCTCCTGCGTGGCACCGATCCGCCACCCTTCGTACCCGCCAGCCCGACCAGCTGGCACGAATGTCAGATCCATCTCGCCGAACTCGGTGACGAGGTTCAGCAGAAAGGCATGTTGGCCAGGAACGGCCCGTCGAGTGGCGCCGGAACCGGGTCACCGTCGATGCGGATCTGCGCCCCCATCCGCCGCAACGCGCGACCCAATCGATCGAGGTTGTCCGGCGTACGCGACGGAACGATGTCGATGGCGCGGGTGAGCAGC
>CAYMUC010000026.1:0-10893 GCA_964393535.1 uncultured Ilumatobacteraceae bacterium | reverse complement strand
GAGCAGCACGTTCGCCGCCTCGACCATGACGCGCACGCGCTCCTTCACCGGGAGCCGCAACGGTGCACGAATCTGACCGACGTCAACCCCCCGCCAATCCTCGAGCACCGACCCGCCCGGGATGCACGAAGTGTAAGTCTCCTCGGTCAGCCACGCTTGAGGTCAGTGACCGCACCGCCGCTCGCTTCCACCAACTTGTGTGGCTCGATGCCGAACACGTCGTGCCAGGTGCCCGCCGCGGCAGTTGGTGACTGAAGCCCATCAGAAGACATCGCTATGGGCTCCAACGACGAGCCGCCACTTCGGTCATTACCACCCCGACCAGGCAGTGCAGATCGGTAACTCCACTGCTGTCATGTGCTCATCAGTTCAACCTGGCAACGGATACCCGGCGACCGTGACAGCCTGGCGTCAGCGGTGAGAAGTACGTACCCGAGAGACTCGGCGAGCGCCACGTACGCCGCGTCGCAGGGGGTTACATTCGCCCGCAGTTCGTACGCCCGAGTCATCAGCGGACCCGTTGGGAACCGATCCAAGGGAAGATCCAGAAGGTCGTCGACCGCAGCCTTGAATCGTCGGGCCGTGAGGTTGCCCGCTCGCCACCGCTTTCGAAGCACGGCGACGGTCTCGACATCGAGGAGATCAGGCGCAGCGAGATGTGTCTCGCCACCCACTCGCCTCCTGGCCCGCGTCCCATCAGTGCCGTCGTCGCCCACCAGGTTGGCCATCACCGAAGCATCGACGACGATCAACTCCGACCACGTTCTTCGTCGAGATCGCGCACGGCCGCGTCGAATCCAACCTTCCCACCACGCCGGCGACCGATCCGGTCGAGGACGTCATCGAGTGTCGGGGTGTTTGAAATCCTGGTCAGCTCACTCGCCAGGTACTGCTGCAACGACTTGCCTTCTGACTGGGCGCGGCGCTGCAGGCGTGCATGAACCTCGTCAGGGAGATCTCTCACCAACACGTTTGGCATGATTGCATTCTGCTATCACTTCCGACCAGATGCAAGCGGGTGTGCCGCTCACGCAAGCTGCGGCGCACCACGGTTGGTTTGGCACGACCGAAGTTCCCGAGGGGATGGTGGACCCCACGAACCCAACACGTACTCAGCGAGCGAAAGCCCTCGAGGCGTGGGCCGACCACGTCGTCGAATCAGGCTTGGTCGCAGTCGACACCGACGACCTGACGATCATCGCCCAACACGCAACCCGTCGGGACGACGCTGAAGGAGCACTCACCGAAGCCGTCTGTGCTGCCCGACGCCGTGGCAGATCCTGGAGCGGGATCGGCACCATGCTCGGTATGTCCAAACAGGCCGCCCAACGCCGGTACGCCAGACTCGTCAGTTGACGACGCTACGCGCCTGGCGACCTAGCCCAATTGACGATGTGCCTGATACCCCACCAGCCCGTCGTGTTCGCGGTGGGAGATACCTGAAGGCGACACCGGGGCGAACACGACCTCGAAGTAGACCTTGAGGAGTGCAGGGGGAAGACCCCACCAGACGGGGTAGGCGACGAGGTAGTGGTCGGCCCAGACCAACTGTTCGCGCATGGCGTCGAGCTCGGGGGTGACCACCGGACGATCCGAACCGTGCTCGTAGGTCGTGTACGGCTCGAGGTGCATGTCGCTCAGCCGCACCACCCCCACGTCATGTCCTTGGCTTCGTGCGCCGTCGACGTATCGCTCGACGAGTGCGCTGACGAGACTCTCACGCTTCGGGTGCCCGTTGACGACGAGGATCTTCATCTCGTGCCGAACACCTGGGTGCCGCGACGCAGCAGCCAGATACCGAAGGCCAGGAACCACAGTTGCACGACGGTGACGGTGACGGTGAGCAGTGGTCCCGGATCGACACCGAAGAACTCGACGACGCCCAGCACCAGCGCAATGGCGGAGATCACGCTCCACACGCCCAGCCACCGAGGGATCACGCCCGAGCGCAACAGGCCCACCGACAGCAGTGCGATCGAGATCGCCGCGAACAGTCCGACGCCGAGGGCTTCACCGATGGTGCCCCCGTACGAGTTGAGGGCGTCGTAGATGCGTTCGATCGTGTATCGCTGCCCGTCGTCGGCCGCTGCGGCGTGGGCGTCGGCGAGTTCGGGCATGGGCGCCAGCCACCGGACGATCCCCAGACTGCGGGCGATGGCCGAGGCGATGGCGAATCCGATGACCAGTCGACGAACCCCCTTGACGAGGTCGCCTTCGACCAGTCGGCCCAGCATGGTGATCGTCACGGCGAACAGCACCGAGTACAGCAGGTAGGCGGCGTACCCGAAGCGGACCGCGCCCTCGTTCTCGGCCAGTCTGGGCAGGGTCACCGACGCCGGGTCGCTGAGGCTGCCGGGCCAGCCCACCGCGGCGCCCAGCACGACGGTGGGCACGAAGATGAGCAGCCCTTGCACCACGGCGGCCCAGCCAGCACCTCGCACCGGCGGAGTGTCGATCGTTCCTTCATCAGCGGTGGACGACTGAGCGGTCATGAGGTTCTCCTTGTGTGGCGGTGGGTCGACCCACTGCGCATCCACTCGAGCGTCGCCGCCACGGCGTCGGCGTGGGGGGTGACGGTGAACGGCCCGAAGGCCGCGGTGAACGCCGAGCTGTCGATCACGAACGGTGCCGTCCACTGGTACATGCACTCCACCGTTTCTTTGGCCGCCTTCGAGAACAGCCCGCCGATCCGCATCATCGACGTCCCCATGGATCCCGCCTTCACCGGCGTGGCCAGGCTGCGGTTCACCAGCGCCATGAAGTCCTTCCCCGTGATGGCTGGTGAGGCGGGGAGGTGCCACACCTTGCCGTCGGCGGCCTCGCGATCGGCGAGAACGATCAGCCCGCGCGCCGCATCGGCCAGGTAGTGCAGCGTGTGGGGTGCCGTCGCAGAGCCGGGCCACCGCATGGCCTTGCCTCGTGCCGCCGGCTCGAGCACCAAGGCCATGACGGTGCTGTTGTGGCCGTGAGGTCCGTAGTAGTCCGAGAGCCGCCCGATGCTCACTCGCAGTGACCCGGCCGCGTGAGCGTCGAGCAGTTGACGCTCCATCCGCGCCCGCAGGGCCCCCTTGCGGCCGGCCGCCGCCCGGGGCAGGGTCTCGACGAGCGGTCCAGGGTTCGGCCCGTACATGTACAGGTTGTCGACCATCACCAACTTGGCGCCTGCGTCGCTAGCCGCCTCGATGATGTTGGCAGTCAGCGAGGGGAACTCCTCGGGCCACCGGTGGTACGGGGGTTGAGCGGCATGGAACACCACCGATGCACCGGCACAGGCCCGTCGGGCGCCTTCGGGCGTCGACAGGTCGGCGGCCAACCACTCCACGTCACCGGATGCTGCGGGCGTCTGACGGGAGACCGCACGCGTGCGACGTCCCTCACCGGTGAGTGCCGCTACGAGCGCACGCCCCAGGCCACCCGAGGCCCCCAGCACCACATGACCATCGTTCATGTCAGACCCCCGAGAACATTCATCGTGTTGCGACGCTTGTTCGCACTTTATGCACAGGCGGGCCAAAGTGCAAACACTGTTCGCGTCGCGATCGGTGGGTAGGGTGGGGACTCATGAACGGACGCCGGGCCAGGCTCCGGGCGCATTTGTTGGCCGAGATCCGGGCCGCGGCGCTCGACGAATTGCGCCGCACCGGCGCCGCCTCGCTGTCGCTGCGGGAGGTCGCCAAGGCGGCAGGCATCAGCCCCTCGGGCCTGTACCGCTACGTCGACGGCCGTGACGGGTTGCTGGAACTGCTCATCAGCGATGGCTTCGAGGCGTTCGGTGCTGCGATCGAGAGTGCGCTCGCCGAAGCAGGCGACGACGTCGTGACGCGTCTGGAGGCCGTGGCGCTCGCCTACCGGCGGTGGGCGCTCGACAACCCCGAACAGTTCGGCCTCATCCTCGGTACGCCCGTCCCCGGATTCCACGCCCGGGTCGACGGTCCCACCATCGCCAGCGTCCGCCGCTTCGCCCAGCCGATGATCGGTGTGGTGGTGGCCGCCCACGCAGTGGGCCGCACTGCCGAGCCGGCCGACGAGGTGATCGTGCGCAGTTGGGCACGTGTCCACGGCCTCGTGACGCTGGAGGTCTTCGGACACCTCGTGTGGAGCGACGCCGACGTCGAGGAGTTACTGCGCACCGAAGCACGCGCCATCGCCAGCGAACTGGCCGGCCAGGGCATCGAGGCCTCCTGACCGACCACACCCAGCGTCGACAGTCCGAGCACCACCGCACCGATCGGGATGAGGCGGATGAGCGGTGTAGTGGGCCGATCAGCAGCGCGCGGCACCCCTCCGAAGAAGCCACCCGAGATGAGCAACGGCGACACGAACAGGCCGATGCGCAGCACTCACAGCAGTCCGTCTCTCATCCTCGACTGGTCGAGGATGTGTTGACCGATGATGGCGAGGATCATGAGCACACCGGCATGCGCATGGCCGGCTCGGAAATAGGCGGCGTCGATGGTGCCGCCCACGACCTGTTGCCAGAACTCCGCCAGACGGGCTGGGTCGCTGCAGTCGAGCGACACGGACAACGGTCGCGCGATCGGTGTCACAGCAACGACCGTAGTGGGGTGTGTCGCCGGCGCTCCGTGGTCCCCGGTCAGCGCGGTCGCTTCAACGGTTGCCGTGACCGGTACGTGGCGCATCTCCAGGCCCACTCGAACAACCCGTAGCGATAACGGTCGAGCCACAGCGGCGACCACCACAGTTGCAGCGCCCACACTCCGAGCACCCAGACGGCGATCATCGTGCGGGTCACCTCCACATCGCCGAGCAGCCACCGCAGCGTGACCAGTCCCACGATGGTCTGGGTGAGGTAGTTGGTCAGCGCCATCTGCCCGGCTTTGCCCACTCGTTCGACATGGCGGCTGCCGGAACGACTCCACAGCAGGATGACCGCCAGGTAGCCGATCGCCATGGGGATCGTGCCCAGCCCCGTCGGCATCGTGCCGCTGATGGCATGGTCCGCCGACCAATCGGTGGCCACCCGCCACACCATGCCGGCCGAGGTGACGGCCGTTCCGATCCCCAGCCCCCACACTGCGAGACGGCGGTAACAGGCGTCATCACGTTGTCCTTGCACGATGCCGGTTCGGTACAGCGCGATGCCGAGCAGCATGAGCCCCAGCGCCCTCGTCGCAGCATTCACGAGGAACCAGCCCTCGGCAGTCATCGAGAAGCCGTCGTAGCCCACGAACCAGAACGCCTCGAGGTCATCGGGTTCGCTGCCAGCCGCGGCCTGGAACAACGGTGCGACGAGGACTCCGACCAAGGCCAGCGCCACGCCGATCGAACCCAGCACCCTCGCCGCGAGACGACGCACGAGGAACACGATCGGGGCGCACACCGCGTAGAGAAACAGCACATCGCCGTCCCAGAACGCCAGGTGGACCAACCCCGCACATGCGAGTAGCGCGAATCGCCACAGGCTCAGCCCAGCCGCCCGTCTGCCCTTCGCTTCGGCGCGATCGGCGAAGATGACCACGCCGACGCCGAAGAGCAGGGAGAACAGCGCCATCATCTTCTGGTCGAAGAAGATCATCGTGATCATGCCGATGACCCAGTCGAAGGGCTGGCTGATCCCGTCGGCCGACACGTTGAAGTAGCCCGCCTGGTCGAGGCCGAACGACAGCGCGTTCATCGTCAAGATGCCCAACACCGCCACGCCGCGGATGACGTCGAGCGACACCAGGCGTTCAGCCGACGACGTCGGACCTGTGCGATCTGCCGCTGTGTTGTCCTCCGAGGCTGACGAGGCGTGCACAACACATGTTGTACAACAGATGTTGTATACTCGTCAAATGGGCATCAAAGACGACGTGGTCGAAGCCACGTTGCGCGTCATCGCCGCCGAGGGTTTCCGAGCGGTGACCATCCGCCGGGTTGCAGCCGAGGTAGGTCGGTCGACCACGGCGATCACCCACTACTTCGCCGATCGCGATGCTCTGCTGCGCAAAGCGGTCAGCGGTGCGCTCGAGGAGCGGCGGGTGATGGCCGAGTCGGTGATTCGCCAGGCCGACGATCCGGTGTGGGCATTCCTCGAATGGTCGATCGACGCCGACCCCGTGGGTGTGTGGGCCGCAGTGATCGCGGCATCGGTGGCGGGGATCGAACCGGAGATCGTCGACGAAGCACGGCGATTCGACGCCTGGTGGACGACGCGCCTCGCTCAGTTGCTCGACGGGCGATGCGCCCGTGGCGTTGATCCAGCCTTGGCCGCTGACGCCATCGGGGTCGCCGTCGACGGGTTCGTCCTGGGACTCGGTGTCGCTGACGTCAACACGGTCGACCGACGCCGACTGCTGCACCTGCTCGTCGATCCACTGGTACACCCCATGGGGACCTCGCCGTCACGATCTGGTGGCCGTCAGGTGTCGAGTTCTCGAACGCCGTAGGCGCGTAGGGCGCGACCGGGCTGCGTGCATCTCCACTGCGGCGGCCGGGTGCACGGTGGCGCGTCCCGAGATTCTCAGGCCCTGCTGCTCGAACACATCGAGCAACGACACGCACACGCGGGCCTCGGCCCGGATGTTCTCCGCCGAGCGCGGCGAGGCGATGTTGGCGATCACCAGACATCCGTCGACGAGGCCGAACACTTCCTTGGGACTCACACTCGGTGCGCCCGAAGGGTCCACGGTCGCCAGCCAACACAGGACGGATCGGGAGACGTACTCCTGGAGAAGTTCCACGCACCAAGTGTCTCAGTTGCACGGCGCACCGGTGAGCGTTGCACCGCGTTTGGTTGACTTCTCAGATGGCACAACTCGTACTCGTGACCGGCGCCACCATGCCAAAGCCCGACGTCGAGTCCCACCTGCTGCTCGAGATCCTCCGACGACGCGGCGTCCGTGCATCGCTCGTCCCGTGGGACAGCACCATCGACTGGGCAGACGTGGATCTCGTCGTCATCCGGTCGCCATGGGACTACTTCGAGCGCCTCGACGAGTTCCTGGCATGGGCCGAGTTCGTGGAGTCGGTCACCCGCCTCGCGAACCCGGTTTCCGTCGTCAGGTGGAACACCCACAAGAGGTATCTGCTGGACCTTGCGGCGGCTGGCATCGCGATCGTGCCGACACGAATGGTTCCGAAGGGCACCACCGATGTCCCGATGGGGGTGCTGCCGGCAGGAGATCTCGTCGTCATCAAGCCCGCCGTCTCCATCGGCGCCATCGGCGCGCTTCGCACCCGGGCCGACCACCCGCGCGCTGCAGCCCACGTCGTCGAACTCGCACGAGACGGTGACGTTCTGGTGCAACCCTTCATCGCGTCTGTCGTCGAGCAGGGCGAGACCTCCTTGATGTTCGCCGCTGGTCGGCTGACTCACGCGATCCGAAAGGTTCCCGCTCCCGGCGAGTACCGGGTGCAGGACCACCACGGTGGCACCGTCCAACAGCATCGAGCGACTGCAGAGGAGATCGCCGTCGCACAGGCAGCCCTCTCCGTCGCTCCGGCCACCACCACCTACGCACGGGTCGATCTGATCTCCACCGAACGAGGCCCGGTCGTGATGGAACTCGAACTGGTCGAGCCTGCGCTGTTCCTCGATGCCGACCCGCATGCAGCAGAGAACTTCGTCGACGCATTCCTGTCCCTGATCGAACAGCCCGACTGAGGCGTCTCGCACACGCATGCAGTCGGTCCCCCGGCCCTTGCTGGCCTCGACCACCTCGTGCGACTCGATGCCGACATCACGGCGGAACTCGCTCGCGCCGCGCCGCCGAGGCCGAGCACCAACCCTCGCTCTCCGGGTTCGTTGTGGAGTTGACCCGGTTCCTTCGACACGGTGAAGGTCGCAAGGTTTGACCACGAGAGACGAGAACTGACCATGTTGCACCACGGGTGAGGCCCGACATCAGAACTGAGTTCTTCTCGCCACTAGCGTTGAACCGTGCCGGCTTACGGACATCCCGACGTGACGGTGGGACGAGACTCCGAGTTGGCGTTTCTTCGGCAGACGGTCGAGCGATCCCTCACGGGGAGCGGGGCCGCCATCGCGATCGAGGGTGAGCCCGGTATCGGGAAGTCGCACCTGCTTCGGGGGCTCGTCAGCGATGCACGCGGCCGCGACATCGTGGTGGTGCACCTCTCCGGACACCTGAGCGACATGTTCGAGCCCTTCGTAGCCCTGTCGCATCTCCCCGTCCTCAGCGAGACCGCCCCCCACGAGGTAATGGCTCTCGATGCTGATCCCCGGACCCGTTTCGCTGCCTTCAACGGGTACCTGAGCCAACTGTCGCGTCGACCAGCCCTCGTGGTGATCGATGATCTTCAGTGGGTTGACGAGGCGTCGTTGCAGGTGATCTCGAAGTCGATCGAGAACGCCATCGGCCTCGGCATCACCTTCGTCTGTGCCCTTCGCACCGGGGCCAGCGAGACCGATCCGTCACGGTCGGGAGCCCTGCGCTCGATCCTTCGCTCGTGCACGCGCCTGCAGTTGGAGGGGTTGAGCGAACATGCCTGCGCCGAACTGGCGGCGACGGTCGGCGACGTCGCCGTCGACCAGCACGACATCCGCACGATTCACCGCATCACCGACGGCAACCCGCTCTTCACCCTCGAATATCTGCGGCTCGTGCGTCTGTCGGACTCGCCATCGCTGCGCCACGCTCCTCCTGAGGTCAGTCGCGTCATCGAAAGCCGACTGCGTCTGGCCACCCTCGACCTCCGTGTCCTCGTTGCGTTGGCGCTGCTCGGGGGTGTGGCAACCGACGATGACTTGGTGGTGATCGCCGAGGCCTTCGGCCTGACGCCCGAGGCCACGCGCCGTACCACGGTTGTCGCCGAATCTGCGCTCCTGATCCGCCGCAGGTCCGGCCGCGACGTCGAGTTCGTGCACCCGTTGTACACGACCTGCGCGTCGGCATTCCCCGAAAGTCACGACCCGCAACTTCGGACGGCTGTGATCTCCTTCCTCGAACGCGAGGGCCGAGTCGCCGAAGCGTTCGAACTCTGCGATGCGGGAACGGTCGATCGATTCCCCGACCTGGCATGCCGACTGGCCGGCCTCACCCTTGGGAACGCCTCGTTCGATGGCGACACGACCCTGTCGGCGCGTGCTGCAGACTTTCTGCTCTCCCGAGTCGACCCCTCGTCGCGGGAATGGGTACGTGCGGCCCTCGCCCGGGCGCGGCATCTCATCGCAACGGGTCAGCGTGACGAGGGCTGGCAACTCGCTGAGCGTGCCGCGACGACCTCCCAAACACTGGGACTGCACACCGAACAGGCGCACGCGCTGCTCACCATGTCCAGGATTGCCGAGTTCATGCCCGACACCCAGGGCTACGCGCACAACCTCGGCCTCCTCGAACTGGATCAGTTGCCTCCTGCCCTTCGCGTGCGGGTGTTGGCCACCTCGGCACCGGTCGTGCTGTCGACGCCCACCGCCGTCACCGACGGCTTCCAGCCGGTCGGGAGCGCCTTTCGAGAGGCCGGAATCGAGATCTCCAACTCGGGCTCACGGTCTGCGTGGGCATGGTCCACCAACGCCCAGCCAGCCCGTGCCTTGGCCAACCGGGCCCTCGACATGTTGGCGGAGTCGCCCGTGCCGTCTGCCATCAGCGTGGAAGTGCTCAACGCGTGGCGTGAAGTCCACCGGTCTCCCGACTTTCTGGCGCAGCGCCTTGGCCTGTCGGAACGTGCCATCGGCTTCAGCGATCCCAGTGCAGCGATCGACAGCCGACTGACGCGTTCGATCGATCTGTACGAGGACGGTTCACGGCACCGTGCGACAGCGGAATTGACCGTGGCCAGCGAGGCGGCGAAACGTTTCGGTGATGCCCGAGGTCAATGGCGTGTTGCCTTACGCTGGGCCGCCGATGCACTGGCGACAGGCGACATCGAGACGGCATGGGATCGTGCAGCAACCGCCCTGAGCGTGGGCGAACAAGCCGGTGAGCCGGGACGGGTCCCGGCACTCGCGGCCCAACAGTGCGCCGTGGCCATCGAACGAATCTTTCCAGCCGAGCACCTGTGGATCTTCTCCGTCGATCCCGCCTTCACCGCCCACGGCCCCAGTCGCGCCCTGGCCGCTCTGGCCAGCGTGTCGGCGGGTGATCTCGACCGAGCGACGGAACTCCTCGAGCAGTCGTTCGCCGTCTTCGACGACACCGACCGCGAGTCGTCGTGGCTGCTCACGCTGTGCACCCTGGCGGAGGTCGCCTCGATGGTCGATCACGTCGACTTCGCCAAGCGCGTCATCACGGCCCTCGAACCCTTCGCCGAACTCAACGTGATCGACGGCATCGGAACACTGGCGCGCGGACCGGTGGCGCGCTCGCTCGGTCTCGCCCACCGCACCGTCGGCGACATCGAGAGCGCCGTCGGCCTGCTGATACGGGCCCGGCGCACCGCTGAAGACAATGGCGAACACCTGTGGCGACTGGCCGCACTGGTCGACATCGCCGAGACCCTCGCCCCGACCGGTTCGCCGCGATTGCCGCAACTGGTGCAGATGACCGATATCGACGACGCCCACGAACGAGGCCTCGACTGGCGCGCCGGGCGAGGCCGCCGAGCGCTCGAGGCAGCGGGTCGCGTGGTGAAGGACACCCTCACCCTGAGTGATCGACAGGTCGCGATCCTGCGCGAAATGGCGCGAGGACTGACCATCGCCGACATCGGACGAGTGCTCCAGTACAGCCACTCGACGGTCCGGCAGGAATCCATGGCGATCTACCGTCTGCTCGAGGTCGACGGTCGCGAGGCAGCGGTTGCGGCTGCTCGCGAGCGGTTCGTGATCTGACGCCCAAGGGCGCGGTTCAGACGCAGGAACGCTGATCGCTGCGGTTGACCCGGGCTCGAGTCTCGTGACAACCCCGCGCTGGGTTCTGACGCTCGGTCGTCAAGCGACTCGACGGCGTGCTGCGACGATGGCGCCGAAGCCGGCGAGCAGAGCGCACA
>CAYMUC010000025.1:29997-30577 GCA_964393535.1 uncultured Ilumatobacteraceae bacterium | reverse complement strand
CCCGACGAACCACGCGAGTCACGACCGGCCGAACTCGAACGATCAGCAGACCTGGAGACGGAACCCGCAGCCCGCCCGGTCGGCGACACGCTCGCCGCACGACGCACAGAGCTTGGCCTAGCCGCCGCCGAAGCCGAAGCAACGTCGGAGTCACGACGCAACGCCATCGCCGACAACGCCGCAGGCGCCGACGACCTCACCGCACCAGCACCCATCCGCACCAACGCCGACGACCGCGCCAACCGCGCAGCACCACCCGACGAACCACCAACACCCGACGAACCAACCGAACCACTCACACCAGCCGACGAACGACGCAACACCGCAGAACGACGCACCGCACCCGGCCGAACACCCAACACCGACGAACGCACACCACCAGTCGAACCAACACCCGACGCACCAGACATCGACCCCGAAACCGAACGCCGCGCCAAAGAACCCACACGAGAGCCAGAACCACGCCAACCATCACGCCGCGACTGCGACATCACCACCGACGACACCCCAGCACCACGTGTCGACGACGCCGACGAACCACGCGAACCGCGACCGACCGAACTCGAACCACCGGCCGAAC
>CAYMUC010000025.1:22704-29897 GCA_964393535.1 uncultured Ilumatobacteraceae bacterium | reverse complement strand
TCACCGCCGAACCCGCAGCCCGCCCAGTCCGCGACACGCTCGCCGACCGACGCACCTGACTACCCGACGAAGCCACCGAACCACCGGCCGACCGAGCCAACGAACCACGACCGACCGAACTCGAACCACCGGCCGAACTCACCGCCGAACCCGCAGCCCGCCCAGTCCGCGACACGCTCGCCGACCGACGCACTGCACTCGACCGCGCCGCCGAACCTGTCGATCGACGAACCTGACGAGCAGATCCCGCGAGCCCAACAGCAGACCCAACGCCCGACTCACGACGCAACGCCACCGCCGACAACGCCGCAGGCGCCGACGACCTCACCGCACCAGCACCCATCCGCACCAACGCCGACGACCGCGCCAACCGCGCAGCACCACCCGACGAACCACCCGTGCCAGACGAACCAATCGAACCACTCACACCCGCCGACGAACGACGCAACACCGCCGCACGACGCACCGCACCCGGCCGTTGACGGCGGGCGATCGTGATGGGTCGACTCGAACTCGATGCCCCTGGTGTCGATGAAGTCGAGCGCTGGCCTGCACCGGCGACAGCTCGGCCTACGACACGTGACTGCGGAATCGGCGCAGCGCTTCGGGAGATGTTCCCGCCTCGGTCAGTAGGCCACGTCGACGCGGCTCGACGACTGGGCTGCGAGCGACTCAAGGCCTCGAGACGCCTCTGGCGCTGCGCGCCCTGGTGACCCGTAGAGCCGGCGTGGGCCATGGGCGCCAACACCCCGGCACTGGACCGACGCAACGGCGCAGAGGCAGCCGGCCGCACCGCCAACGCCGTCGTGGATATGCGTTGACGCGCTCGGCTCAGGGAACGTCCAACAGACGATTGGTCGGGTGGGCCCTGGCTCGGAGCGACCACACCACCGCTGGAGCGGCGGAGAGTTCTTGCGGAGGAGTCCTGACCGCTCGCAGCCCGGACAGCGGCTGATCGACGCACCGCAGAGCCCGCCGGCAGCGCCATCGAGGAGAAACGTTGCGATACGGAACGGGTGGAGAGTCCCAGACCGCCGGGCGACCAGTCAGGTGCGCTTGCCGCCGACACGCGCGCAGCCCGTTCGATTCGCTCCACTCCGGATGCACGTGACTCGGTGCGGCGAGCACCACTGACGCGCTGTGAGCGAGCGACACGCTCACGTCCGGCCAGATCGAATCGCGATGCGGCTGCGACCGCACGCCTCGTGGCGGTCGATGGCCTTCTGCGCGCCACAGTCGGTGAAGCCGACCGACGCGCCTGTGCCGCAGCACCGGCAGCGATGGTGTTCAGCGCTCGTGGCCTCACACCACCGTCGGATGATCGTGGGCCTGCTGGTCGACCGGGGGCTTGCGGCGCTCGTCCACCTGGACGAGCCCCTGCGGCGCCCCCTTCGGTCCGCCCGGTTCGGCTGGAAGCCGGAGTTGCGGTGCCTGACGTTCCGTGTGCTGCGTTGCCCTTGACCCGGCCTCGCTGTGGCTGAAGCCGACGTGCGATGGCAGTAGGACCCGAACTGGGACCACGACTTGATCGGCCCTGCATGTTCGACGCCATCGGCAGCGCGCGCGATGGCGTGGGTTCGGCGGTCTTGCGCTTGCGCTGACGAGCGGCGCGAATAGCGAGGAGGTCTTTGTCGAGTCGCGGGTCGAGGCCACCCATGGACCGATTGATGGTGGCGGGGTACAACCACGACGGCATCTTCACCGCACGGTCACCGCGATTGGGGCGATGCCACGAAGCGGGTCGGGCGAGATTCCGGGCGAGCGATGTCGACGCGCGGGCCAGGTTTCCTACGGGACTCTTGGCCACCGAGACCTGCGGTTGCCGTGTCGCACGCCGCAACGGGGGAATGGCCGAGCGAGAAGGTAACCCTCGCTGCGGGCCTTGTGCGACGTTCGCCGACATCAGCGGCCTCCACTCTTCTTAGCCGGCGGCTTCTGCTTGGCTCGAGAGGACGCCGTCGAATCCATGTAGCGAGGCTGCTTCTTCTGGCCAGCGAAGCCAGCGCCCTTCTTGCCTTCAGACTTCTTGGCCGCCTTCTGGCCCTTGAAGCCAGCGCCCTTCTTGCCTTCAGACTTCTTGGCAGGTGCCGGTGCAGGTGCCGCCTTCTTGGCAGGTGCCTTCGCGGCGGCTTTCTTGGCGGCTTTCTTGGCACCAGCCGCAGCCTTCTTGGCTGCTGGGTTCTCGTCTTTGATGGAGAAGCCGTGGTGAGCGATCTCCAACTCTTCGACGAGGTAATCGTCACTGTCGGCCGAGAAGCTTGGGCCACTCCAGCGCACGGGGAAGGCGTCGTAGAAGGTCCACGTGCGAAGAGGATCCCCCTTGGCGCTCGTGAGCACGAGAGCGACCGTGGTGCGCTTCAGTTTCATGCCGGCTGCTTCGAAGGCACCAGCAGACGACTTGTCGATCCAGGCGACAAAGCCGTTGTCGGCCGTCATGCCTCGCTTCAGCGTGAGGTTGGGAAACGTGAAGCGGCCCGGAAACTTGTGCTTGTAGAAATTCTGACCACCCTCGGTCACCTCGAAGACATCGACCTCGACCTCGAGGCCTGACGCCTCGAGAAATCTGCCCAGCGTCTGCCCGTCGACCACCACATTGAAGGTGGCAGACGTTGCGCTGAACTCGTCGTAGCTGTCGAACTTTGCCATCGTGTCCCCTCGGGCCGAAGCCCCGGTCAGGTCAGGTCAGGAGACGTCGTGCGTCGTCGAGCGCGCGGCGGTTGAATTCCGCCACGCGCTCGACGAGCATGATCCGATCAGCGTGCTCGAGATCGAGCAGCGTGTCGAGGTCCCAATGAAGGTGGTAGGCGAGGTAGACGAGTTCGTCCCAGACGGCTCGCTCAGGGTAGAGCTCCATCAGGAAGTCCTCGTTACCTCCTCAACGATGGCACCGCGTCGCATCCGGGGACCGGTCTGCGGCTTGATGACGCCATCGTCGCTGTCGTCTTCTTCTTCGTCGTCGTCGAACGAATCGCCGCCGTCGAAGGTTGCAACGACCATGTCTTCGACTTCTTCTTCCTCAACGACATCGATGTTCGCCTGAGGCTCCTCCTGGCCGACCCCTTCGGCTTCCCTGAGGAAGGCCTGCACTTCTGCAGGAGTCCCGAAGTTCACGACTCCGTAGAGCTCCTGCAGAAATGCCAGGTCGATTGCGAACAGACCCTCGATCTCTCGAGGACTGATGACACGGAGGTTGCCGAGTTGCGTGATCACCCTCGACAACACGATGAGTGTGAGGAAGGGATCGTCCGGACCAGACACACGTGGATCTCGCAGCGGTTCGATCTCATCTCGAGCCGTGGCAAGCCTCATGATGCCGTGTCGGTGCAACTCCCCGTTCGGGGCCAGGTAGCCCCGAGGAAGAGTGAAGGCAAACTCAGTCGCTAGGCCCATCAGGCCTTCTTGAGAAGCTCGTGAGTGATGGTCAGTTCTTCAATCATGATGTCGTCGCTGCCGGCGTCCATATCGCCACCGGACCACTTCGACGGCCAACCACGGAAGAAGTTCCAACGGGCCAGCTCGTTACCAGCGCGGTCGTACACCACGATGGAGCCGTCCTGGCGCTGCACTTCGCCGTCCTGAACGTTCTGGTACCAGTCAATGGCAGCCGTGTTGGCCGAGAGGCCCCGCTTCAGCACGATGTCGTCGTACTTGGTACGGCCGGGACGCTTGTGCGTGACCAGCTTGCCCTCGACGATCTCGTTGTACTCCACGACTTCCGTCGAGTAGCTGAGGCCGCTGCACCCCGAGAAGCGCGCGATCTCGACACCAGCGATCTCGAGCGCGAACTGGGATCCAAGGAATTCCTCTTCGACGTCATTTGCCATGAGCTTCTACCTTCTTTCTGGGTTCAGTGACCTTGTGGTCGCTGGTTTGGTGGGTACCCCGGTCAGCCGGCCTTGAGCTGGCTGATTCGGAAGATCACGAACTCGGCGGGCTTCACGGGAGCGATGCCCACTTCGACCACGACTTTGCCCTGGTCGATGGAGTCCGGCGGGTTGGTCTCGGCGTCGCACTTCACGAAGAAGGCCTGCTCGGGGGTGGCCCCGAACAGAGCGCCGTCGCGCCACAGACCACGGAGGAACGATCCGATGGTCCGGGTGAGGCCAGCCCACAGTTTCTGGTCGTTCGGCTCGAACACGGCGAACTGCGTGCCGTTCATGATCGAGTCCTCGATCATGTTGAAGAGACGACGAACGTTGATGTACGTCCAGTCCGAGTCGGACGACAGGGTGCGAGCACCCCACACGCGGATACCGCGGGTACCGAAGGGACGGATGCAGTTGATACCGATGGGGTTGAGCAGCGACTGCTCACCCTTGGTGATGTTGCGCTCGACCGAGAGGGCGCCACGAACGATCTCGTTGGCGGGGGCCTTCCAGACACCGCGGGTGTCGTCGACCCGGCTCCACAGACCAGCCACGTGACCCGAGGGGGGGCACATGATGGTCAGGTCGTTGCCGGTACCCGTGGGGTTGTCGACCTCGATCCAGGGGTAGTACAGGGCGGCGTAGGCCGAGTCGTACATGGCGACATCCGAGCGCCATTCCTTGATCTGCTGCGGGTTCATCCCGGGAGGGGCGTCGAGGACGGCCATACGGTTGCCGACGCCTTCGCAGTGGTTGATGAGCGCCGTCTGGACGTTCTTCCACATGCCGAGGTCGATGGAACCATCTTCCTTGCGGGCGGCGGTCACGAGATCGGGCACCATCACCATGGTGACTTCCTCGGCGATGACGAGGCCGTTGATACCGGTGCGCTCGGACTCGCTACCAGCGAAGTGCTTGGGCTTGACTTCGACCGGCTCGGGCGGGGCCGGGACGATGGCGTACGTGCCGGTCTTCAGAGCGGCCAGGGCCACGTCTTCCAGAGCCGACACATCGACCTTCACCGCAACCTGGATGTGCTCGGAGGCGCCGTTCACGGCACCCTCGACCGACGACAGGGTGACATCGGAGAAGGTCTCGACCACAGCGCCGTTCTTGGTGACGGTGATCTCGAAGGGGACCTGCTCGCCCTCTTCCACCGGCTCGGTGGAGCTGACCACAGTGACGGCGAGGCCGTCGGCAGCACCAACGCTGGTGATCTCGAGAGGCTGGCCGACCGCACGGTCGACAGCGGGGAGAGCCAACTGGCCGGGCTCCTGCGACGGAGCGACGTGAGGAACGCGCACGATGTAGGCGAGGCCACCACCATTGTTGAAGTAGCCGTACACCGACAGGGGCAGCATGGCACCCTGCACAAAGCTGCCGTACAGAGCCTCGTACTGGGTCCAGCTGGTCACCAGCCGGGGACGCAGGCCCTGGGGGTCGGCAGGGTCATCGGTCGGGAACTTCTCGGTGAAACCGACGAACGCTGCGACGGCCGTGAGGCCAGCGCTGAGCGATGCGGAGCCCGAGGGGATCTCCTCGATGTAAACACCTGGGGTCAAATAAGACGGCACGTTGATACCTCACCTGTTCTTGTCGTGTGGGACCCGGTCATCTTTGCCGAGGCCCACGACGCAGGCAAATGATCTTTTATCAGACCGCAAGGGACCAAGGAAAGTCTTTCGATAAGGAATTCTCGAAATTTCTTCCCCGCCGTCCGACTTCGAGTCCCCTGGGCCTCTCGGCGGGGCCCTCAGCGGACTTTCCGACGCGTCGAACCTGCTCATGGCGGATGCCGCCGCCTCGGGATGATTGGTGGGCAGGACGCCATCGCGCTACGTTGACCCATGGCGCTCGAGCACTCCACCCTGCTCGCGCCACGTCGGCCCCGGTCCCGCCGCCGGGGCCGACAACTTTTTTCGCCTGATCCGATCGGGTCGGCTCAGTTCACCAGGCGCTCACGACCTGCCCAGTACGGAGCCCGCAGGTCCTTCTTGAGCACCTTGCCACTGGGGTTACGAGGCAGTGCCTCGAGCCACTCGACGCTGGTGGGGCACTTGTAGCGGGCCAGATGGCTGCGGCAGTACTCGATCAGTTCGTCGGCCGACACCTGAGTACCCACGGCTCGCACGACCATGGCCTTGGGAGTCTCACCCCACTTGTCGTGGGGCACGCCGATCACGGCGACGTCGGCCACGGCCGGATGCGACATGAGGACGTTCTCCACCTCAGCCGGGTACACGTTCTCACCGCCCGACACGATCATGTCCTTCACGCGGTCGTGGATGTAGAGGTAGCCGTCGGCGTCGACGTAGCCGGCGTCGCCCGAACGGAACCAACCGTCAGGGTTGATGGCTCTCGCGGTCTCCTCGGGCAGGTTCCAATAGCCCTTCATGACCTGAGGTGACCGGATCCAGATCTCTCCCACCTCGTCCGGGCCTAGCTCGGCGAGGCTGTCGGTGTCCACGATGCGGACCTCGACCCCGGGCCCAGGCACGCCACAACTGCGCAGACGATGGCGATTGGGACCGGCTGGGTCGTGGTCGTGGGGCGGCAGGTTCACCACGGCTCCCGTGGTCTCGGTGAGGCCATAGGCCTGCCAGAACTTGCAGCCGAACAACTGCACGCTTCGGGCCAGCACCGCCTCGCTGATGGGCGAAGCCCCGTAGACGAAGACCCGCAGCGAGGAGAAGTCCGCCGTCTCGACGCCGGGCACCATGAGCATGAACTGCAGCACCGCTGGAACCAGGAACGCGTGCGTGATCTGCTGTGCGCCCAGGAGTCGCACCAGTTCGGCCGGATCGAGGTCGCGCAAGACGATGCTGGTACAGCCTTCGTACATACCGGCCAGCGCCCATCCCCCACCGCCAATGTGGAACAGTGGCATGGCCACCAGGTTGCGAGCGGTCTCGTCGAGTTCCCAGATGTCTCGGGCGGCCGGCAGGAGGCCGAAGAAGTTCCGATGCGTGAGCATGACGCCTTTAGGGCGACCCGTGGTGCCACTGGAGTACAACTGCATGGCCACGTCGTGGGCATCGGCCCGTAGGCCTGGATCGCCCGACGCCTGACCGTTCAACCAGTCGTCCCACTCCTGGTGGACGGGGTGGTCACCGATGACGAGGAAGGTGGTCACGCCGGGGAGGTCACTGGAGATCTCGTCGAGCATGGGGATGAAATCGGAACCGACCACAAACACCTTGGCTCCAGCATCGGCCACGATGTAGGCCACCTCGGGGGCCGCCAAGCGCCAGTTCACATCCACGCACACGGCATTGATGAGGGCCGCACCGAAGACCAACTCGAAGTGCTCCAGACCGTTCTTGTCCA
>CAYMUC010000025.1:0-22694 GCA_964393535.1 uncultured Ilumatobacteraceae bacterium | reverse complement strand
CCAGGAAAGCCACACGATCCTGAGGTCCGACACCGAGGGCGCTCAGCCCGTTGGCGACCTGTTCGGCTCGGCGAGCCAACTGGGCCCAGGTGAGTTCACGCTCCCCCTGGATGAGTGCGATCTGTTCGGCGCGCTCGAGTCCATGAACCCGCACGATGTCGGCAACCGTGGTGATGTCGGTGATCGGCATGGACGAACGGTACCCTCGTGACGTGTGACACGTCGGGTTGATGCAGTGGTGTTCGACCTCGACGACACCCTGATCGACTGGTGGGGATCATGGACCACCTGCGTGTCGTCGTTCGCCGACGCCGACGTGGTGCAGACCCTGGCCGACTACGTGCGGCGCACCTGTTGGGACACCCGTCCCGAGACCGACGGACATGTGTGGCACCGCAACACCTGGCGAGTGTTCGAGCACCGCCATGACCTGTGGCCCCGAGCCCTCGCGACTCGACCCAGCCACGAGGTCGCCTCGCTGCTTCGTGAGTTCGAAGAACGCCTCTGGGTGGACTTCTTCGACGAGGTGATCCCCGCACTGGAGGGCTTGGGGGACCGCCATCGACTCGCCGTGTTGTCGAACAACGTGCATCTCCCTGCCGAAGTGCGCCGTTTGCGACTGGACCGGTGGTTCGAGTCGTTCCTGGTGGCCGACGACCCAGCGAAACCCGATGCACGCGCCTTCCACCGGGCATGCGCCTCGCTGGGCACGCGACCCGAGGCCACCTGGTATGTCGGTGATTCCGTGCGCGCTGACGCTCTAGGAGCCCTCGGTGCAGGCCTGGTGCCCGTCTGGGTGGACCGCTTCGGCGACCCCTGGCCCGATCGACCCGGTCAGGTGCACCGGGTGGCCGATCTCATGGAGTTGACCGAACTCCTCGTGTGACCTAGCGGCGAGCGAACCCGAGGTCGAAACGTCGAACCGCCCGGGCGAAGATGTTCGCCTCGACGTCGGGGGGCGTGATGACCCGGAGGTCGGTGACGGACCCACTGAGAGTGGCGAGCACGCTGTGCAAGGTGGCACGGGCGAGGTTGGCTCCCACGCAGAGATGCGTGCCGAATCCGAACGCCAGATGCGCGTTCGGGGACCGGGTGATGTCGAACCGGAACGGATCGGTGAACACCGCCTCGTCACGATTGGCCGACGGGTACAGCAGCATCACCCGGTCACCTCGCCGAACAGGGCGGCCACCGATCTGATCGTCGGCGGCTGCTCTGCGGAACATGTTGTTCAGCGGGGTCACCCAACGCAGCACCTCCTCGACCGCTCCGGCCACGAGACCTGGATCGGCCGCCATGGCCTCCCACTGATCGGGATGGCGAGCAAAGGCAGCCAGCCCGTGACTGATCGCCGTGCGGGTGGTTTCGGCACCGCCCGAGATGAACAGCCCCACCTCGTGCACGATCGCCGCGGGCGACAGTGGCTGACCGTCGATGCGGGCGTGCAGCCAGGTGGAGATGAGGTCGTGGGCAGGACACCCCATGCGTTCTTTGGCCACCTCGCCCAGTGCGCCGGCGAACTCCATGTTGGCGGCCACGAAGTCGGTGAAGGTGTCGCCGTCGCGTTCACGCATATCGATGCGCATCAGGCGCTCGCTCCAACTCTTCACCTGAGGCCACATGCTCTCGGGATAGCCCAGTAGTCGACACGTGAGGCGAGCCGGCAACTGCCCGGCCAACTCGTCGATCACCTCCAGATGTCCTCGATCGATGAAGGACCCGATCAACTCGTCCACCAGCTGTTGGATCTCGTCGAGTCGCTCACCGACCGCCGCCCTGGTGAATCGGTCCTGGACCAGGAGTCGTTGCTGACGGTGACGGGGATCGTCCTGGGCAATCATGTTGATCTCGTCGGGCGCCCAGATGGCCCGGTAGCCCATGCCCGACACGAACACCTGCGACCTGCGCTCGACATCGCGCACATCGGCATGCCGGGTGACCACCCACAAGCCGTTGCGCTGATCGCGATACACGGGTTCATTGACCCGCATCCACGACCACACGTCATGCGGCTCGAGGCGATACAGATCGGGGTCGAGCATGTCGACCACCAGTCGACCCGAGCCATCGAGCCGAACCCCCGGATACTCCGTCAACGCCGTCGCACTGGTCATGGGGCAACCCTATGACGACGCGGCCTCACGACGACGACGGAGTGCGGCGCTCTCCCCATCGGTTCCAATGCGTGGACTTGTTGGCCGGGCGGCGAGGTGCCACACCGAACCGACCCGTCGGGTAACCCACCGGGACCAGGGCAGCGATCTCGAAACGATCGGCGGGAACCCCGAGTTCGGCCAAGAGTTCGGCACCATGGATGCGCACCACCGTGGTGAGGGCTGTGCCCAACCCCAACGCCCGGGCGGCAAGGCAGAAGTTCTGCACCGCCGGATACACGCTGGCATCGAGGCGGCCGATGTCCAGTGGGCCTTGTGCGTCGGCGGGGGTCCACGGGATCAGGGGTTGGAGGAACACCACGATGACGGGCACCTCGGCGAGATGAGCGGCGAGGTGCTTGCTGGCAGCACGAGTCCGCTGCCATGACGACCGCGCGGCTGGGTCGGCGATGTCGTCACCCGACGGCAATGTGACGTCGTAGCGATCGAAGGCCAGGCCGTACCACCGCGCGGCGATGGCCTTGGTGTCGGGCTCGGTGAGCACGAGGTACTGCTGCGGCTGCACGTTGCCGCCACTGGGCGCCTGTTGGGCTGCGGCGAGGCATCGCTCGATCTCGGCGTCTGCCACGGGGCGTTCGCTGAACCGCCTGATGGCGCGGGTGGTCATGAGGACCTCGAAGGCGTCGAGAGTCATGGTCGGTCACCGTCCTTCGAACCGGGGTGGGCGACCCTCGCCGAGAGCGGCGAGGGCTTCGGCATGGTCGCTCGACAGGAAGCAAGGAATCTCGAGGGCCGTGGACAGATCGAAACTGTCGAGCAACGCCCGCTTGATCTGAGCGTTCACGGCCACTTTGGTACCCCGTGCCGCCAACGGGGCCGTCCGAGCCAGTCGCTGTGCCCAGTGGGCCGCCCGCTCGGCGACGTCAGCCGCCGGACACACCTCACTGGCCACGCCCCAGGCCAGTGCCGACTCGGCGGTGAGAGGCTCGCCCAACAGCAGGTGCCGCTTGGCGGCCAAGGGTCCCACCAGGAGCGGCCAGATGGCAGCACCACCGTCACCAGCCACGAGCCCCACATTCACATGGGGGTCCACGATGACCGCCGAGTCGGCCATCACGACCACATCGCACAGCAGCGCGATGGAGGCGGCGAGACCGGCGGCCGAACCGTTGAGTGCACACACCACGGGCACCTCCACATCGAGCAGATCCCAGATCATCTGCTTGGCATCGCGACGCAACTCGTCGAGCACCGCCAGGTCGCGCAGCGTGGGAAACCAGGCCATGTCTCCACCCACGCTGAAGGCCGGCCCGCGCCCGGTGAGCACCACGGCACGGGCACCGTCCAACCGCTTCAGCCACCGGAACAACCCCGCGAGGTCGTGGTGCAGTGCAGCGTCGACGGCGTTGCGCGCCGAGCGCGGATGAGCGATCGTGGCCCACACGACGTCGTCGACGCGGCCGATCTCGATGGTCTCGAATCGAGGCTCGTCCGTCGCGTGTGGTTCGGTCACAACGTCACCGTGTCGACATCTAGTCCCAACAGCGACCGGCCGAGTGTCTCGTACATGCGGGGCGACACCATGAGGTGTTGCGTGGCCACATGGGCGTCGCGCCAGCACCGCGGGAGCGGACTGGCGTCGTACACCGAGGATCCACCCGCCCACGTGTAGGCCGTGTCGGTTGCTCGCGCCGCTGTCTCGGCTGCATGCACCGTGGCGAGACGAATACTGGTGCGGCGCTCGAGCGTGACGGTGCCACCCTCGAGCACGGCGTTCCACGCCTGGGCAAGTTCGCCCAGCAGGAGAGCCCGGGCCGCCTGCAGTGCCGCTTCGGCCCGGGCCAACTCGGCCTGCACCACGGCGTTCTGGGCCAGGGTGCGCGCCGAGAACAGTGGCCTCTTGCCCTGAGCGAGGTCGCGCAACTCGTCGAGCGCACGCCGTCCGATGCCCAGCGACACCGCCGCCACACCGGCGGCCAGCAGAGAGAAGTTTGGGAACGCCGCCAAGGGGACATCGACGGTGGGACGCGAGACCCCGGGCATGACGCTGCGTCCGAAGGGTACTCGAGCACCCTCGGCCGAGAAGTCCAGCGAGCCGGTCCCCCGCATGCCCACGGTGTGCCAGGTGTCGTGGAACTCGACGTCGGCGGCGTCGAGGAACATGAGGTGGAACGCACCGTCGGGAGTGCGGGCGCCCCCGGTGATCCACCGGCAGTGTTGCGTACCCGATCCCCAGGCCCACCGCCCGGAGACCATCCAGTGATCACCTTCGGGGTGGGCCACGCCGTTGGGGGCGTACACCCCTCCGGTCACCACGGTGGAGTCACCGTAGATCGCCCGTGCCCACTCAGGGGGCAGGAACATGGACATGGACGATGTCGTGGAGGCGATCATGGTGCACCAACCGGCCGCACCGTCCACCTCGGCCACAGCGGCGATGGCTTCGACCAGTTCCATGGGCGTCGCCTCCGGCCCCCCGTAGACACCGGGTACGCACATGCGCATGAGGTCGGCGTCCACGAGGGCACTCACCGTTGCGGAGGGAAGCCGCCGATCCCGTTCACCGGCATCGGCGTGTTCGGCCACCACCGAGGCCACCCGGCGGGCCGCATCGATCACCGTGCCGACCATGGTCATCGACCTGCTGCCGAGCCGGCCTGCTGCTGCGCCTGGGCCCAGGTGAGTCCTGCCTGCACATCGACATCGTGAGGCAACCCCAGCACGCGCTCGGCCACGATGTTGCGTTGAACGTCCCCAGTGCCACCCCCGATGGTCAGCGCCTGGGAGAACATGAACCCGTCGTACCAACCCGGATGCTCCAGGTCGCGCGGGGGACGGTCGGGCCCCAGACCCGACGAGTCGGTTCCCGGACTGAACCCGTCGCCACCGCCAGACGTCAACATGGCCTCGGGCCCGAGCAGGTCACGGGCCACAGCCATGACGTGCTGGCCGTGTTCGTCGGCGAGGATCTTGCGAATACTCGCCTCGGGGCCGGGTTGCTCGCCACGAAGGCGAGCCGTGAGGGTCCGCATCCGGATGAGGTCCAACACGGTGTGCTCGATGTAGACGTCGGCGAGACGAAGTCTCATCATGGCGTCGTCGACGGGTCCGCGAGCCCTGACGGCGTCGAGGAGATCGAGCGCTGTGGGGCCGTTCCCCCAGAGCACCCCGCCGGTGGACAGCGACACCCGTTCGTTCCCCAGGGTGACCTTGGCCAAGCGCCAACCGTCACCCTCCTGGCCCACCAGATTGGCGGCTGGGATGCGGACATCGGTGAAGAAGACCTCGTTGAAGGTGTGGCCGCCCGTGATCTCGGTGATGGGGCGGATCTCGATACCCGGGGCGTCCATGGGACAGACGAAGTACGAGATACCCCGGTGCTTGGCCACATGGGGATCAGTCCGAGCGATGAGGATGCCGAACTGTGCGTACTGAGCACCACTGGTCCAGATCTTCTGACCGTTCACGACGTACTCGTCGCCGTCGCGCACCGCCCGGGTCCCCAGACTGGCGAGGTCGCTCCCCGAGCCGGGTTCGCTGAACAGCTGGCACCAGTACTCCTCGCCCGAGAGCATCGGCATGAGGTAGCGCTGCTGCTGCTCGGCGGTCCCGCCGTACAGAAGCGTGGGCCCGGCCCACCCGATCCCGATGGGGTTGACCGGACGACGCACTCCGGCGCGGCCGAGTTCGTCGTCGATGATCACCTGATGGACCGGATCGGCTCCGAGACCGTATGGGGAAGGCCAATGCGGAGCCACGTAGCCCGCCTCGGCGAGCTCGCGACCACTGGGCCGCGGGTGCTCCGCCAGCCACTGGCGAACGGCCACACGGCGGGGATCGTCGATGCCCGGAAGTTGGAAGTCCATGAAGTGTGACGATAGGCGCACCGCGTAGTGTCGGAAGTCCATGACGTCCTCGCCTGCCGCAACGACCACGAACGGGTGGAACCTCGCCGACGCCTGGGAAGCCATCGCTGACGCCCAACCGTCAGCGCCCGCCCAGTTTCACGGTGACCGCACCTACACCTGGGCCGAGTTCGACCGGCGCGCCGACGGCGTTGCCGCCACCTTGCTCGCCGCCGGCGCGAAACACCAGGACAAGGTGGCCCAGTACCTCTACAACGCCCCCGAATACCTGGAGTCCATCTACGGGGCCTTCAAGGCGGGCCTCGCCCCCGTGAACACCAACTACCGCTATGGCGTGGACGAGTTGGTGTACCTGTGGGACAACGCCGATGCCGTAGCGGTGGTGTTCCACGGCACCTTCACCGAGCGCATCGCCGCCGTGCGACCCCGGACACCACGCGTGACCACCTGGTTGTGGGTGGACGACGGCTCGGGACCCTGCCCCGATTGGGCCGTCCCCTACGAGCAAGCCGCAGCAAGCGCCACCACCCGGGTTCGCGCCCCGTGGGGACGCAGCGGAGACGACCTGCTCCTGCTGTACACGGGCGGCACCACCGGGATGCCCAAAGGCGTCATGTGGCGACAAGACGATCTCGTTGGTGTGCTGGACGCCGCCAACAAGAAGCGACTGCCCCCCGAGGTGAACCTCGACGCCTTGGGCGAACGCGCCGCTCGCCCTGGGCCCCGCAATCTGCCGGCGGCTCCGTTGATGCACGGCACCGGTCTGTTCAACGCCATCAGCAACCTGATGGTGGCCGGCAGCGTGGTCACCATGCAGAGTCGGCATTTCGATCCTGTGGACCTGCTCGACACCATCGACCGCTACGGCGTGGCATCCATGTCCATCGTGGGTGACGCCTTCGCCAAGCCGATGTTGCGGGCCCTCGACGCCGAGCCGCAGAGGTGGAACCTGGCATCGCTGCGCGTCATCGTGTCCAGTGGCGTGATGTGGTCGGCAGAGACCAAGGCCGGCCTCCTTCGTCACAACGAACGGCTCATCATGGTGGACGCCCTCGGCTCGTCCGAGGCCATCGGCATGGCTCAGAACACCACCTCGGCCGACTCGACCGCATCGACGGCGACATTCCAGTTGGGTCCCCTCACCCGGGTCCTCACCGAAGATGGTCGGGAGGTGACCCCGGGAAGTGGCGAGCGGGGCCGGGTGGCGCTGCGGGGCCGAACGCCCATCGGCTACTACAAAGACCCCGAGAAATCGGCCGCCACCTTCGTCGTGATCGCCGGTGTCCGCTGGTCCATCCCAGGCGACTGGGCCGAAGTGGATGCCGACGGCACCATCAGGCTGCTAGGGCGAGGCAGCCAATGCATCAATACCGGCGGCGAGAAGGTGTACCCCGAAGAAGTGGAAGAGGTACTCAAGCTCCACCCCGACGTCGCCGACGCAGCCGTCGTGGGCCTTCCCGACGAACGATTCGGTCAGGCGATCACGGCCGTCGTGGAACTGCGTCCGAGCGCCGACCTCGACGAGGCGGGCATGATCGCCCACGTGAAGGAACGCTTGGCCCACTACAAGGCGCCCAAGCGCGTGCTCTCCATCGACACCGTGGGCCGCGCCCCCAACGGGAAACTCGACTACAAGGCACTGACTGCCTGGGCCGTCGAGCGTGTGGGTGGCACCAACTGACGTGGCGCTCGTCGGGCTTCGGTTCGATAGGGAACGGTGTACGTACCGGCGGGTACGGTTCGCACCATGACTGAAGCAGTTGGATTCGACGGGAAGGTCGCCATCATCACCGGTGCTGGCGGGGGTCTGGGCCGCCAGCACGCGCTGTTGCTGGCATCGCGAGGCGCCCTGGTCGTGGTGAACGATCTGGGTGGCGCGGTGGATGGCACGGGAAGCGACAAGGGTGCCGCTGAGCGTGTGGTGGACGAGATCCGCGCTGCGGGCGGTGAGGCGGTGGCCGACACCAACAGCGTGGCCACCCCCGAAGGCGGTGCCGCCATCGTGCAGACCGCTGTCGATGCCTTCGGCCGCATCGACATCGTGATCAACAACGCCGGCATCCTGCGCGACAAGTCGTTCCACAACATGGGTTCCGATCTGGTGGATCCGGTGTTGGACGTGCACCTGCGCGGAGCCTTCAACGTCACGCAACCCGCCTGGGTGCGCATGCGCGAGCAGGGCTATGGCCGCATCGTGTCCACCTCCTCGGCTGCAGGTCTGTTCGGCAACTTCGGCCAGGCGAACTACGGCGCGGCGAAAATGGCGTTGGTGGGTTTCACCCGCGTGCTGGCCGTGGAAGGCGCCAAGTACAACATCAAGGCCAACGCCATCGCCCCCCTCGCACTCACCCGTATGACCGAGAACATCATGGGCTCGCTGGGAGACAAGCTCGATCCGGCACTGGTGTCGCCCCTCGTGGCGTATCTGGCCAGCGAGGCCTGCGACGCCAGTGGCCGCATCTTCTCGGTGGGCGGAGGCCGTGTGGCCGAAGTGTTCCTGGGCGAGACCAACGGCTACTTCGACGCAGGGTTGACGCCCGAGGGCATCAGGGACCACTGGGACACCATCACCGATCGCAGCCAGTACGCCGTGCCCATGAACCTGGGCGACGAGACCGCCCTGTTCCTTCCCTTCTTCCGCTGAGAGGTCCGGTCATGACGGCGGTGCATCCCCACGACATCACGGTCGACGACTTCCAGGCAGCAGCGGCGGCCTGGCTGGGAGAGCACCGCCGTCATGCGCCCCGCGACTACGGCGCCATCTGTCCGCCCGACCTGGTGGAGTTGGGTCTGGCGTGGCAGAAGCACCTGGTGTCGCACGGGTATGCAGGCATCCACTGGCCCACCGAGTTCGGTGGGCAGGGCCTGTCGCCAGCACATCAGTCGGCCTGGCTGTTGGAGTGTGCTCGCGCCGGGGTGCCGCCGGTGTTCAACATGGTCGGGTTGGTGCTCACCGCAGGGGCATTGTTGAAATTCGGGACCCCCGAACAGCAGCACCGGCACCTGCGGGCCACCCTCGAGGGTGAACACGTGTGGTGTCAGTTGTTCAGCGAACCGGGTGCCGGAAGCGACCTGAGTTCCCTTGCCACACGGGCCGAACGCGATGGCGACCGCTTCGTGGTGAACGGCCAGAAGGTGTGGTGCTCGGGCGGGCGTTACAGCAACTGGGGCATCCTCATGGCTCGCACCGATACCGAGGTACCCAAGCACGAGGGCATCTCGTTCTTCGTGATCGACATGACCTCACCCGGTATCGAAGTTCGTCCGTTACGCCAGATGACCGGAGAAGCGGAGTTCGACGAGGTGTTCTTCACCGATGTCGAACTGCCCATCGAATCGCTGCTGGGCCCATTGCACGGCGGGTGGGGTGTCGGCATGGCAGTCCTCACCAGCGAGCGCGGCCACATCGGCACCAGTGTCATCTCACTGGAAAGGCGTCTCGAGTCCATGGCCCGCCTGGCCGAAGGCCGTCGCCTCGACGCTCTCGAGCGTGATCGCCTGACGCAGCTGCTGTCCTCGGGAACCGCCTACAAAGCGATGGCACAACGGCAAGGTCCGGTGGCCTCGACGGCCGCATCGCTCATGAAGTTGGGCATCACCGAGATGATGTTCGACGTTGCGATGTTGCGCGGCGACCTCTCGGGCATGGACGCCGTCCTCGAGGGCGGAGACGCGCTGGGCATGTTGGCTGCTCCCGGAGGTCGCATTGCCGGTGGCACCAGCCAGGTGCAGCGCAACATCATCGGTGAACGCTTGTTGGGACTCCCCCGCGAGCCCAGGCCGACCAACTCCTGAACGGCGCCTCCACGCGGCGTCGGCAATGCGCGATGCTGTGCCGGTGAACAACGAGCGCTCCAACAGGATGCCCGCCGACAGTGGAACCGATGGTCCCCCCGTAGCGCTGATCATCGGACTGGTCGTAGCGGCAGCGGCCGCCCTGTTCGTCATCAGCAACCGCGACGAGGTGGAGGTGGACTTCATCCTGTTCTCGGTGCAGAGCCGCACCTGGACGGCTCTGTTGGTGGCGATCGCGCTGGGCATTGCGCTCGACAGACTGTTCCTGGCGTGGTGGCGTCGGCGTAAGCGCTGAGATCAGGGTCGTTGCAGCACCGGACTGGCGTGATGGGCGACCATGCGCCAGATGCCGTGCCCTTCGAGTCGGAACAGATTCACCGCGGACGCAGAACCATGCGGCCCGTCGTCGCTGAGCAGGTTCTCCACGCAGGTCACCCACCCCACGTTCCCCTCCACGTGAGCGCGTTCGTCGGACACGATGAACTGCAGGTGCTGCGGTCCGCTGAGAATCCCACGCCACGAGGCCTGCACGGCGGTGCGACCGTGCAACGTCGCCCAGCCCGGATGCGTGCAGGACACGTCGTCGCTCGGGCTCCACAGTGCGTCCATCGCCTCGGGTGACCTCGACTCGAAAGCGTCGTAGAACGCCGCATTGGCAGCGAGCAGGTCGACGATGGACGAGGACATCGCCTCGAGCGTACGACCCCGGGGTGGCATGAGGTGCGGTCGGCCGACGAGGATGCGGGGCATGCAGGTGCCTTCCACCCTCGGCGTCCACGTGACCGTGCACGAGTTGACCCCTTGGTCGACACCCGGCACCCCCGACTCACGGCGCGTGCTGCTCATGTCGCACGCCACCGGATTCCATGGTCGTTGCTGGTCACCTGTGGCCGAGGCGCTTGCTTCGTCGTATCGATGTCTGGCTCTCGATTACCGAGGCCATGGAGCCACTGCTGTAGACCCCCAGTGGAGCGTGGAATGGGAGCGCTACGGCGATGACGCCGAGGCTGCTGCAACGCTGGCTGCATCCCTGGACACCGAGCCGGGCCTCCTGGCGGCGGGACACTCGATGGGTGGAGCGTGCCTGTTGATGGCGGCACATCGCAGGCCGGGACTGTTCCGAGGTCTGGTGCTGTTCGAACCGATCGTGTTCCCCACCGACCGCCCACGACCCGACACGGGGAACCCGTTGGCCGAGGGCGCACGCCGTCGACGCCGTCGATTCCCGTCGCTGGCCGACGCCGAGGCGAACTACGCCGCCAAAGCGCCACTGGCCGCCTTCACGCCAGCCTCGCGTTGGGCGTACGTGAACGGGGGCTTCCGACCCACCGACGACGGTGAGGTGGAGTTGGCGTGTGCGCCAGAGATCGAGGCGGGCACCTTCGAGACCGGCGGGTCACACCGCACCTGGGACGTCCTGCCCGAGATCGACCTTCCCGTCCTGGTTGTCGCCGGTGAGGTGCAGCCTTTCCAGCCGTCGTCGATCGCCGCTGATGTGGCTGCACGACTTCCCCAGGGTCGATACCTGGAGGATCCGTCCATGGACCACTTCGGCCCCATGACACACCCGGAGCGTGTGGCCGAACTGATCGCCGAGTTCGCCATGAGCCTCGGGAACAGGTGAACACCGGACCGTGCCACACCCCGGCCCTACCATCGGTGGTGTGTTCGAGGTACCCGTCACGCTGTCGCCCTCCCGCATGGAGGCGTTCACGTCGTGCCCCATGGCGTTCCGTTTCGCCAGCATCGAGGGCCTACCCGAACCCCCCAGCGAAGCGGCCACCAAGGGATCGCTCGTGCACCGAGCCTTGGAGTTGCTCTTCGCCGAGACCAACGGGGAGCGCAACCATGGTGCCTTGGAGCAGTGGTTCGATGTGGCCTGGAGCGAGTTCCAGGTCCTCCCCGACTTCACCGAACTGCACCTCGATGCGGCGGCGAGGGAGTCGTTCCGCAGCGACGCCCAGGTACTGGCGCACCAGTACCTGTCCATGGAGGATCCCACCTCGGTGAACGACATCGGTCTGGAGTTGCGCCTCGAGGCCGATCTCGGTGACGTCACCCTACGCGGCATCATCGACCGTCTCGACCTCGACGACCACGGTGGTCTGGTGATCAGCGACTACAAGACCGGCCGTTCGCCCGGTGTGCGCTACGTGCAACAGCGACTGAACGCGCTGCACCTGTATGCACTGCTGTGCACCGAAGTGTTGGGCCGCACCCCTGACCGTCTTCGTCTGCTGTACCTGCGCGACGCTCGGGTGGTCGAGACCGAACCCGATGCCCAATCGGTTCGGTTCGCCGCCATGCGCACGCATGCCGTGTGGCGTGCCGTCGAGCGCGCGTGCGTCACCGGGCGTTTCGACCCCCGTCCCGGCCCGTTGTGCAAGTCGTGCACGTTCCAGCGTTGGTGTCCGGCCTTCGGTGGTCGACCCGAGTTGGCGCATGAGGAACTCACCGGCCAGGGCAGGCCATGACGACAGCGTTCCCCACCAGTACAGACCCAGTTCCGGGCGAGGGACACCTGGGTCCGTTGGTGGCACGGTTCGATCAACGAGCCGATGCTGTGCTGGAACCTCTGCGCGGGCGGAGGCTTCCGGACCTGCTGTTCCGTACGGCCAGCCACGTCGGGGACTTCAGTCTGATCTGGCATGTGGTCGGCCTGGTGCGTGGCATCCTCGGTGGGCGTACCGAGCGGCGTCAGGCGGTGGCACTGTCGGTGTTGCTGGGTGCCGAGAGCCTGCTGGTGAACCAGGGCATCAAGCGGTTGTTCCGACGCCAGCGACCCACCACGGCCGGCGACGACCGCCTCGCCGTGCGCCGACCTCGAACCTCGTCGTTTCCCAGTGGCCATGCGTCGTCCGCCGCCTTCGCGGCGTCGGTGTTGTGCCGCTGGGACCGTGGCCCTCTGTGTCTGCTGTGGCGGACACTGGCCATGGTGGTGGCCACCAGTCGGGGCTACGTACGCATTCATCACGCCAGCGATGTGGTGGGTGGTGTCGTGGTGGGGGCGGCACTGGCGCGGGCAGCGAGGCCTCTGCTCTCAGCCGTGGAATGCATCGACCAGCGCCGCGGTTGACTGACCACGTGACTCGCTCGTTCGCCCTCACCTGGGACTACCGCTGCCCCTACGCCCGCATCGCACACGACCATGTGGTCACCGGACTACGCGCCGGCGCCAACTGGGATGTGACGTTCTTGCCGTTCTCTCTCGGACAGAGTCACGTGGAGCACGGCCAACCCGATGTGTGGGACGAACCCCACCGTGACACCGGCCTTCTGGCACTCCAGGTGGGAGTGGCGGTGCGCGACGCCTTCCCCGACCAGTTCCTCGACGTCCACGACGGACTGTTCTCCCTGAGACATCGCCGCGGCGGATCGCTGCAGTCCCGGGAACAACTCGCCACCGTTCTGCACGAGGCAGGCGTCGAGGCCGACCACGTGTTTCACCAGGTCGACACCGGAGAGGCGTTGGCCGTCATCAAGCGTGAGCACACGCAGTACGCCAAGTCGCACCACGTATGGGGTGTTCCCACGTTCGTAGTGGGCGATGCAGCGGTGTTCGTCCGATTGCTCGATCCTGCCTCTGGCGACGGACCACTGGCGATCGCTACGGTGGAGCGCATCTTGGATCAGATCGAATGGCCGATCCTGAACGAGTTGAAACACACCTCAGTACCGCGATGAAGGTACCTCGATGAGCACAGGTGGCTCGATGACCAACGGCCTACCCGAGTTCGACCGCCGCATGAGCGACGCCGAACGACTGATGTGGCGGTTGGACCGCGACCCGCACCTCAGTTCCACCTTCGCCAACATCTCCATCCTCGACAGGCCCGTAGATCTCGATCGGTTTCGACGCCGCCTGGAGTTGGCCACCACCATGGTGCCCCGACTCCGGCAACGGGTACACGAGGCTCCGGCGGGCTTGACCACGCCGGTGTGGGTGGACGATCCGGACTTCCACCTCGATGATCACGTACGACGCATCGCACTCCCGAAACCGGGAAGCATGCGCCAGTTGGCCGACCTGGCAACGCTGATCGTGGCCGACCCCTTCGACCGGTCACGGCCACTGTGGCAGTTCTGGGTCGTCGAGGGCCTGAAAGGCGGCCGAAGCGCACTCATTCAGAAACTTCACCATGCCGTCGCCGACGGAGAGGGAAGCGTCGCGCTGGCCATGGCGTACCTCGACCTCGAGCGTGACGCACCCGATCCTGATCTCCCTGACGTGCCCACGCCCCCAGACACATCCGGGTCCGACGCCGAGTACCCAGGCCGAGATGCCATGCGTGATCTGATCACCGGGAGTCTTCGACTACCCCTGGGGGTGGTGCGTCAGGTCCGCGATCTCCTCGCCGACCCGACCCAATTGCCTGGCGCGACCGCATCATTGGCCGACACCGTGCGTGGGGTGATGAGCCAGTTGTCCGAGGTCGATCGGGCGCGCTCGCCCGTGTGGGTACGACGTTCGGTGCGGCGGCACCTCGAGGTGCTACGTGCGCCCTTCGGCGACAGCAAGGCCGCTGCCCGCCGGCTGGGCGGCACCCTGAACACAGCCTTCATGACCCTGGCAGCAGACGCTGCGTCGCAGTACCACGAGCGAGTCGGCAGTCCCGTGGAGTCGTTGCGGGCTTCCATGGCTGTCAGTACCCGAACCGAGAGTTCGGGGGCCAACGCCTTCAGCCTGGTGCGTCTGCTGGTACCCACGGCTCCCATGCCCATCGAGGAGCGCTTCGCCGCCATCCACGAAGCAGCCGGCACGGCTCGCGCCAGCACCAACACCGAATCACTGGAAGCCATCGCCACGTTGGCCACGTCGCTGCCGTCCTCGGTGGTGAACCGCCTGGCACGGGTGCAGGCCCAGACCGTCGACTTCGCCACGTCGAACGTGCGAGGGGCGCCCGTTCCGGTGTACGTAGCAGGTGCCCAACTTCTGGAGAACTATCCGCTCGGCCCACTGGTGGGGGTTGCGTTCAACCTCACGCTGCTGTCGTACCACGGCAGTCTGGACATGGGACTCCACGTGGACCCCGCTGCAGTGGAAGACCCGGCACTGCTGCGTCGCTGCCTCGAACGCTCCATCGGCCGCTTCCTGGGCGACTAGCGCCGGCGGCGATGTGGGCGACGATCAGGCGTCGGTCTGGGGGGCGCTGGCCACGGGAGCCGTGAGCAGCGTGCGCACATCGAGCAGGAGATCGGCGACTTCCCCAGTGGACACGAGCTCGCGGCGAAGCATTTCCGCCAGGGCCTTGTCGATGACTGCGAGCGCTTCATCGATCACGGCGACGTCACGAGCGTCGGTCATTGCGTCCTCCTGAGTGAACGGGGGTCATTTCCCTGGTGGGACCGTATCGGACGATCGAACCCACCGAAGCGATGGTACCGGTGAACATCGTGTTTCGTAGGGCGGTGCCCCGCGTACAGTCGTCACATGGACTGTGCAGACAAGGGCGTAGTGGTGACGGGGGCCGCACGGGGTATCGGGGAGGCCATCGCTCGGGCACTCCACGAAGCCGGAGCGCGCGTGGTGCTGGCAGATCTCCCCGGCTCGGAGGTGGCCACGGTGACGGCGTTCTTGGACGCCCAGCGCCCAGGCTCGGCTTGGGCGGTACCAGCCGACGTCTCCACCAAGGCGGGCAACATCGCTCTCATCGAGGCCGCCGAGGCCCACCTCGGCCACATCGACCTCTTCTTTGCCAATGCCGGTGTGGGCTTGGGCACCGACCTGTCGACCTCCGAACAGGACTGGGAAGTCGCGTTCGCTGTGAATCTGCACGCCCACCGGTGGGCCGCTGAGCGACTGCTTCCGGGCTGGCTGGCTCGCGGGGAGGGCTACTTCGCCTCCACTGCCTCTGCTGCGGGACTCCTGAGCCAGATCGGCTCGGCCCCTTACTCGGTCACCAAGCACGCGGCGGTGGCCTTCGCCGAATGGCTGGCGATCACGTATGGAGACCGCGGCCTGCGTGTCAGCTGCCTGTGCCCACAGGGGGTCAACACCGCCATGTTGGCACCGGCACAGGAGGGTTCGGGGTTCGGCTCCGCCACCGACGTGGTGCGGGCCGCAGGGCGGGTGCTGGAGCCCGATGACGTCGCCTCGGTCGTCCTGGAGGCATTGCGCGCCGAACGGTTCCTGATCCTTCCCCACCCCGAGGTTCACGACTACGTGGTGCGCAGGGCCGCCGATCACGACCGGTGGATCGCCGGGATGAGAAAACTCCAGGCACGGGTACTGGGCGGGTGATCCGAACGCTGATCGAGGCGGTGAACGGCCTTGGCTAGGGTGCTGCGACATGGGGGTACGACTGGATCCGGCCGACGAGTATCTGCACGCTCTGGGCCCCGAGCCCAACTTCAACGAGAGCATGTACGTGAACTGCTTCGACGCCGAGCAACAGATCGGCGGGTGGTTCCGTCTGGGGAACCGGGCCAACGAGGGCTACGCCGAGATGACCGTGTGTCTGTACCTTCCCGACGGCCGAGTGGGCTTCATGTTCTCCCGCCCGGCGATCACCAGTAACGACTCACTCGACGCCGGTGGTCTCAGCTGGACGATGATCCGTCCGTTCGAGGAACTCCGCGTCGACTACGCCGGCCGCGTCGTGGTGATGGACGAGCCCTTGGACATGGCCGACCCCAAGCGAGCCTTCACCACCAACCCGCACCATGACTGCCGGGTGAGCCTCACCTTCACCGGGCTCGGCCGAGCGTCGATGTTCGGGGGAGAACCCGACGCACCGCATGAGACGCCGGGCGAGGAATTCGCCAAGGGCCACTACGAGCAACTCGTGCAGGGCCACGGCACCCTCACCGTGGGCGACCGCACGTGGACCGTCTCGGGTTCGGGACTACGGGATCACTCGTGGGGGCCTCGCTACTGGCAGGCCCCCTGGTATTACCGGTGGCTCACAGCGAGTTTCGGACCCCATTTCGGCTTCATGGCAAGTCGGATCGCGCGCCGCGACGGCCCCGGGACGCGCGGCGGGTTCGTTTGGGAAGACGGCCGGCTTCACCTGTGCGACCACGCCGAGGTGAGCACGTCGTATCGCGGCGACGAGTCGTACCACCACGAGGTCGAGGGCCTGCTCAGGTCATCGCGCAGCGAGCGTGAATGGCGGTTCCGAGGTGAGGTCTCACATCTCATCCCACTGCGCAACCGTCGCCGCTCCCCCGACGGCGACTGGCTGACCACTCGCATCAGCGAAGGGATGACCCGATGGACCATGACGAACGGCCCACATGAGGGAGCCGTGGGATATGGCCTGTCCGAGTACCTCGATCAGATCATCGACGGCCAACCGGTGGGTGTGGCCGAATAACCCATGAGTAAGGTTCGGCCATGACTGTTTCCGGATCTGATGTCGTCATCGTCGATGCGGTTCGCACCCCAGTGGGGCGCCGTAACGGTGGACTGTCGACCGTGCACCCCGCCGAACTTCTCGCCACTGTGCAGCGAGCCCTGGTGGACCGGGTGGGCATCGACCCCGCCCTGGTGGGCCAGGTCGTGGGTGGCTGCGTCTCGCAGGTGGGCGAGCAGAGTTTCAACATCAGCCGCACCGCTTGGTTGTCGGCCGGTCTGCCCATGTCGGTGGCCGCCACCACGGTCGACACCCAGTGCGGCAGTTCGCAGCAAGCCACCAACCTCGCGACGTCGCTGGTCGGCGCAGGTGTGGTCGACATCGCCATCGCCTGCGGTGTGGAGAACATGAGCCGTATCCCCATCGGCATCAACAGTTCCAAGAAGTTGGGCCTCGGTGTGCCGGTGCCCAAGTCCTACTTCTCCCAGTACGAGTTCACCTCGCAGTTCGAAGGTGCCGAACGCATCGCCGACCAGTGGGGCATCACCCGTGACGACACCGACCGGTTCGGCCTGCTGTCGCAACAACGAGCCATCCAGGCCTGGGAAGAGGACCGCTTCGCCGGTCAGGTGATCGCCGTGGATGCACCCGATGTGGACGAGGAAGGCAACCCGACGGGTACCACGCATCGCGTGACCCGCGACGAGGGCCTGCGCGAGACCACGCTGGAGAAACTGGCCACCCTCAAGCCCGTGGCACGTGAGAATGGCGTGCACACTGCGGGGAACTCGTCGCAGATCTCCGACGGAGCAGCGGCCGTGATGATGATGACCGCCGCTCGCGCCGAGCAGTTGGGCCTGCGCCCCCGCGCCCGCGTGGTCGACACCTGCCTCGTGGGTGTGGACCCGGTTCTCATGCTCACCGGCCCCATGGACGCCACCAAGCACCTCTTGGCTCGCACCGGCTTGAGCATCGACGACATCGACGTGTTCGAGATCAACGAGGCCTTCGCCTCGGTGGTGCTGGCATGGGCCAAGGAGGTGGGAGCCGACCTGGATCGCACCAACCCCAACGGTGGCGCCATCGCGCTGGGTCACCCTCTCGGTGCCACCGGCGCGTTCCTCATGACCAAGACCATGTACGAACTGGAGCGCACGGGCGGCCGGTACGGCCTGGTGTCCATGTGCTGCGGTGGTGGTCTGGGCACCGGCACCATCATCGAACGCCTCTGACGTGTGAAGTGGACATCGTGGATGCTGGCGGCGGTGTGCGCCACCTCGGCATGCACCATGTCCACATCGTCACCTTCGGACCAACTCGAGGTGGTCGTGGCCAACGTCGTGGACGGCGACACCCTCGACGTCACGGTGAACGGGGGAAAGCGTGACCGGGTCCGCTTGATCGGCATCGACACGCCCGAGAGTGTCATCCCCGGCGAAGAGCCCGAGTGTTTCGGCCCCGAGGCGGCCGACCGTCTACGCGTGCTCGCGCCACCGGGGACCCCCGTGCGTCTGGAGCGTGACGTAGAGGCGCGAGATCCCTATGGACGTCTGCTCGCCTACGTGTACGTGGCCGACGAGATGGTCAACCTGGCACTGGCCCGGGACGGCTACGCCGACGAGTTGTCCATCCCTCCCAACACCGCCTGGGTGTCGAAGTTCCGCAACGCAGTGGCTCAAGCCCGGCGCGAGCGGTTGGGCCTGTGGGCGGCATGCGCGCGGTAACCTCCCGCCGATGGCTGTTGCGTCGCTGGTAGAACGTCTCGGGCTGGGAGCCGACGCCAAGGCCGTGATCATCTCCTGTGATGATCTCGGGTCGTGTCACGGTGCCAATCTGGGCGTGTTCGACGCTCTTCGACACGGCCTCGCCACCTGCGCCTCGCTCATGGTGCCTGCCCCGTGGGCACGCCATGCCGCCTCCATGGTCGCCCCTGCCGACGACATCGGTGTCCACCTCACCCTCAATGCCGAACACGAGATGTACCGCTGGGGCCCCCTCACGCATGCCCCGTCGCTGGTCTCGGGTGATGGGGGCTTCCCCCGCAGTATCGACGACCTGTGGGAGCACGCCGACCCCGACGAAGTCCGCCGGGAGTGCCGCACCCAGATCGAACGAGCCATGGCGTGGGGGGTGGACGTGACGCATCTGGCGCCACATCTCACCGCCATCACCCTGCGTCCAGAGTTCTTCGACGTCTACCTGGAACTGGCGGTGGACTTCGCACTCCCCATCAGACTCCCGTCCACGGTGTCCAGCGTCCAGGCCGGTTTCCCGTTTCGCCAACTGGCCGAAGAGGAGGGGGTGGTGTTCCCCGATCACTTCGATCACGACTGGCGCCCCGGAAGTCGTGAACGCTTGTTCGCCGCCCTCGCCGATCTCGCGCCTGGCGTCACCGAGATTCACGTGCAGCCGGCGGCCGACACCCCCGAGGTCCGTGCGCTGGGTCCCGATACCGAAGGCTGGATCGACGACCGACGGCTCATGGTCGAGGACCTCGAAGTCGCCGATGCACTGCAGCGCAGTGGCGCCGTGTTGTTGGGGTACCGAGACCTCAGGACGGTGATGCGAGGCGGCTGATCGCCTGGGCAACCCGTCCTTCGGCCAGCGCTGCCAGCAGGTCGCCCGTGCTCCCGGTCGCCTTGAGCTTGCCGGTCATGAACAGCACGCTCGGATCAGCACCCAGGTCGGCCTTGGCCACCGTCACCACCACGCAGGCATCATCGGGACCGTCGACGAGGGTCTCCCCACGACTCACGGTGACCCGCACCTGCAGCGAGGCGGTCACTCCCCTACCGCCACGCCCATCGTCGCTGCCGACCAGGCGCGGACTCCGTGAAACAGGTCGTCCTCGAACTCGCCGATTCCCGCAGTGCCCACGTGCGAGTACGCCAGCTGCCAGTCCTCCCACGGATACACCTCAGCGAGTTGCTCATCGGTGAGGCCGAACCAGAACGGATGGCTGGGGTCGACCTGCGTGGCATGGGCACGCAGTGCGGCCGAACGAGCCCCGAGGAAGTCGGCCACCTGAATCCGTGTGGTCACCCGATCGTCGTGTCCAGGCCGGTCGAGCCACGCCTGGTCGAAGGGGGACGAGCCGTTCAGTCGCAGCATCGCCTCGTGCACGGCCATCAGCCGAGACTTCGGCCACACGGTGAAATACAACTTCAACGGCTGCCACGGCGGTCCCAACTCGGGCCTCCACGCAGCGTCAGCGGCGCGCTCGAACGCCGGCACGCTGATGTCGTGGACCTTCAGATGATCGGGATGCGGGTAGCCCCGCTGATCGTCGCCGTAGGTGATGATGACGTGTGGACGCTCACGACGGATCACCTCGACCAGGCGACCCACAGCGTCGTCGAGTTCGGCTCGATGGAAGCAGTCGGGGTGCTCGTTGGCAGGACTGTCGGGCATGCCCGAATCGCGGTAGCCCAGCATGACGGTGTGGTGGTAGCCGATCGCCTGGGCGGAGTGCTCCAGTTCAATGGGGCGTAGCCGGGCCAGCAGCGCCCGGGTGCCATCGGTGTCCAATCCGTGGAAGGGCTGACCGGGTTCGGCCAAGGCGGGGTTCTGAAGGTCGCCCTCCTCACCGCCCGTGCAGCACACCAGCACGGCACGGGCCCCCTCGGCCACGTATCGCGCCACGGTCGCAGCGCCCTTGGACGCCTCGTCGTCGGGGTGGGCGTGAACCGACATCAGGCACAGCGGACGATCATTAGCATCCATCGGCATCGGAGGTTACTGGGCAGGAGGCTCACCCTGCCGCGCCGAGCGCCCTAGGCTGCGGCCATGGTCGTGAGGCACCGGATCCGCAGGAGCACCGCGGTGTTGGCCGTGTCGATGGGGACACTGCTGGTCCTGGGTATGACCGGGGGTTGCTCACGCGATGGCCGGGACATGCAACCTCCGTCGGCGGCAGCAAGCCCCACGCCATGACCGACCAGCCAGACTCACACGGATCGGCCTCTCTCCGTCGCCCCTCGTTGGACGATGTGCTGTCCTCGTCCGCCACGGGCGTCGTGACGTTGAACCGCGAGGGGCGACTCCTGGCGTGGAACGCAGCGGCCCTGTGGCTGCTCGGCGTGAGCGAGACTGGTGACGGTACCGTCCCGTCCGAACTTGGCGATCTCTGGTTGGTTCTCCCCCTCGAGGTGCGCGGACCGAAGGGCACCGCCGAGGTCTCCCACTGGGCGGGCGAACTCACCCGCAGGGGCAGCGACGGACTCAGCCGAACCTTGGCCGTGGAGGTGGCGGTACGACGCGACGAGCGTGGCCTCGCCCATGAGTTGTCGGCACTGTTGCGCGACGTGTCCGATGCGCAGCGACTGCATCGCGAGTTGTTGCACCAGGCATCACACGATTCGCTCACGGGTTTGGCGAACCGTGCACGCTTTCGCCGGGCCACCGCCGAGGCGGTCGAACGAGTCCGTCACGACGGTGGCGCCGTGGCAGTGCTGTTCGTGGACCTCGACCGACTGAAGGAGATCAACGACGCCGCCGGTCACGAAGTGGGCGACCGAGTGATCGTGCACGCCGGTGAGCGACTCGTGTCCTCGGTTCGTCCCACCGACCTGGTGGCTCGCCTGGGTGGTGACGAATTCGTGGTGTTGTGCGAGCAGATCACCGATGCCCATGCGGCACTCGAGATCGCCGAACGGGTCCGTCGGTCCCTGTCGGAGCGGACCGAGATCGATGGTCTCCCCACCACCCTCGGCGCGAGCCTCGGCGTGGCGGTGTTGGAGGCCTCGAAGGCACGCAACGACGACCGCTCACCTCTCGAGGTCGCCGACTCGCTGCTGCAGGAATCCGACTCGGCCATGTACCTGGCGAAAGAGCGCGGACGGAGTCGCAGTGAAGTGTTCGACGATGACCTGGGAAAGCAGGTGGCGCGGCGTCGGCGGCGAGGCCTGGAATTGGCCGACGCCCTGCGCGCCGGAGCGGTGGCGTGTCAGTGGACACCGGTGGTGGACCTCGCCAACGACACAGTGACGGCCTGGATGCTGGGCGCCACCTGGCGCACACCCGACGGCGAAGAGTTGAGCCACCACGAAGTGGTCGAGGTGGCGACGCGCGCCGGACTCGGTCGGCACCTGGGCGACTGGCTGATGCGCCACGCCATAGGGCCACTACCCGAACCCGGGCGTCCCTCGATCATCGTGCCGTGGAACACCAGCCAACTTCGGGACCCCGATGCCGTGGATGCCGTTCGTGCGGTGTTGAACATGAACCCCGACGACAGACGCCGGATCATGGTGAGCCTGGACGAGGCCATGCTGGCCCGAAGCGACACCGAGGCCGAACGCACCCTGCGGTCGCTGACGCGCTTCGGGGTGACGTTGGGAGTGACCGGCGTGGGCGGTGGAGCCACACCACTACAACGCCTCACCGATCTCCCGGTGGAACGACTGATGCTTCACCACTCGGTGGTGGCCGAACTGGGCACGTCGCGAGCATCCGACGCACTCACAGCTGCACTGATACAGGTGGGGCACGCTCTGGATGTGGTGGTAGGAGCCGATGTGGGCAGCGGGGACCCGGTGACGCTGGCGCGACGAACCGAGCGGCTTCGCACTCTGGGTTGCGACGATGTGATGGGGCGGCGGTCGGGAATCACCGTGACCGATCAG
>CAYMUC010000024.1:0-32508 GCA_964393535.1 uncultured Ilumatobacteraceae bacterium | reverse complement strand
GACGCGCCGGGCTTCGACGAAGTCGTCGTCGCGCAGGATCTTGCGGGCGATGGTCTCGCCCTCGATGTGCTCGAGCACCATGAAGGGCTGACCCAACACCGAGGCGTCACCCGAGGCCACGACCTCGGGGACCGGAACACCGTGGGACCGTGCTGCCCGCAGTGCAGCCACCTCCACGGCGAGGTCGCGCGGCGATCCCGGTCGTTGCCGCTGCAAGATCCACCGCCGACCATCGGCTGCGACACTCCAGGTCTCCCGGGACGCACCCCCCGACAGTCGCTCGAGTGAGTCGAGGCGTTCGACCCCCAGCACCTCGGCCAAGGGCCCGGCCAGATCACCACTCGACGAGTCGGTCATGTCGTCGTTCCCCCTTCGCTCAGCAGTACGTCCGCACGGTGGGGTACGGATTCACATTGGGTCCACCACCAGGGCGGATCTCGAAGTGCAGATGCGGCACCCCGACGGCGTTGCCCGTGTCACCTACGTACCCGATCACCTCGCCTGCCCCCACCCGGCCCAGTGTGCCCCACCGTTCCAGGTGCGCGTAGTAGTAACGGTGGCCGTCGTCACCGGCGAGGTACACCACGTTGCCGCCCAAGGTGTTCTGGCCCGAGGTCGCCACGCCCGGCACCACCGCCAACAACGGGGTTCCACGCGGGCTGATGAAGTCCACACCGAGATGTCGACGATCGCCGGGGCGAGGCGCCCCCCACGTATCGGCGAAGGCCGTGGGCCCCGACACCGGACACACCCAACCCGGTCGACCGAACACACCGGCTGAGGTTCCACGCACCGCACGGTCGGCTTCGTTGGTGCCACCCGCCTCCTGAGCGCGAGCCCGTTGCGCTCGCTGGAGTTCCAGTGCCTGTCGCACCGCCGAATCGCGCAGGCGCTGCTCTTCCACCGCCTTGAGCCGGCCCACTTCGGCCTGGGCATCTGCCGCTGCGGTCTGCAGCAGCGTCCGAGCACGGTCGGTCGCCTCACGCTGGCGTTCGGCACGACGACGAGCCTCGGTGGCCTGGGTCATCACCGCTTCGAGTTCGTCGAGATCCACCACAGCGGTATCGGTGACGATGCTCATGAGCACCGCCGCCTGGGCTTGATCGGTGGGTCCCTGGAACCCCGACAGCAGCGGAAGGCTGGACACGTTCGCGCTCATGAAGCGCTGCAGCACCACCTGTTCCAGTTCCCCACGTAGCCGCTGGACCCTCTCATCCAACATCGTGAGTTCTGCTTCGCTGGCCGCGAGTTCCGCCTCGAGACCCTCCAGTCGCTCCGCAGCCTCCATCCACGCCGCTGCTGCCACATCGGCACGCTGTTGTGCAGCCTGGATCTCGGCCGCCGCCTGGTTGGCGGGGTCCTGCTGGGCCTCGGCGAAGCGCACCGGCGAGAACGAGACCGGCTGTGCCACCAGCGCCAGCGACACGCACGCCAGGACCAGGGTTCGCCGCCACATCGCCCGGTCACGCTACCCCAGGGCGCGCTACGGTCCTGGCCCGTGACGGCGCACCCCCTCAGCTTGCACGACGTGGGTCTGGCTCGCGGTGAACGATGGATCCTGCGCAACATCACCTGGGAGGTGGCGGCCGACGAGCGATGGCTGGTGCTGGGTGCCAACGGCTCGGGCAAGACCTCGCTGCTTCGCATCGCCTCGCTGTACGAGCATCCCACGACGGGACGAGTGGAAGTCCTCGGTGAAGTGCTCGGTCGCACCGACGTGCGCTCACTTCGTCGTCGTATCGGTGTGACATCGGCTGCGCTGGCCGCTCAGTTCCGCTCGTCGCTCACCGCTCACGATGTCGTAGTCACCGGCAGATTCGCCGCACTGGAGCCGTGGTGGCACTCCTATGACGCCGACGACCACCAACGGGCCGACGAAGCACTCGCTCGCCTGGGGGTGGCTGCGTTGGCCGACCGAACGTTCGGGTCGCTGTCGTCAGGTGAGGCACAACGGGTGCTCTTGGCCCGAACCCTCGTGAACGACCCCGCCGTGGTGTTGCTCGACGAGCCGTCGGCCCGCCTCGATCTGGGGGGACGCGAACAACTGGTGCAGGCGCTCACGTCCATGATCGCTCTACCGGACTCGCCCGTGATGGTGTTGGTGACCCATCACCTCGATGAGGTTCCGCCCGGGATGACCCACGCACTGCTTCTGCGCAACGGGGAGACCCTGGCCGCTGGCGCGTTCGACGATGTGATCACCGCCGAGCATCTCAGCGAGTGTTTCGGGGTGCCACTGATGGTGGAGCGGCGCGACGACGGCCGGCTCAGCGCTCGCGCAGCAAGCTGAGCAGGCGGTCGCGGCCGCGATCCACCTCGTCGGCCAAGACCCGCTCCAACACGCCACCGGTCCACAACGAACCGCCATAGTGCAGCGTCACCTCGAGATCGGTCCCGCCACCCTGTTCGCCGCGGTCCGCCAGATCCAAGGTCAGCACCCACGGTGAGTGTTGGCGATCGTCGTCCTCGATGCGCTCGAACACGACCTGATGCGACTGGTGTTGCGTGCGGACCATACGAAGGCGTTTCGAACGAGCGAACGGCCCCAGGCGGGCCCGTAGTTCAACCCGCCACGCCGGCCCACGCTCGTCGGGCGCCAACGACTCGACGGTGTGCACGAGACGCATCCAGTCGGGATAACGCCCGAGATCGTCGACCCAGGCCAGTACGTCGTGGCGGGGGCGCGAGGTGTGGAGATGCGATCGAACGTCCATGCAGGATCGGGTCAGGGCGACCGGCGACGATGATCGGTGCCAAAGGCACGGCGCAGCATGGGTGTGGTGGCGTCGAGCACACCGCCCAGGCTGTCCGTGGGATCGAACACCGGGACCCACGGCATCGCCCGGGTCTCGTCGGGCGCGGCGTCGGGGTGAGCGCCAGCGACATCGGCCACCGTCACGTCACCGGTGGCGTCGGTGGCGTCGGAGTCCTCGCCAGTGGGGCCGGGCTCAGCCTGCTGGGGAGGTGGCACCACGAACAGATTTCCAGACTGTTCCGACTGCTCGACACCGTCCTGGCCACTGCGACGGCGTCGCCGAGATCGTGAACCCGTGTCGTCGGAGCCGTCCGCTCCTGGGTCCGCAGTTCGCTCGCTGGCTCGATCGACGCTGAACAACCTCGGTACGAGATCACGCTGGTCGTCGAGCACCCACCCGCGAGGCAACACCATGGCGTCACCATGACGCCGACACAGGGCTCCTGCTTGGCTCTCCACGTCGGACAACCCGGGGAACAACTCGACGAGGCGACGCCGCGGGTCGAAACGGAACGAGACACTGGCCGGTTCTGAGCAGCCGGGCCGTTCACAGCGTCGCGTCATCGGCCCAAAGGCTACCGCTGTTGGCCCCCCGACTCGGTGACCAACAGCATGTGGTGGGCGCGGAGGGAATCGAACCCACGACCTCCACGGTGTGAACGTGGCGCTCTAACCGACTGAGCCACGCGCCCAAATGCGGACGAGACTGTATCAGCGAGCGACCGGTCACGCACCTTCCACGCGGTCCACACACGCCCACCCCATCCCCTGGCGATCACGAAGCGATGTCGCGTCGGTGGGACACCGGGCGTCGAAGGGAACGAGCAACCGGACCACGGCATCGTGCGCACCGGCGCAACTCACCTCACGGGCCACCTCGCCCGCCTCGATCACGACGCAGGACCCTGGGTTCAAGAGATTGTCGACCGGAAGCGGCCGGGGTGATTCGCCGAACAGCGACAACACCACCACACCAATGCTCCCCACCAGAGCCATCACCACGACCGCACGCCACGGGAAGCGGGGCGGATCGAGCAACGCCCGCGCTGGCACGGTGGGGACCGTCGACACAGCAGGCCCCGCACCACCCGGGGTGCCAGCCGGTCTCGGTGTCCGAGCGGCGTCATAGACCGCACGGCGGCCAGGGTCCGACAACACATGCCATGCAGCGTTGATGGCCGCCATCTCGTGTGAGGCTGCTCCGCCGCGGGCATCGGGATGGTGGCGACGTGCCAGAGCCCTGTAGGCCTTGCGGATCTCGTCGGACGTGGCCCGCGGCGACACGCCCAAGGTCTCGTAGTGCGACGGGGTCGAAGCGGCCACGGGAACGTCAATACCCGAGATCGGGGTCGATACCGCCGATCAGAGCCTCACCGGCTGCATAGCGCCTGACGTTGGCACTGATCCGTTCCGACAGCAACGGCACCGCCATGTCGGGGGTGTTGCCCACATGGGGTGTGATGATGCAGCGCGGTTCGCGCCACAGCGCATGGTCATCGGGCAAGGGCTCGGGTTCGGTGACGTCCAGGGCCGCGCCGCCTATCGCCCCCTCGGCCAGGGCCGCCACGAGGTCATCGGTCACGATGTGACGACCCCGAGCGACGTTCACCAACCACGCATGCGACTCCATGAGGGCCAACTCACCGGCAGCGATGATGCCATCGGTGTCGGGGGTGAGCGCCAGGGCCAGCACCACGAGGTCGGCTCCCGGAAGCGCATCGGCGAACCGGTCAGCCTCCAGCACGTCGTGCACACCGTCCATGTGTCGCACCTGATTGCGCACCACGGTGATGTGTGTGTCGAAGGGTTGCAGCAGACGCACCAGCGACTCGGTGATTCCCCCGCCGCCCAGAATGGTGACGCGACTGCCGTAGAGGTTCCGACCCCGAGGACCGCTCCAGTTGGACGCCCTCGCGTACTGGCCCACGCCTCGCAGTCCGGCCAACGCCAAGGTGAGCGCCAGTTCGGCCACCGGTTCGGCGTACACACCCTTGCCACAGGTCCAACGCCGAGTGCGGTCCACGAGGTGAACGAACCGCTCGACTCCCGCCCAGGGCAGTTGCACCCAGTCGATGTGGGGACACTCGTCGAGGAGTTGACTCAACCCCGACACGTCGTAAGGGTGCCCCCACACCAGGCCAGTGGCCTCGTCGGGCGGCACCACATGCCCGCCCCCGGCCTGGACCGCCTCGGACATCCACCCCGGTGCCGTCTCGGGACCCACGGCCACACGCACCGCCTCACCCGAGCCCGCAGAGCCAGCACCCATGGGGCGTGAGGCTAGCGAGCCTTGGCGCGACGGCGTGCGCCCAGCCAGGCACCTGCGGCCATGAGCGCCACGCTCACCAACAGCACCGAGGTCGCCAGCACATTGATCTGCGCAGGGAACCGAACCTTGAAACTGCCGTCGACATAGATGGGGAAGGTGTTCAGCGAACCCCTGTTGAACAGCGTGATGATGAAGTCGTCGATGGACAAGGCGAACGACAACAACGCGGCGGCGAGGATGCCCGGCACGATCAAGGGAAAGGTGACCCGCCAGAAGGTGGTCCACGGCGTCGCACCCAGATCCGCGGCGGCCTGCTCGAGCGTCCAGTCGAAACCGCGCACTCGAGCTCGTACGGTCAACGCCACGAAACTGACCTGGAACATGATGTGGGCGATCACCACGGTGGTGAACCCTCGGGTGACGTCCCAGTCGAGGAACAGTGCCGCCAGCGACGAGCCCAACACCACTTCGGGCGTGGTGATGGGTAGCACCAGAAGAAAGTTCAGCGGTCCCGAGCCACGGAAACTGCGCCGAGCCAGACCTAGCGCGATCATGCTGCCCAGCACGGTGGCCACGGTGGTGGAGATGGCAGCGATGCGCAGGCTGTTCAGGAAGGCATCGGTGAGATTCTCGTTGCTGAACGGATCGCTCCAGTTGCCCAGCGTGAACCGCTGCCACACCAGGTTGAAGCGACCAGCCGGCTCGTTGAACGAGAACACCACCACCCAGATGATGGGAGCGAACAGGTACAGCATGGCCGCACCGGCGAACAGGTTCAGCGCCCACCGTCCCGCGGAACCGGCCCGACTGGTAGGGGCGCTCACGTGAGATCCTCGGTGCCGAAGAAACGGCTGTACACGATCACGAACACCGTGATGATGGCCATCAGCACGAACGACATCGCCGAGGCCAGTGGGAGATCGTTCTGCACCAGGAACTGATCCTGGATGGAGTTGCCGATCATCGTGGTGTTGGGGCTACCCAGGTACAGGGCGTTCACGAAGTCCCCCGACGCCGGGATGAAGGTGAGCAGTGTTCCGGCGAACACCCCGGGCAGCGACAACGGCAGCACCACCTTGCGGAAGGCACCTGTGGCGCTCGAGTACAGGTCCCGAGCCGCGTCCACGAGACGGACGTCGATCTTCTCGAGGCTCACGTAGATGGGCAGCACCATGAACGGGAGGAAGTTGTAGGTCAGGCCACCGATGACGGCGGCCGGGGTGTTGAGGATGCGCCCGTTGTCCATGATGCCCAGGCCCTCGAACAGCCACCCCAAGCGCAGCGCGTCGACGAGTTGCACGATCTGACCGGTGTCGGCCAGCAGGCTGCGCCAGGCGATCGCCCGGATGAGGTACGACACGAAGAACGGCACCACCACCAGACCCAACAGCAGTGGCTTGGCCCGTCCACCTCGGAAGGCGATCACGTAGGCCAAGGGGTATCCGATGGCGATGGTGAGCACGGTGGCGACACCTGCGTACAGGAACGCCCGCCCGAACTGAGGACCGAAGTCGCTGAAGGCCCTGGTGTAGTTGTCGAAGGCCCACGAGAAGTCTGCCTCCACGGCGAACCGGTTGGGCAGCGTCGACAACGACACGCGCAGCAGGGTGATCACCGGCGCCAGGTAGAACAGCGCCAGCCACAGCATGCCCGGCTTCAGCAGTCCGAACGGGGCCAGACGACGACGGGTATCGGGTGAGCCGACCACGGCAGCGGCGATGAGAGCCACGACCGAGGCGAGGACCGCCAACAGGCCCACCACCGCCAGGGGTCCGGTGATCCACCGTGCCCCCACTGCCGCCAGGAGCAGACCGGCCACCGCCAAAGCGGCCAGTCCTCCCAACTCGGCACCACCTCGGACGCGCCCGATCCGCAACCGGACTGTCCCCCCCTGCCCCATCGACCGGACCGCTCGAGGACCGTCAGGCGCCGGCGATACGCGAGAACGCAGCGTCGAACTCGGCCTCGGCCTCGTCGCTCAGTGCTGGGAACGACTGGGTGAGCGCCCGCGTGGCGTCATCGGGGAACAGCAGTGTGTTGGCAGCGAGCTCGGGGTCGATCTTGTCGAGTTCCTCACGCACGCCCTTGACCGGTGACACGTACTGCACCCAGGCCGTCAACTGCGCCGCCTGCACCGGGTCGTAGACGAAGTTCATCCACTTGGCCGCTGCGGACCGGTTGACCGCTCCCTTGGGCATGATCATCGTGTCGGCCCAACTGGTGGCGCCCGACTCGGGGAAGGCGAACCGCACCGCCGGGTTCTCGAGCGTGTACTGAGCGACGTCACCGCTCCAGCCGATGGTGGCGGCGAGGTTCCCGTTGATCAGGTCTCCGGAATAGTCGTTGCCGTGGAAGCGGCGGATCTGACCGTCGGCCTTTGCCCGCTCCAGCCGCTCGAAGGCGGCGGCGGCTGCGTCGAACGTGGTCATATCGGCGAGGCGAATCCCCAGGCTCATGGCGATGAGGCCGATGGTGTCACGCATCTCGGTGTTGATGCCGATCTTGCCGGCGAACTCGGGATCCCACAGGTCCTCGATACTGGTGAGTTCCCGGCCTGTGACGTCGATGTTGTAAGCGATACCGGCGAACCCCGCCTGCCACGGCAACGAGTACTGGCCCGTGGGGTCCCACGCCGGGTTACGGAAGGCGTCCTCGAGGTTGGCGGCATTGGGGATCTCGTCGAGGGGTAGTGGGTCACACCAACCCAAGTTGATGAGGCGTCCAGCCATCCAACCGGTGGGCGCCATGATGTCGGCCGTGATGGTGTCCCCGCGACCCAACACCGGTTGGATCTGGGCGAAGTACTCGTTGTTCGAGTTGATGACGTCGTTGTAGGTCATCGCCACGCCGGTGGCGGCGATGAACCGCTCGACGGTGCCCACGGCACCGTCTTCGCTGGGGTCGATGTAATCGGGCCAGTTGTCGAACACCAGGCTGTTGCCCCCACCACCGCCGCTGCCGCCACCGCCGTCATCACCGCCGCTTGCGTCGTTGTCGTCATCGCCGCAGGCAGCCAGGAGTGCGGGCAGCGACACGCCGGCCACACCGGCCAGGCCACTGCGGATGAGAAACTGCCGACGGTCGAGGCGTCGTGGGTTACGAGGCGTGGTACGTGCCATGTCGTGGACTCCTTGTCAGAGGTTGGCTTCGATGTGGTCGACGTCGGTACGGGTAGAGCCGGCCCGCAGGGGCCAGCCGGGAATGAGATAGGCCGAGCCCGGCGCCCACGTCACCCACAAGGGGTCACCGTGACGCAGGAACGGTAGATCGTCATGGGCCTGGATGTGCACGACGAGATCGGTCCCATCGGGCAGGTGGACCACCGCACGGACCGCGGGCCCCTGGAACGTGAGGTCGTGCACCACACCCTCTAGTGCGCGGCCGTCGGCTGGCCGAGTAGCGCAGGGCCGTAGCACCTCGGGTCGCAGCATCACCGATACCGGTGCACCCGGGCTCGGTTCGTGGCGACCATGGGCGGTCACGGTCGTTCCTCCGGTGAGCGCAACGGTCCACCCGTCACCGTCGGCACGGTCCACGGTTCCCGGCAGCAGGTTCGCCGACCCGATGAAGCCGGCGACGAACAACGACGCCGGTTCGTCGTAGATCTCGCGAGGGGTGCCGATCTGTTCCACCACACCCTCGTTCATGACGGCGATGCGGTCACTCATCGTGAGCGCCTCGCTCTGATCGTGCGTCACGAACACGAAGGTGATCCCCACCTCGCGCTGGATGCGCTTCAATTCCATCTGCATGGCTTCGCGCAGTTTCAGATCCAGGGCCGCCAGTGGTTCGTCGAGCAGAAGTGCGCTCGGGTAGTTCACCAACGCCCGGGCCAGGGCCACGCGTTGCTGCTGGCCGCCCGACAACGCAGCTGGTCGCCGGTCGGCGAACTCGCCGAGGCGGACCACGTCCAACATGGTGCGCACCCGTTGGGCCACTTCGCTCTTGGGCACCTTGGCGTTGCGGGGGCCGAACGCCACGTTGTCGAAGACGTTCATGTGCGGAAACAGGGCGTACTGCTGGAACACCGTGTTCACACTGCGGCGGTGCGGGGGCACACGAGACACGTCCTCACCCCGCAACATCACCTTGCCCGAGGTGGGTTGCTCGAACCCTGCGATCATCTTGAGGGTGGTCGTCTTGCCACAACCCGACGGCCCGAGCATGGCGAAGAACTCGCCAGCGGCGATACCGAAATCGGCATTTCGCACGGCGGTGAACGATCCGAAGGTCTTCGTGACGTGCTGTAGACGGATCACCTCGTCCACGACGGGACCCTCCGATGCGGTCACAGCGTCATCGTCCCATGCAGACGTGGGTGGGGCAAGGCTCGACCGATCACGCCGTCACGACTCGAGGTTGATCATGACGTGCTTGATGCGGGTGTAGTCGTCGAGGGCGTAGGCCGAGAGGTCCTTGCCGTACCCCGACTTCTTGTACCCGCCGTGGGGCATCTCCGCCACGAGGGGTATGTGGGTGTTGATCCACACACAACCGAAGTCCAACGCTTTGGCCATACGCATGGCGCGGCCGACATCGCGGGTCCACACACTCGATGCCAGGCCGTACTCCACGCCGTTGGCCCAGCGAAGTGCCTCGGCCTCGTCGTCGAAACGCTGCACGGTGATCACCGGACCGAAGATCTCGCTCTGGCTCATCTCGTCGGTCTGGCGCAGCCCCGACACCACCGTGGGCGGGAAGAAGTAGCCGGGCCCATCCAGGGGTCGGCCGCCGGTGTGCACCTCGGCATGTGCCGGCGTACGTTCCAGGAACCCGGCAACCCGTGCAAGTTGCGAGGCGTTGTTCAGTGGCCCGAACAGCACATCGTCGTGGGGATCGCCGGTCTTGGTGTCCCGTGCCTGTTCGGCGAGCGCAGCCACGAAATCGTCGTGGATCCGAGGTGCCACCAGCACACGAGTGGCGGCGGTGCAGTCCTGGCCGGCGTTGAAGTAGCCGGCGGTGGCGATGCCCGATGCTGCGGCTTCCAGGTCGGCGTCGTCGAACACGATCACCGGTGCCTTGCCTCCCAGTTCCAGGTGCACGCGCTTCAGTGTGGAGGCGGCCTCGTGGGCCACCTCCATACCGGCACGCACCGACCCGGTCACCGACACCATGGCCGGTATGTCGTGGGCGACCATGGCCCGCCCGGTATCCCGATCACCGCAGATCACGTTGAGCACTCCGGGCGGTAGGTGTTCGGCCGCCAACTCCGCCAGCAGCAACGTGGATACGGGAGTGGTGTCGCTGGGCTTCAGCACCACGGTGTTTCCGGCCGCCAACGCAGGTCCGAACTTCCACACCGCCATCATCATCGGGTAGTTCCACGGCGCCACCTGGGCGCACACTCCCATGGGCTCCCGCCTGATCATCGAGGTCATGGAGTTCATGTACTCGCCAGCGCTCTTGCCCTCGAGATGGCGCGCCGCCGTGGCGAAGAATCGCAGTTGATCCACCATGGGTGGGATCTCCTCGCTGGCGGTGAGGGCCACCGGCTTTCCGCAGTTGCGCACCTCGGCAGCGATGAGATCATCTGCTCGGGCCTCGATGGCATCGGCGAGACGGAACAGTGCCAACGATCGCTGGGAGGGCGTGGTGTTGCCCCAGGACTGGAACGCCCGAGCGGCGGCCCCCATGGCGGCATCCACATCGACGGCCCCCGAGCGAGGAGCCTCGGCATAGGTCTGACCCGTCACCGGGTCGATGACGGCGGTGACCGCGCCATCTGCCGCAGGGCGACGCTCACCATCGATCAGGTTCCACAGTTGCTCCATACGCCACATCGTGCCAGATGCCGCAGAGCGTGTGGACGAACCACCCGAACGCGAACATGATCTTCACATGACGACGATCCGCACCGTGGGCGTACCTCGAGAGACCAAGACCGCCGAAGGCCGAGTGGCCCTCACCCCCGACGGGGTCCGTGAACTGGAACGCCACGGCGTGTCGGTCCTGGTGGAGCAGGGGGCCGGCGAGGCGGCCTCGCTCAGCGACGCCGAGTTCAGCGCGGCGGGCGCCACCCTGGTGTCGTCGGCCGACGAGGCGTGGGGATGTGATCTGGTGGTGAAGGTGAAGGAACCGACCACGGCCGAACTCGCCTTCCTTCGTCCCGATCTGACCCTGTTCACCTATCTACATCTGGCGGCGTATCCAGCGGTGGCCGAAGCACTGGTGTCGACCGGCACCACCGCCTTGGCCTATGAGACCGTGCAGGCCACCGATGGCAGCCTCCCGTTGCTGGCACCTATGAGCGAGATCGCAGGTCGCCTGGCCACCCAGATGGCCGCCAGGTTCCTCGAGCGACCCCAAGGCGGTCGTGGAGTACTGATGGGCGGTGCACCCGGGGTGCGCCCTGCCCGGGTCGTGGTGTTGGGGGTGGGCAATGTCGGCTGGAACGCGGCGTGGATCGCCGCGGGCATGGAAGCCGAGGTGATGGTGCTGGACAGGAACCTGGATCGACTGCGGTGGGTGGACCAGATCCACCGTGGGCGCATCAGCACCTTGGCCTCGAACCGCGGTGCCGTGGAACGTGCCGTGGCCGAGGCCGACGCTGTCATCGGTGCCGTCTTGGTGGCGGGCGGCAGGGCACCAGTGGTGGTGAGCGAGGACATGGTGCAGGCCATGAAGCCCGGCGCCGTGATCGTGGACGTGGCCATCGACCAGGGCGGGTGTGTGGCCACGAGCCGAGAGACCACTCACAACGACCCGGTGTACACCTTGCACGGCGTGGTGCACTACGCCGTGGGGAACATGCCGGGAGCCGTCCCCCACACCAGCACCTACGCCCTCACCAACGCCACGCTTCCCTACATGGCCGCACTGGTGCAGCACGGCGTGGCCGAAGCCCTCCGGCGCGATGCAGCGTTGGTGTACGGGTTGAACACCGCTGCGGGCGAGGTGGTGAACCCGGTGGTGGCCGAGGCCTTGGGTCGCCGACCAGTTGCCTGGGACACCGTCATCGGCTGAGACCTCTACGCTGCCCCCATGGCCACCCCGGTTCACGAACTCGATCTCCCCATGCTGGATGCCACGCTGTTGGACGACCGCGAAGCACGCCTGGCCGCCCAGAAGGCCATCGCCCAGGGGCATTGGCTGGCTCGGGGCAACCTCGGCTACGTGGTGGCGCACTACGACGACGTGGTGGCCATCCTGCGCGACAAGCGATGGCATTCTGCGGCGTCCAAAGTGGCCGAGTTGTCGGGAGTCACCGACCCGGCCTTCCTCGGTCGGCGCCGCGAGTCCATCTTGTCGGCCGAAGGCGACGTGCACACCAGACTTCGTCGCCTGGTGGCACCGGCATTCTCCCCTCGAGCCGCCGACCGCCTGCGCCCGTTCATGCGTCAGGTCGTGAACGAACTGGTGGACGCGTTCGCCGCCACCGGTACCGCCGACGCAGCGGTTCAGTTGTGTGAGCCCTACCCCATCCCCATCATCTGCGAACTTCTCGGGGCACCACGGGAGGACTGGCAGCAGTTCAGTCGGTGGGCCACCGACGTGCTGCGCATCTTCGACTTCAATCTTGCCGAGGACCTGCCCGTGATCATGCGGGCACAAGACGAACTGGACGCCTACACCCGCGAACTCATCGCGCAACGCCGGGACACCCCCGGGGACGACCTGATCACGTCGTTGATCGCCGCCGAGGAAGCGGGCGACCGTCTGTCCACCGAGGAATTGGTGATGATGGTGGAGGCGGTGATCGTGGGCGGTACCGACACGACCCGAAACCAGCTTGGCCTGGCGTTGGTGCTGTTCGCCGAACACCCCGACCAGTGGGCATTGCTGGCCGAGCGCCCCGAACTCGCACCAAAGGCCGTCGAGGAGGCGATGAGGTACGCCGGTGCTGTGCGCGGGACCGGTCGCATCGCCAGTGAAGACATCGACTACCGCGATGTGTTGTTCCCCAAGGGAACCCTGCTGGCCACCTCCATGGCCGTCGCCAACCGCGACGACAGCGTGTTCCCCCAACCCGACCGCTTCGACATCACCCGTGAGCCGGTGGGCCAACCCCAGCTCACCTTCGGTTCGGGTATCCACTACTGCCTGGGTGCCTCGCTGGCTCGAGCCGAACTCCAGGAGGCTCTACCACTGCTGGCCCAACGCCTACCCGGCCTTCGCATCACCGGGCCAGTGACCTACAAGACCGCATTGGCCGGAATCTACGGTCCCACCTCGCTGCCCATCGCCTTCGACCCGGCACCGCATCCCCAGGTCGCCTAGCGTCGCTCGTCATGAGCGAACTGAAGTTGGGCTACAACACCGGCTACTGGGGATCCGGGCCTCCGGCCGGCGCCCTCGAGGCCATCAAGACCGCCGAGTCGTTGGGATTCTCGAGTATCTGGACCGCTGAGGCGTACGGCAGCGACGCCCTCACTCCCCTGGCCTGGTGGGGCGCCCAGACCTCGTCCGTGCAACTGGGAACGTCCATCATCCAGATGAGCGCCCGCACCCCGGCCGCCACGGCCATGGCCGCCATGACGCTGGACCACCTGTCGGGTGGACGTGTGCTGCTGGGTCTGGGTGCCTCGGGCCCCCAGGTGGTGGAGGGCTGGTACGGCCAGCCCTATCCCCGCCCACTGGCCCGCACCCGTGAGTACGTGGAGATCGTGAGGCGCATCATCAGGCGCGGAGAGCCTGTGGACTTCCACGGCGAGTTCTACGACATGCCACTGCAGGGTGGCTCGGGGTTGGGTAAGCCGCTGAAGAGCACCATCCACCCGTTGCGCACCGAGATTCCCATCTACCTCGGCGCTGAAGGACCCAAGAACGTCGCGTTGGCCGGAGAGATCTGTGACGGTTGGTTGCCGCTGTTCTTCTCCCCCAAGGAGGACGGCTTCTACCGTTCATGCCTGAACGAGGGCTTCGACCGATCGGGTGAGCCGGGCAAGGCCGAGCGCTTCGACGTGGCGGCCACCGTGATGATCATTCCCGGTGACGATGCCGAGAAGTGCGCCGACTTCGTGCGCCCGTTCCTCGCGCTGTACGCGGGCGGCATGGGAGCACGTGGGGCCAACTTCCACTTCGAGGTGTTCGCCCGTATGGGCTACGAGGACGTGGCCCTGAAGGTGCAGGACCTGTACCTCGAGGGCAAGAAGCAGGAAGCAGCCGCAGCCATTCCGCTCGCCATGGTCGAGGACGTGGCACTGGTGGGCCCACCCGACAAGATCAAGGGTGAACTGGACCGGTGGCGCGAGACCTGCATCACCACCTTCTTGGTGAGCGGGCCCGCCCAAGTGCTGCCCATGTACGCGGAACTGATCCTCGGCTAGTACCAATCGGGGGGCACGCGACCAGTCAGTCGCAGCACGAGTCGCGCCACCCGCACCCCGAGCACCGGAAATGTGCGTGCTCGGGGTGTAGGGCACCACCGCAGAGCGGGCACTCGGGATAGGTGCCAAGGGGCGACCGGCAGGAACGCACGTCGGGAACGGACGGGGAACGATCGGTCACGTGCTCGGTCATGGACCTAGTCTGCTCGGCGGCACTCCGCCACGTGCGGATATCGAACCCCCACCATGAACACCCCGGTCGCCTCCCGCTCATCTGCCCGACCCGGCTCGGCGCGCGCTGCGCTCGGACATGCAGGCTTTCGCCAACTGTGGTTCGGCGCCTTTGCATCGAACATCGGCACCTGGATCCAAAACGTGGTGTTGCCCGCGTACATCTACGCTCGCACCGGCAAGGCGTGGGCCGTCGGCCTCGTGGTCTTCGCACAACTGGGACCCTTGCTGCTGCTGTCGCTACCGGCGGGGGTCATCGCTGATCGCGTGGACCGCCGCCGCCTGCTCATCGCCATGAACACGGTGCAGATGATGTGCGCCATGGCCTTGTTCCCCCTGGTGGCGTGGGAGACGCCACTGTGGAGCATCGTCATGGTGCAGTTGGGCATCGGTGTGGCCAACGCCCTGGCCGCTCCTGCATATTCGGCGGCCATTCCCGCCTTGGTCGGAGAACGTGACCTCCCAGGTGCGATCTCGCTGAACTCGGTGCAGTTGAACGGCTCCCGAGTGGTGGGGCCGGTGATCGCTGCGGTGCTGGCTCTCTGGGGCGTGAGCACCTCGCAGTTCTTCCTGGTCAACGCCGCCACCTACCTGTTCGTGATCATCGCCCTGTGGCGACTTCGTCTGCCGTCGGTCGCGCGACGTACCGATGGCCCGCGCGGTTGGCGGCAACTGGCGGTGGGCGTGCAGATCGTCCGAAGCCGTCCGGCACTCGCGCGCCTGGTGCTGTCGCTCATGACCTTCTCACTGATCTCGCTGCCCTATGTGGGCTTGTTCCCCGCCGTGGCCGAGATGAACTTCGGCATCCCGGCAGGGAGTGCCACCTTCAAGTGGCTGTACGCCACCTGGGGCATGGGCGCCATGTTGGGTGCCCTGGCCATCGGCACGGTGCTGGTGGGGTGGGACATTCGACGAGTGATCCGGCGAGGATTTGCGGCGTTCGCGGTGTTGCTCGGGGTGTTCGCCGTGGTCACCGCGCCATGGGCGGCGTTCATCGTGGGGTTCGGGTTGGGCATCGCCTACTTCGCCACCACCACCGCCATGATGACGGTGTTCCAGTCACGTGTGGCCGACCACGAACGGGGTCGCGTGATGTCGTTGTGGTTCATGGCCTTCGGCGGCACGGTGCCCGTGGGCAACCTCATCTTCGGCCCCGTCATCGATGCCGTGGGTGCGCGATGGGTGCTGCTCTTGGGAGCGGTGTGGGCGGCGGGGTTGGCGTGGTGGTGCGATATCGCCCGGATCGACCGGTCAAGCCCGCCGCAGAGCGTCCACGACCCTCTCGAGCCGCGCCACCCGTGAACCCTTCACCAGCACGGCGTGCCGTTCGCCGAGTTCGGCCACTGCCGGGTGCGAGGCCACCGCGTCGGCCTCGACCACCGGCAACCCGTAGCGACTGGTGCCCACGGCCACCACGCTGATGTCGCGTTCGGCGGCGTAGGCAGCGATGGCCCGGTGCGCATCATCGGCATCGACCAACTCGGCCATCTCCCCCAGCACGGCAATGCGTCGGTCCACGTCGAGGTCGGCGAGGGCGTCCAGCGCCGCTCGCATAGAGCGCGGATTGGCGTTGTAGGCGTCGTCGATCACCCAGGCACCAGTCGCAAGGCGCAGCACCGTCATGCGGCCCGGTGCCGAGTCGGTGGCACCCACCGCTGCTGCGGCAGCAGCGAGGTCAGCCCCTGAGGTCGCCGCAACGGCCAGGGCGGCTGCGGCGTTCATGGCCATGTGCCGGCCCGGCACCGACAGCGAGACGGGTGTCGTACCCCATGGCGTGGCGAGGAGGAACGAGGCGCGAGCCGCACCGTCCAGGGCCAGTCGTGTCACCCGGACGTCGACTCCCTCCCCAACTCCATAGGTGAGCACCTGCGCAGCGGTCCGCTCGGCCATGGTCGCCACTCGGGGATCATCGCCGTTCAACACGGCCCACCCGTCGGCGGCGAGTGCCTCCACGAGTTCGCCCTTGGCCCGGGCTACTCCCTCGAGGCCACCCACACGCTCGGTATGGGCCTCGGCCACTGCGGTCACCACCCCTACCTGCGGTCGAGCGATGGCACACAGACGAGCGATCTCGCCGAAGCCGCGCATCCCCATCTCGAACACGAGAGCCTCGACATCGTCGGGGGCCTGCATGACCGTGACGGGGAGTCCCCAGTCGTTGTTGTAGGAACGGGGACTGCCCCAGGTTCGCCATTGCGCCCCCAGCGCGGCGAGCGTGAACTCCTTGGTGGAGGTCTTCCCCACCGAGCCGGTGATCCCGACCACCCGCCCGTCTAGCTGGGGATCGAGTCGTCGCAGCAACGCAGCAGCCACCTCGGCGGTCGCTCGACGCACGGCACCATCGGAGTCCGCCACTCGGATCACGCAGGGTGCGTTCACGGCACGCCGAGCCAACACCGCCGCTGCCCCGGCCCGAAGCGCTGCGTCCACGTACTGGTAGCCATCGGCGCCGGTCTCGCCCGGTTCGGGTTCGGTGGGCAGGAACAGCCAGCCGCGCTCGACGAGGCGCGAGTCGAAGGTGGCTCCGCACAGCTTCACGTCATCGCCGATGAGCTCGCCGCCACAGGCCACTGCGGCCTCACTCGCCAGAAACTGCACGAGGGCGAACGCTACTGGGACGGCGGTGGTGTCCTTGGCCGTGTACCGTCGGCCGAGTGGAGTTGGCTCGGACTCAGGTGGTCGTGTTGTTCGGCGGAAGGTCGGCCGAACACGAGGTGAGTCGCATCACCGCCGCCGAAGTGGTGGCAGCACTGGACCCTGGGCGATTCGACGTGAGCGCCCTGGGAATCGACCGCGACGGGGCCTGGTGGCGCACCGCGATCACACCCGACGACGACGGTGCCCTGGCCGTGACCGGTGAGCCGTGCAGGGTGGGCGACCTCCCGACGGAGCGACCGGGACATCCGGTGGTGGTGTTGCCCTTGTTGCATGGTCCCCTCGGCGAGGACGGCACCGTGCAGGGCCTGCTCGAAGTGCTCGACGTCGCCTATGTGGGGTCGGGTGTGCTGTCCAGTTCGGTGTGCATGGACAAGGCGATGACCAAGACCGTGCTGGCCAGTGCAGGGGTGCCGCAGGTGCGCTACCACGCCCTTCGACATCATCAGGTGTCGGCTGAGCGTCTGGTGGCCATCGCCCACGACCTGGGGTACCCACTGTTCGTGAAGCCCGCCAACATGGGGTCGTCGGTGGGGGTCACCAAGGCCCATGACGCTGGCGAGTTGGCAGCAGCGGTAGAACACGCGCTGCAGTTCGACGAATGGATCCTGCTCGAAGAGGCGGTCACCGCCCGCGAGATCGAGGTGGCGGTGCTGGGGGATCTGGAACCCCGGGCCTCGGTACCCGGCGAGATCGTGCCCTGCCACGAGTTCTACGACTACGAAGACAAATACCTGGGTGGTGGCGCCGAACTGCTGGTACCGGCCCCACTGTCGCACGAGGCCGCCGACGAAGCCCGCTCGTGGTCCCTGAGCATCTTCGACACGCTGCGGTGCAGTGGTATGGCTCGGGTGGACTTCCTCTACGAGGAACACGGACGGGGCATGTTGTGCAGCGAGGTGAACACCATTCCCGGTTTCACCCCGTTCTCCATGTACCCGAAGCTGTGGGCGGCATCAGGGCTGTCGTATCCCGACCTGCTGGCCGAGTTGATCGACCTCGCCCGTCAACGCCACGCCCGCCGACGCCGCCACACCGACCGCGCCTGACGCGTCACCGCCAGTCGAGCAACCCTCAGGGTCGAAGTGCTGCTTCGAGGAACGCCAGCAGTTCGGTACGCAGTCGCCTCAGGCCCGCCACGTCGGCATGCCAACCGGTTGCCGTCAGCGCCACCGGCTCGGTGGCCGTCCCCGTGACCGTGGCGTAGATCAGCGCCACGATCACCCCTGGATCACCCCGACGCAGACGACCCCGATCCATCTCGGCAGCCAGTGCAGCGATGGCACGGTCCACCAAGGGGCGCACCAGGTCCAGCAGCAACGCCGCGTGGCGGGGCGTGAGTCGGCTGACCTCACGCAGCAACCCGAGGAACGCCGGGCGCCGTACGGCAGGGCGGAACGCCGCCCTCACCACCGCCGTGATGCGGTCCATGGGGTCATCGCCCGCCGCCCTCACCGCAGCCTCCATCGCCACGCTCAGTTCGGTGGCCACCTGGCGGATCACCTCGTCGAGGAGGTCGTCCTTGGAGGGGAACCAGTAGAGCACCGTCTGTTTGCGCACCCCCACCCGCGCCGCGATCTCGTCGAGCGAGGTGGCTTCCACCCCGCGCCCACCGAACAGGTCGACGGCTGCTTCGAGGATGCGAACCCGGGTGGGCGCCACCGTTTCCATAGGCCTCTACCATATGGTAGACAACACGGCGTGATTGCTGCTTCGCTGGCCGGACGTCGCCTCGCCATCACCGGCGCCACCGGATTCGTGGGCACGGCCCTGGTGGAACGCCTGCTTCGCTGCGTACCCGACTGCGAACTGGTCCTGCTGGTACGTGACGGACGACGGACCAAGGCCGCCGAGCGCACCCGCAAGGAGATCTTCCGCAACGACGCCTTCGACCGACTCCGGGCCGAGTTGGCCGAGCGTGGCGATGACTTCGACGCCATGGTGGCACGGCGTGTCGTGACCGTGGCGGGAGACGTGAGCAGTGACGGACTCGGCCTGAACGAGGCCGACCGGGTCGTCTTCACCTCGTGTGACGTCGTCATCCACTCAGCGGCAGCCGTCTCGTTCGACTCGCCACTGGACTCGGCCGTCGAGATCAACCTGTTGGGGCCCACCCGCATCGCCGCGCTGCTGCAAGAAGTGGGAGCGACACCGCATCTGGTGGCCGTGAGCACGTGTTACGTGGCAGGCAACCGGCGAGGTGACGCTCCCGAGGAACTGGTCTCGGATGGCCCGTTCGACCTGGGTCTGGACTGGCGGCGCGAGGTCGCAGCCGCCCGACGCCTGCGCAGTGACGCCGAGGCCGAGAGCCGCACACCCGATCGCCTGGCCGGCTTCCGCCGTGACGCCCGAGCCGAACTGGGTGCCGCTGGTGCCCCCGCCCTGGCCGCCAAGACCGAGCAGTTGCGCGAGCGGTGGGTGTCGGACCGCCTGGTGCAAGCCGGGAGGTCCCGGGCGGCCAGCGTCGGCTGGCCCGATGCCTATGCCTTCACCAAGGCACTGGGTGAACAAGCACTTGTCGAGACCTGCGGCGACGTGCCCGTGAGCATCGTGCGCCCGTCGATCATCGAGTCGGCATGGGCCGAGCCTCGTCCGGGTTGGATCCGGGGGTTCCGCATGGCCGAGCCGGTGATCATCTCGTATGCCCGTGGTCTGCTGAAGGAGTTCCCCGGCGTCCCCGAAGGCACCATCGACGTGATTCCGGTGGACCTGGTGGTGGCCGCCATCATCGCCGTGGCGGCAGCAGGTCCCGAGCGCGCACCCCGCATCACCCAGGTGGCCTCGGGCGGCATCAACCCACTGAAGTACCGCACCCTGGTGGACAACGTGCGCGACTTCTTCACGCTGCATCCCTTGTACGACAGCGAGGGTCAGCCCATCGAGGTTCCCGACTGGAACTTCCCCGGCCGAGGTCGGGTTCAGGGTCAGCTCACGCGGGCCAAGACCGCCATCACCCGCACCGAACGCCTGCTGCAGAAACTGCCCCTGCGCGGCACTCAGGCCACGTGGACGGCCTCGCTGGAGACCAAGCGCACCGAGGTGGAACGCGCACTCGAGTACGTCGAGTTGTACGGCCTCTACACCGAGTGCGAGGCGATCTACGGCGTCGACCAACTCATGGCACTGTGGGGCGGGCTCGACGCAGAGGATCAGGCGGCGTTCTGCTTCGACCCCCGGGTGGTGCAGTGGCCCACCTACATCCACGAGATCCACCTGCCATCGGTGGTGCACCACGCCCGCGTGAAGACCACGCCGGGACGCACGGTGGTGGACCGGGCGGCCCGCCTGCGCCGCAACGTGCTGGCTCCCGAACGTCGCATCGCCGCGTTCGACCTGGAGAACACCCTCATCGCCTCGAACGTGGTGGAGAGTTACTCGTGGCTGGCCACCCGCCGCCTCGACACCCCCGAGCGTGTTCGGTACGTGTTGCGCACCCTGGCCGAGGCACCACGACTGGCGGCCATGGACCGCCGTGACCGGGGCGACTTCCTGCGCATGTTCTACCGACGCTACGAGGACGCCCCCGTGGAGCAGATCATGGTGGACGCCCAGCAACTGCTCACCGACGTGATCATGGTGAAGAGTTTCCCCGAAGGCCTTCGCCGGGTGCGCGAACACCGGGCACAGGGTCACCGCACCATCCTCATCACCGGAGCGCTCGACTTCGCCGTGGAGGGTCTGCGACCCTTGTTCGACGAGATCGTCGCCGCCCGTATGACGGTGCGGCCCGACGGTACGTACTCGGGCGAACTGAGCCAGGTCCCCCCCACTGGTGAGACCCGCGCCCAGATCCTCGCCGACTACGCGGCGTCCGAGGGTGCCGAGCTGGATCAGTGCGTGGCCTACGCCGACTCCACCAGCGACCTCCCCCTCCTCGAGGCAGTGGGCTTCCCGGTCGCGGTCAACCCAGAGACCCGCCTCGCCGCCATCGCCCGCAAGCGCGGGTGGTTGGTGGAGCACTGGTCCAAGTCGTCGGGTGGGCCGCGGCCACTGCTCCCCATTGGACCGCTGCTGTCCGAGCGAGAGCGACGACGCCGGTTCCGTTCCCCCAGCACCACGGGGGTCACCCGATGAAGGCGCTCCGGATCCGCCGCAGCCCCGGCCGCTTCGGCCTCGCCCGCCTCGCCGCCGGCGTCGACACCCGCGCCGCAGTACGAGTGGGACCCCTCGAGTACGTACGCCTCGATGCTCCCGACCTTCCCGGACCCGACTGGCACCGCGTCCATCCCCGCCTCACCGGCATCTGCGGAAGCGACCTCGCCACCGTCGAAGGTCACGCCGCGCCGTACTTCGACGACTGGGTCAGTTTCCCCTTCGTCCCTGGCCACGAGATCGTGGGCGACACCGAGGACGGGCGCCGAGTGGTCATCGAGCCAGTGTTGGGACATGCCGCCCGTGGCTGCCCACTGCCCTTCGAAGGCGCCGCCCCCGGCGACGGCGACGACTACGCCCACCTCGTGCGGCCTCCCCTCGAGCCGGGCATCCAGATCGGGTTCTGCGCTTCCACCGGGGGCGGCTGGGCCAGCGAACTGGTGGCGCACGAGAGCCAACTCCACACCGTGCCCGACCATGTCACCGACGAGCAGGCGGTGATGGTGGAACCGACCGCTGGCGGCATCCATGCCGCCCTGATGTGCGCACCCAAGGTGCTGGGTGTGGACGAGCCGGTGGTGGCGGTGCTGGGTGCCGGCACCATGGGCTTGTGCGCTGTGGCGGGGCTGCGCCGCTACCTCCCGGGTGTGCGCATCATCGTGGGGGCCCGGTATCCCGTGCAGCAACGCCTGGCCAAGGCACTCGGCGCCGACGACGTGGTGGACCCCGACGAACTTCCTCGCGCCGTGCGCCGTGCCGTGGGCTGCCACATGGTGGGCGACCACCTGTCGAGCGGTGCTCACGCCACCATCGACGCCGTCGGCTCGTCGGCCTCGATCGGCACCAGCCTGCGGATCACCCGCCCGCGCGGCCGCGTGGTGTTACTGGGTATGCCCGCCGAGGTGCGACTGGAACTCACGGGGCTGTGGCACCGTGAGACCGAACTGGTCGGCGCCTACACCTACGGCACCGAGACCATGCCTGACGGCAGTCGCGCCCGCACGTTCGACCTCGCCATCGACACCGTGGCGGTCTGCGACCTGCAGCGTCTGCTGTCGGCCACGTATCCCCTCGCCGACCATGTCGAGGCGCTGCGCCATGCAGCCGCCGCCGGCCGGCGCGGCGCCATCAAGATCGCCTTCGATCTCCGCTCACCACAGGAGGCTCGCCGCTGATGCCCCGTCCCGGGTTCGTGCACCACGTCGACCGGTCCACCCCGCCCACGCTGTTCTGGCGGGGTGAGGGGTTCAGCCTGGAACGGTTGCCCGCCGATCGCAGCCGCATCATCTACGCCCCCGAGCCGTTGCCCGCCATCGACGACATCGACGGCGCCATCCGCCATGCGCTCGAGCACCCCGTCGATGACGACCCGCTGTCGTCGAAGATGTTCCCCGGCATGAAGCTCACCATCGCCTTCGACGACGTGAGCCTGCCCCTGCCCAAGATGCGCCGCCCCGACATCCGCCAACGCGTCATCGAAGCGGTGCTGGACACCGCAGCGGCCGCCGGTGTGGACGACGTGCACATCATCGCGGCACTGGCGCTGCACCGCCGTATGACCGAGGCCGAGTTGCGCCACGCTGTGGGCGACCGGGTGTACGACGCCTTCGCGCCCAGAGGCCTGCTGTACAACCACGACGCCGAGGACCCTGCCAACCTCGCCTACCTGGGCACCACACCCCATGGCGAAGAGGTGGAGATCAACAAGCGGGCCGCCGAGAGCGACCTGCTGGTGTACGTGAACATCAACCTCGTGGCCATGGACGGCGGCTGGAAAAGCACTGCCACCGGCCTGGCCAGTTATCGAAGCCTGCGCCATCACCACAACGTGCACACCATGCAGCACAGTCGGTCGTTCATGGACCAGCACCGCAGCGAGTTGCACAAGAGCAACTGGCGCATGGGCAAGGTGCTCATGGACTCGGGGGTGAAGGTGTTCCAGATCGAGACCACGATCAACACCGATACGTTCCCGCAGCCGTTCGACTTCCTGTCCAAGCGCGAATGGGAGTGGAACGCCCGCGACCGGGCGGCGTTCATCGCCTCGTCGAAGTCGTTGGCCCGAACCCCGGTGCGCCTGGCACGCAAGATCTTCCACTCCATCGAAGCGCCACACCAGATGACCAGTGTTCAGGCCGGCGAGGTGGAGGCGGTGCACCGCATCACCACCGAGCACGTGTACCGCCAGCAGCTGGTGGAGGTGCAGGGTCAGACCGACATCCTCACCATGGGCATCCCGTACATCTGCCCCTACAACGTGCACTCCATCATGAACCCCATCCTGGTGATGTGCACCGGCCTGGGGTACTTCTTCAATCTCTACCGCGGCAAGCCGTTGGTGCGTGAAGGCGGCGTCATCATCATGACCCACCCCACCCAGCCCGACTTCCACCCGGGACCTCACCCCAGTTACATCGACTTCTACGAGCAGGTGCTCAGCCAGACCACCGACCCCAGCGAGGTGGAGAAGCACGAGCGTCGCTTCGCCGAGGACGACTGGTACCGCCACCTCTACCGCACCAGTTACGCCTACCACGGCGTGCACCCCTTCTACATGTGGTACTGGGGTTCCCACGGCATGCAGCACGCCGGTCGCGTGATCATCGTGGGTGGCGACGCCGCGGCGGTTCGCCGCCTGGGCTTCACCCCTGCGAGCACCATGAACGACGCCTTCGAGTTGGCCAGCGACGTGGTGGGGCGCTCCCCCACCATCACCCACCTGCACACGCCGCCGCTCATGGTGGCCGACGTGAGCTGACATGGCACGCGACGACCGTCCCAACACCCGCGCCGCCTCGCTACGCCGTCTCACCCGAGCCGTGGCACCAGTGGAACGAGCCGCCACCACCGTGGGGCGCCTCGCAGGTTCGCGGGGATTCCCCTACCGGGCCCCCACGGTTCCCGTCGGCGTGGAGGTGCCGAAAGATCCCCCCACCTTGGGCGCCGACTTCGACACCGACTTCGCCCGCCGAGCACCGGCCAAGGCCGCTCGGGCCGTCATCACCAACGGTCCGGTCCGGCTCATGGTCAAGGCGCTGGCCGATCCACAGGTGTTCGGCATCGATCGACTCGACGACCTGGCGCGCCGCGACGAGCCACCGCCGCTGATCTTCGCTCCCAACCACCACAGTCACCTCGACACGCCCCTCATGACGGTGGCGGTTCCCGAGCCGTGGCGCAGTTCGCTGGTGGTGGCGGCTGCTGCCGACTACTTCTTCACCAGTCGCCTCAAGGGTACGGCTGCTGCCTTGGCGCTCAACGCCTTCCCCATCGACCGCGAGGTCACCAGTCGGGCCTCCAGCGACCGTATCCGGGCGCTGGTGGAGGACGGATGGAGCCTGGTGATCTACCCCGAAGGCGGCCGATCGCCCGACGGATGGGGCCAGGCCTGGAAGGGTGGGGCGGCCTATCTGTCCAGTCGCACCGGCGCCCCAGTGGTGCCGGTGTTCATCGACGGGACCGGTGCCATCTATGGCAAGGGGGCCAAGCGTCCCCGGCCGGGTCGCACCCGAGTGGTGTTCGGCCATCCACTGTCACCTGTCGAAGGCGAGAGCACCCGGCGATTCTCGGCACGCATCGAAGCAGCCGTGGCCCAGTTGGCCGACGAGTCCGCACACGACTACTGGACCGCTCGTCGCAATGCTGCTCGAGGGGCCACGCCGTCGCTCACCGGACCCGAGGTGAACGGCTGGCGCCGCCAGTGGGCACTGTCGGAGCAGCGGCGATCCAGCCAAGCCGGCCTGCGGCGACGCCAGAAGCGTCGCTGGCCCCGCCTCGACTGACCCGACGTCGACGACTCAGAGCAGATCGCGCAGCAGCACTTCCAGGCGCTCGACTCGTTGCTCCAGATCCGCCACCCGAGCGGCCAGCGACGGCGACGCCAGGGGTGTCTCGCCGCGAAGCTCGGTGGCGACCTCGTCGGCGATGACCTGCTGCCACCGCTCGCCCTTGCGCCCCAGGGCGCGATCGAGTCTGCGTACCAAGGGTTCGCCGCGGTCTTCGAGACGCTGCAGCACCTCGGCCACCTGCTCCACCGAGTCGAAGTGGTGCAAGCGCTCCGTGTGCTGACGCACCTCGGCAGCGGTCTGAGCGCCGCGGAGCAACAGCACGGCCAGCACTCCCGCTTCGTCGTCGCCCAGTGCCAACTTGTCCACGGCCACCTGCCGGTACCGCACCACGGCCCGCCCATGGGTGGGATGCACGAGGCGGGCCCAACCGTGCGCCTTCAGTGCCGCTGCAGCTGCCTCGACCTCGTGGGTTTCCAGTGCCATCACCGGCCACCGTGAGGTGGACTGGTTACAGGCCGCCACCAACGTCGACAGCGTCAAGGGGTACTGGTCAGGTACGGTGCGTTCCTTCTCCAACAGGCATCCCAGCACCCGGCCTTCGGTCACCGACAGCATGTGACGCGCACCTCGTGGTCAGCCGGCTTTGGGGGGAATGTTGATCGTGGCGCCCGGCAGGGGGAAATCACGTGCCAGGTCTTCCCAGCCGTTGGCGGCGGCCAAGGCCTGCAAGGTGACGTCGAACTTCTCGGCGATCTTCACCGGGAAATCACCTGCTTCCACGACGTAGGTCCCGGCCACATCGGGATCGACGGTGTCGCCGCCACCATCGGTGGTGGTCCCTGTTCCTCCGTCTGGCGCCAACGTGGTGGCCGTCTGGTCGGGCGGAATGTAGGCGGGGTTCTTCGCCCCCGGCGGAATGACGATGGTCTGGCCGGGGAACGGGAACTGTGTCGCCAGGTTCGTCCAGCCGTTGGCGCCGACGAGGGCCTGCAGGGTGACGCCGAAGCGTTGCGCGATGGCCGAAGGATTGTCACCCGCCACGATGACGTAGTCCTGCGGTTCGGGCAGCGTGGAGGGTGGCACCGTGGGCGGCGGTTCAGTGGTCTCCACCGGTGGGATGGTGGCGAAATCGGTGGTCAGCACTGCCACGGTGGACGTAGGTGCCACTCCGTCGGTTCCGCCGCAGCCCACCAACGCCAGACAAGCGAACACCATCGCTACCGGCCCGACATGCTTCAGCACCATGGCGCCACCATAGACGCCGAGGGCCCCGGATCGCAGGCGCCTACACGAGAGGCCGTGCGGTGGGGGCCACGGGCTCGGGAAGGCGGCTTTCACCCATGAGGAATCGGTCCACGCCGGCTGCACACGAACGACCCTCGGCGATGGCCCACACGATGAGGCTCTGGCCACGACCCATGTCACCGCACACGAACACGCCGTCCACGTTGGTCATGTACTGATCGTCGCGGGCCACGTTGCCCCGGCCGTCCAGGTCCACGCCCAACTGATCCAACCATCCGCCCTTCTCGGGCCCCACGAATCCCATCGCGAGAAACACGAGATCGGCCGGGAGTTCCTGTTCGGAGCCCTCGACCTTCACGAAACGGCCACCTTCGAGTCGAACCTCGTGCAGCAGCAGTGCCCGCACGTTGCCGTGGCCGTCGTCGAGGAACCGTTCGGTGTTCACGCTGAACAGGCGCTCACCGCCTTCTTCGTGAGCCGACGACACGCGATACACCATGCTCCACTGGGGCCACGGATTGTCCGCCGCGCGCTCCTCGGGGGGTCGGGGCATGATCTCCAACTGCGTCACCGACGCCGCGCCCTGACGATGTGCCGTGCCCAGGCAGTCGGCACCGGTGTCGCCACCACCGATGATCACCACGTGCTTGCCGGCGGCATCGATGGGCGATGCCGTGAGATCGCCCTCTTGCACCTTGTTGGCGTAGGGCAGGTACTCCATCGCCTGATGGATCCCGGCGAGTTCGCGACCCGGCACGGGGAGGTCACGCCACGCCGTGGCACCACAGGCCAGCACCACGGCGTCGTAGGTGGCCCGCAGCACCTCGATGTCGATGTTGCCACCCAGTTCGGCGTTGGTACGAAACTCGGTTCCCTCGGCGCGCATCTGCTCCAAGCGGCGGTCGAGGTGACGCTTCTCCATCTTGAACTCGGGAATGCCGTAGCGCAGCAATCCACCGATGCGATCGGCGCGTTCCAGCACCACGACGTCATGACCGGCTCGGGTGAGTTGCTGGGCCACGGCCAAGCCGGCCGGACCCGAACCCACCACGGCGACGCGCTTGCCGGTACGCACCGACGGCGGCTGGGGCACCACCCAACCCTCGTCCCACGCCCGGTCGATGATCTCCACTTCCACCTGCTTGATGCTCACCGGGTTGGCGTTGATGCCCAGCACACAGGCGGCTTCGCATGGCGCCGGGCACAGCCGTCCGGTGAACTCGGGGAAGTTGTTGGTGGCGTGCAGGCGGTCGATCGCCTCACGCCAGTGGTCCCGGAACACCAGGTCGTTCCAGTCGGGAATGAGGTTGCCCAACGGACATCCGTTGTTGCAGAACGGAATACCACAGTCCATACAGCGACCGGCCTGTGTACGCACGGCTTCCACCGGGAAGTCCTCGTACACCTCCTTCCAGTCGCGCAGACGCACCGGCACCGGCCGACGAGTCGGCCCCGAGCGCTCCCACTTCAAGAAACCGGTCGGTTCACCCACGGCTGGCCTCCATCACCTTCTGCAACGTCGTCGCTTCGTCCAGGCCATCGGCTGCGGCCTGCTCCATCACGTTCAACACCCGGCGGAAGTCGCGGGGCATCACCTTGCGGAATCGACCCACCTCCACGGTCCATGCCGCCAGCAACCGGGCGGCTACGGCCGACTCGGTGAACTGCTGGTGGCGTTCCACCATGGAGCGCAGTTCGCCCGCATCGGCTGCCGACAACGGTTCGATATCGACCATCTCGGTGTTGAGGCGCTCGTCGAATTCGCCGTCGGGGTCGTACACGTAGGCGATACCCCCCGACATACCGGCACCGAAGTTCCGACCCGTCGGTCCCAGCACGGCAACACGGCCACCGGTCATGTACTCGCAACCGTGGTCGCCCACCCCTTCCACCACGGCGGTGGCACCGGAGTTGCGCACGCAGAAGCGCTCGCCCACCATGCCACGCAGGTAGATCTCGCCACCGGTGGCGCCGTAGCCGATCACGTTGCCGGCAATCACGTTGTCCTGCGCCACGAAGCGCGCATCACGGTCGGGATGCACGATGAGGCGTCCACCCGACAAGCCCTTGCCCAGGTAGTCGTTGGCGTCGCCCTCGAGGCGCATCTCGACACCGCGAGGCACGAAGGCTCCGAAACTCTGACCGGCCGACCCGCGGAAATGCACCGAGATGGTGCCGTCGGCCAGACCCTCGCCACCCCATGCCCGCGTCACCTCTGCGCCCAGCAAGGTACCCACCGTGCGGTTCACGTTGCGGATGGGCACCTCGAGGCGCACGGGTCGACCATCGGCGATGGCCGGTTGGCAGGCGTCGATGAGCTGTTGGTCCAGGGCCTCGTGCAGGCCATGGTCCTGCGTCACCGACTGGTGCATGGTCTGGCCGTACGGGTTCTGTGGCACGGCGAGCACGGGCGAGATGTCCAGACCCTTGGCCTTCCAGTGGTCGACAGCGGCCTTGGTGTCCAGCACCTCGACATGACCGATCATCTCGTCCAAGGTGCGGAAGCCAAGTTCGGCCATGAGTTCGCGCACTTCCTCGGCGATGAACTCGAAGAAGTTCACGACGAACTCGGGTTGGCCACTGAAGCGCTTGCGCAGTTCAGGGTTCTGAGTGGCCACACCCACCGGGCACGTGTCGAGGTGACAGACGCGCATCATCACGCACCCCGACACCACCAACGGCGCAGTGGCGAAGCCGAACTCCTCGGCACCCAACAGCGCAGCGATGACCACATCGCGACCCGTCTTCATCTGGCCGTCGGCCTGGACCACGATGCGGTCACGCAGTCCGTTCAGCAACAGGGTCTGCTGCGTCTCGGCGAGGCCCAGTTCCCACGGGGCGCCGGCGTGCTTGAGCGAGGTGAGCGGACTGGCTCCGGTACCGCCGTCGTGGCCCGAGATCAGGACCACATCGGCCTTGGCCTTGGACACGCCAGCCGCCACGGTGCCCACGCCCACCTCGGCCACCAACTTCACGTGCACCCGCGCCCTGTTGTTGGCGTTCTTCAGGTCGTGGATCAGTTGCTTCAGGTCCTCGATGGAGTAGATGTCGTGGTGCGGCGGCGGGCTGATCAGGCCCACACCGGGCGTGGAGTGCCGGGTCTTGGCCACCCACGGGTACACCTTGTGACCGGGCAGCTGACCGCCCTCGCCGGGCTTGGCACCCTGGGCCATCTTGATCTGGATGTCATCGGCGTTCACCAGATACTCGCTGGTCACGCCGAAACGACCCGACGCCACCTGCTTGATCGCCGAGCGCTTCGAGTCACCGTTGGGCAGTGGCACGAACCGCTCGGGGTCCTCGCCCCCTTCGCCGGTGTTGCTCTTGGCTCCGAGGCGGTTCATGGCCACGGCCAGGGTCTCGTGGGCCTCGGCCGAGATGGACCCGTAACTCATGGCGCCGGTGGAGAATCGCTTCACGATCTCGCTGGCGGGCTCCACCTCGTCGAGGGGCACCGGCGTGCGTTCGCCGGTACGGAACTGGAACAGGCCCCGCAGGGTGGCGAGGTGCCGTGACTGGTCATCGACCAGTCGGCTGTACTCCTTGAAGATCTCGTACCGACCGGCGCGGGTGGCGTGCTGCAACTTGAACACGGTCTCGGGGTTGAACAAGTGGTACTCGCCCTCACGGCGCCACTGGTACTCGCCGCCGAGATCCAGCGTCCGGTGGGCACGTTCCTCGGGACGGGTCGGGTGCGCCGTGGCATGTCGGGCAGCCACTTCCGCGGCCACCTCGTCGAGGCCGATGCCACCCAGGCGGCTGACGGTGCCGGTGAAGTACTCGTCGACCAGTTCCCGACCCAGACCGATGGCCTCGAAGATCTGGGCCCCGGTGTAACTGGCCACCGTGGACACACCCATCTTCGACATCACCTTCAGCACGCCCTTCCCGGCGGCCTTGATGTACTTCTTCACGGCAGCATGCGGATCGACGCCGGCCAACCCGTGCAGCCCACTGCGGATCATGTCCTCGATGGACTCGAATGCCAGATACGGGTTGACGGCCCCGGCGCCGTAGCCGATGAGCAGTGCCATGTGGTGCACCTCACGGGCATCGCCGCATTCCACGATGAGCCCCACCTGTGTGCGCTGCTTGGTGCGCACCAGGTGATGGTGGACTGCCGCGGTGGCGAGAAGGGACGGGATGGGTGCGAACACCTCGTCGCCGCCCCGGTCCGACAACACCACGATGCGGGCACCACTCTCGATGGCCGACGACACCTGGGCGCGCAATCCCTCGAGGGCGTCTCGCAGAGCCGATCCACCCCCCTGCACGCGATAGAGACCGCTCACGACCACCGCATGCAGATGCGGACGGCTGCCATCGTCGTCGGCGTGGACGATCTGGGCCAGTTCGTCGTTGTCGATGACGGGGAACGGCAAGGCCAACTGACGGCAACTCTCAGGACCGGGAGCCAGCAGGTTGGCCTCGGGACCCACACTGGACGACACAGCCGTCACGACTTCCTCGCGAATGGCGTCGAGCGGGGGGTTCGTCACCTGAGCGAACAGCTGCTGGAAGTAGTCGAACAACAGCCGCGGTCGTTCCGACAGCACGGCGATGGGTGTGTCGGTGCCCATGGACCCGATGGGCTCGGCGCCACTGGCCGCCATGGGGGCCACGATCACCTTGAGTTCTTCGTGGGTGTAGCCGAACATCTGCTGACGGCGCAGCACTGCGTCGTGGCTGTACTCCACATGGGGCTGGCGGGGCAGGTCCTCCAGCGAGGTGAGACCCTCCTCCAGCCATTGCTGGTACGGGTGTGCAGCAGCGAGCGTGCTCTTGATCTCCTCGTCGTCGACGATGCGACCCAAGCGGGTGTCGATGAGGAACATGCGTCCCGGTTGCAGGCGACCCTTGGTGATCACCGACGAGGCCGGCACGTCCACCACACCCACCTCACTGGCCATGATCACCAGGTCGTCGTCGGTCACCCAGTACCGACTGGGCCGCAGTCCGTTGCGGTCCAGCACCGCTCCGATGACCGTGCCGTCGGTGAAGGCCACGCTGGCGGGACCGTCCCACGGCTCCATCAGCGAGGCGTGGTACTGGTAGAACGCCCGCCGCGGAGGGTCCATGAACCGGTGGTTCTCCCACGCCTCGGGAATCATCATGAGCACGGCGTGGGGCAGCGAACGGCCCCCCAGATGCAGCAGTTCCAGCACCTCGTCGAAGCTCGCCGAGTCGGACCCACCGGGCCGGCAGATGGGGAACGCACGCTCGAGGCCGGGAATCACGTCGCTGGCCAACAACGACTCACGAGTGCGCATCCAGTTGCGGTTGCCCTGCACCGTGTTGATCTCGCCGTTGTGGGCCACGTAGCGGTAGGGGTGAGCCAACGGCCACGACGGGAACGTGTTGGTGGAGAAACGGGAGTGCACCAACGCGAGTGCCGACTCCACCCGCTCGTCGCGCAGATCGATGAAGCAGGCCGCCAACTGCGGCGTGGTGAGCATGCCCTTGTACACCAGCGTGCGCGACGACAGCGACGCGAAATACGTGGCCAGGTCACCCTGGAGTTCGTGCTCGATGCGCTTGCGCGTCACGTACACACGGCGGTCCAGATCGATACCGGACGCGCCGTCGGGTGAGGCGATGAACAACTGGAAAAACGACGGCATGGCGGCCCTGGCGGTGGCACCCAAGGTGGCGGGGTCCACCGGCACCTCACGCCAGCCCAACAGCGTGTTTCCCTCTTCGGCGACGATCGCCTCGATGCGACGCTGAGCCTCGGCACACTTCTGGGCGTCGGCGGGCAAGAATCCCAGACCCACGGCGTAGGCCCCGGCGGCCGGGAGTTCGAACCCCGCCACCTCCCGCAGGAAGCGATCGGGCACCTGGATGAGAATGCCAGCCCCGTCACCGGTGTCGGCCTCGGCACCCGTGGCTCCTCGGTGTTCCAGGTTGCACAGGGCGCCGACGCCCAACTCCACGATCCGCCGGGAACGCTCGCCCTTCACATGTGCCACGAAGGACACACCGCAGGCGTCGTGTTCGAAACGTGGGTCGTACAGCCCGTAAGGCGCGGGGTAGCCGTTTTGCATCGTCCTCATCCAACAAGTCGCAGTGGCTCGAATGGACCCGGGACGACGCTGGCCCGAGGCGACGGTGAGTCTAGAGGCGTTCAGCCGGGATCACTGAAACGAGCCGGCCGCTTCTCGAAATTGGCCATGACCGCCTCGACCTGATTGGGCGAGCCGATCAGCG
>CAYMUC010000023.1:0-32901 GCA_964393535.1 uncultured Ilumatobacteraceae bacterium | reverse complement strand
AACACCCGCACCGGCGTCAACGCCACATAGGGGCCATCGGCCGCCGACAACTCCGCCGAATCAGCGGACTCCGCCATCGAAACCGGGGCGGACACCGCCCACACAAGCGTGCTGGTCAACGCCAGAGCGCCGAACCATGCGAACGACATACCCAACTGACGTAGTTGATGCACCATATGAGTGCTGTTTCTAGCAGAGGCCGTAACACCCCACCACACCTCGTGCCGCGTCGAGCGACCTTCGCCTTGTCGCCGCACCAGTTGGACCGCACCATCGGCGGTGCAGATGAGATGATCTGTGCGCGGAGGTGCCTTGCACAAGGTCACCAGAGCGGGCACTCGGCGCTACCTCACCGTGGTTGCGTGTTGTATCACGTTCCGTCATACTGCACCCATGGCGAAGGCGATCTCGGTGAGGTTGGACGACGAGGCGGAACGGGCACTGCGGCTGCTTGAATCGACTGGGCTGAGTCGGTCCGAAGCGATCCGATCGTCATTGCTCGCATCTGCGGACCGGATACGTCGGCGGAGCCAGCTCGCAGCCGAGGTCGCCGCGCTCGAGGCTGACGACGACGACAGGGACGAGATGCTCGCCGTCGCGTCGTTGATGGAGTCGCTGCGTGCAGCGGGGTGACGTCTTCCGCTTCAAGGTCCCCAAGGGCGTCGGTCGCGAGCAGCAGGGCGAGCGGTTCGGGATCGTCGTGCAGTCCGATGTGATGCTGCCCCGGTCGGTCGTCGTCGTTGCTCCGACGTCTCGGAGCGCGAAGCCTGCTTCGTTCCGTCCTGAGGTCGAAGTCGCTGGCGACGTGACGCGTGTGTTGGTCGAACAACTCGGGGCGGTTGACGTGCAACGGCTCGGGCGTCGCGTTGGCAGGTTGACCACCGAAGAGATGTGGTCGGTCGACGAGGCCCTCATCGTCGTCCTTGGGCTCGACTGACCCAGTGCCGAACTGCCGCTCGGCGCGGTCGACGCACTCGACGCTGGTCGATTCGACATCGTGTACACCGGGATCGGATCGCTTTGCTGGCTGCCCGACCCACGACCCGACGGTCTGTTGGTCGTCGAGTTTCCCTCATTCGAAACCGATGGCGTGCCCTTCTCAGAGCCGATCAACTACGTCGCGCATGATGAGCCCCTCGGATCACCCGACGTCATCCACTTCAACCGCGGTCTCGGCGAAGTGATCACAGCGGTGATTGATGCGGGCATGACCCTCACCGCGATCGAGGAACACAACACCGTGCCGTGGAACCCACTGGACGACGCTATGGAACCAGTCGGGGGCGGGGAATACCGTCTTCGATACGGTCGTCGGCGCTGACTGACGCGTGGCCAGAGGTGCCGGTAGGCGACAGGGCGAACGTTGCCTGACGCGGCACTAACGGCTGTGCTGGCGACCCCGGCCGGATGCAGGTCGGCCTGACCGGCGTGGCGCACCACCACTCGCAGCCTTCCGAGGCCCACCGCCGCCACCACCGCCCGCCTTGCGGGGCGTTGGTGCGGGTACTTCACGCAACGGCAGCGGACGATGATCGACCGCCGCCGCAGGACCGGCGAGATCGGTGAGCAACCCGTGCCCCGGCTTCACCGAGGTGACCGTGGGCTTCAGCTTCGCCTGGCGCATCAGCGTGTCGACATCGCGCCGCTGTTCGGGGGTGGCGACGGTGACCACCACGCCGGCGGCACCAGCGCGCGCCGTGCGGCCCGACCGGTGCAGATACGCCTTGTGTTCGGCCGGCGGATCCACGTGCACCACCAACTCGATGTCGTCGACGTGGATGCCGCGCGCAGCGATGTCGGTGGCCACCAGCACCCGCGCCCGGCCCGAGGCGAACAGTTCCAGGTTGTGGGTGCGTGCGTTCTGCGACAGGTTGCCGTGCAACTCGACGCTGGGAATACCCAGCTTCGTGAGTTGCGCCGCGAGCTTCTTGGCGCCGTGCTTGGTGCGGGTGAACAGCAGTCGCCGACCCTCGCCGGCAGCCAGGGTGCGCACGATCTCAGGCTTGTCGGCCAAGGGTGTCATGACCACGTGATGGTCCATGTCAGGCACCGGCGACACGGCGGGGTCCACCGAGTGCGTGACCGGGTCGTGCAAATAGCGACGCACCAGCACGTCGATGCCCTGATCGATGGTGGCTGAGAACAGCAGTCGCTGACCGTCGTCGGGGGTCTTGTCGAGAAGACGCTTCACAGCAGGTAGGAAGCCCAAGTCGGCCATGTGGTCGGCCTCGTCGAGCACCGTGACGCGGACCTGGTCGAGGCGGCAGTGACCTTGCGCAATGAGGTCCTCGAGACGACCTGGACACGCCACCACGATGTCGACACCCTGGGTGAAGGCCTGGATCTGATGGGCGAAACCCACGCCACCGTGGATGACGGTGACCTTCAGGTTGGCGGCGGTGGCGAGCGGCACCAGCGTCTCGGCCACCTGGGCGGCCAGTTCACGAGTGGGCACCAACACCAGACCGTGCGGGAGCCGAGGCGCGCGGCGATGTCGGGCGGCGGCCACCACGGTGGGAATGGCGAAGGCGACGGTCTTACCGCTGCCGGTACGGCCGCGACCGATGACGTCGCGACCGGCGAGCGAGTCGGCCAAGGTCGCGGCCTGAATGGGGAACGGTGCGGTGATGCCTCGCTGAACGAGGGCGCTCACCAAAGGTGCGGGCACACCGAGGTCGGCGAAACCGGGGGCGTCGACAGACGCGTCGGCGCGCGCCTCGGGGGAAGCGGTCATGGTCATGGGGGGATTCGTCTTTCTGGTCGGTGGCCGACATGGTTGGTGGCGACCGACGGAAAGAAGGAAACCTCGTCCCGCGCCTTGGCGGGACGTCACCTGTACGACCGCGACGAGCCCTCGTGGCTCGAACGCGCCCACACCCTACACCTCGATGATGTCGACCAGGCTGTCAAGTCAGGTCGTCACACGGTCCCAAGGGTTCGAGACCTCGTCGTCGATGAGATCACGTTCCTGCTCCCAGGTCAGCGGGGGAACTGCACCGCCAAACGGCTGGCCACGATGGGGGTCACGTAGGTGGCGATGAGTTCACGGTGCGCGGGGTGATCCCTGTACGCGAGGTAGTCGTCGGTCGAGTCGAAGTCGGCAACCACGGCAAACGCAGCGTTGCCTGGGTTGATACCCAGATCGGCACCAAAGCGGTAGTCGCGGATCTCGGGAATGGCCACCGGCAGGCGAGCCAGACCCTGCTTCAGCGCATCGATCTGCTCAGGGGTGACGCCGTCGATCCAGGTGAACAGGACCGCATGGCGCACACCGGTTTCAGCAGGGGTCACATCTGTTTGGCTCATGCCCCCGATGGTCGCGCATCGGCACCCTCACCGAGGTACTGCGCCACCACGAGTTCGTGCAGCAGTCGGTACATCGACTCCAGACCCTGGCGGTCGGCCGGACGACTGCGATGCTGAACTCCGATCATGAGCCCGACTGCGATGCGACCCAACAGTTGGGCCACCTCGACGGGCACGCCGGCCTCGGCGTAGGCCTCGCCGATGGCTCGTTCGCGTTCCGAGTCGACCCTTTGCTGCAGTGCTTCGACCCCTGGATCACGGCGCGACCACGAACGGATAGCGGCCTCGGCCTCATGTGCCAGGCCAAGGGCGTGTTCACGCATGGCCACCGTGCGATGGAGGGGTCCGTCGGCGCGAGCCAGCGCGTCGGCGACCTGGCCCTCGCGCTCCACGGCCCAGTGCTTCAGCAACTGCAAGCGGTAGTCGTCGATGTTGCGGAAGTGGTGGTAGAAGGACCCCTTGGTCACGTCCAAGGCCTCGCACAGTCGGGCGATGGTGACCGCCCCCGAACCAGCTTCGCCCACCAGCCGAAGGCCGGCCTCGAAGTAGTCGCTGCGTGTCTTGGCCTCCACGGTTTCGACCCTACTGTCCGACCCCCATCCACACCGATGTCACATACCTCTCAGTACGGTACGGTTCACCCATGAGTGAGGCATCGTCATTGACCGTCCAAGACGCTGGCCACGTGTTCCACAGCGCCAGTGCCTACACCGATCCGAACCTGTTTCACACCGCGGCGGCTCTGCTGCGTCGGGAGGATCCGGTCCACCGGGTGGAGCATCCGAACTTCAATCCGTTCTACGTGCTCACCAAACACGTCGACGTTCACGCCGTCGAGGTTCGCCACGCCACCATGCTGAACGAACCGCGGGCCATCCTCGGCACCAAGGAGGCCGACGAGCGCCGCAAGGAGCAAGGCCACCTGGTGAAGTCGCTGGTACAGATGGACGACCCAGAGCACAAGGCACACCGCCAGCTCACCTCCGACTGGTTCCTGCCCAAGAACCTGGCTCGTCTAGAGCATCGCCTGGGGCAACTGGCCGACAGGTCGGTACAGCAGATGATCGACGCCGGTGGCCGGTGTGACTTCGCCGCCGACATCGCCATGCAGTATCCGCTGTACGTGATCCTGGCCATTCTCGGTCTGCCCGAGTCGGACTATCCGCGCATGTTGAAGTTGACCCAGGAGTTGTTCGGGGCCGAGGACCCCGAGTACGCACGTGACGACGATCGCCTTGCCAGCCTGATGCAGACGGTGGCCGACTTCGTGGCCTACTTCGGCGAACTCACGGCCGACCGCAAGGCCAACCCCACCGACGACCTCGCCTCGGTGATCGCGAATGGCATCGTGGATGGCCAGCCCATCGGCTACAAGGAGCAGTTGGGCTACTACATCATCGTGGCGACCGCTGGCCACGACACCACGTCGAACGCCATGTCTGGCGGTCTGCAGGCACTGATCGAGAACCCCGACCAGATGGCTCGCTTGAAGAGCGACCCGTCGCTCATGAACACCGCCGTGGACGAGATGATCCGCTGGACCTCACCGGTGAAGCACTTCATGCGCACCGCCACCGAGGACTACGAACTACGCGGCACCACCATCAAGGCTGGTGAGGACGTGTTGTTGTCGTACTGGTCGGCGAACTTCGACGATGAGGTGTTCGCTGATCCGTTCCGCTTCGACGTTGGCCGCTCACCGAACAAGCACCTCGCGTTCGGGTTCGGCATCCACTACTGCCTGGGCGCCATGTTGGCCCGGATGGAGCTCAAGTCGTTGTTCAGCGCCCTGCTGCCCCGACTGAAGCACATCGAGATCGACGGCGATCCCGAGTTGACGCGGTCCACGTTCGTGAGTGGACTCAAGCGTCTGCCCATTCGCTATGAACTAGCGTGACGTCATGGCCCTTCCCGCACTGAAGCGCAGCCGACTCCGCCAGTGGTTCGACGGGGATCCGGTGTTCAAGCCCATCACCCCTCGCCGCCAGGTCAAGATCGATGCCATGTTGGAGCGTGAACGACTGGCAGCCGAGGCACTCATCGCCGTGGAAGCCGGCGAGGAACCCCCCACTACCACTGCCGACGGCAAGAAGTTGAAGCCGTCGCAGTTCGTCACCCAACCCCAGGTGAGCGGCCTCAAGATCAGCCCGTCGGGCATCACGATGCCCAAGGTGAAGATGCCGAAAATCAAGCAGCCCAAGATGCCGAAAATGCCCAAGGCACCCAACATCAAGATTCCGTAGCCATGGCGCGGTCACCGGCGGTCGAACCCTTGGCCGGGTCATGTGGTGCCATCGTCACAGGCCTCGACGCCAGTGACCCACTCTCGGCTGAACAGGTGGAGCACCTCAAGGTGCTGCTGGATCGGCATCGAGTGATCGCACTTCCCGCTCAGTTCCTGGACCTCGACCGCCTCGAGCAGTTCACCGACGAACTCGGAGGCCGTGACACGACGCCGTACGTGAGCCCGGTGGACGGTCGGCCCTGTGTGATCAGGGTGATCAAGGAACCCGGCGACGAGTTGAACTTCGCCAACGCCTGGCACAGCGATGTGTCGTACCTCCCCCAACCTCACGCATACACGGTGCTGGCGGCCCATGAGGTACCCGCGTATGGCGGCGACACCCTGTGGGCGAACCAGGTGCTCGCCTACGCCACCCTCGCACCCGACCTCCGAGAGCGCCTGCTCGCCTACACGGCGGTGCATTCGGCCGGGTTCGCATACGGCAGTGGCGGCTATCTGGAGCAGGTGTCGCACCTGTCGTCCATGGCCATCGCACCGTCCGCCGAGGCCTACGGCACCCAGGCCCATCCCGCCGTGATCGCCCACCCGCGCACGGGCGAACCGGCACTGTTCGTGAACCCGGTGTACACCACGCAGTTGCTCGACGACCACGGCAAACACGATGCTGCTCTGCTGGCACGCTTGGTGGCGCACAGCACCCACCCCAACCTGACCTGTCGACTGCGGTGGTCAGCCGGCATGGTGGCCATCTGGGACAACCGGGCCACTCAGCATCTGGCGATCAACGACTACACCGGCGCCCGACGCGAAATGTTCCGAACCAGTGTGCGCGGCGACACCCCTGTGCCCTGGACCCCGACCGAAGGAGTTCTTTGCCCATGAGCGACGCGATGCAACCCTTCACCGTCCATGTGTCCGATGCGGTGCTCGAGGACCTGCGGCTCCGTCTGGCCCGTACCCGTTGGCCCGACCAGATCCCGGGGACGTCCTGGGAGTACGGCTGCGACATCGCCACGCTGCGCACGGTGTGCGACTACTGGATGCGCGAGTTCGACTGGCGTGCCGCCGAAGCCCGGCTGAATCGTTGGCCTCACGTGATCACCGAGGTCGACGGTATCCGGGTGCACGCCATCCACGCCCGCAGCCCCCACCCCCGTGCCCTCCCCCTTTGCATCACCCACGGGTGGCCGGGTTCGGTTGCCGAGTTCCTCGACATCATCGACCCGTTGATCGACCCGCCGGCCTACGGGGGTGATGCCGCCGATGCATTCCATGTGGTGGCACCGTCCATTCCGGGCTACGGGTTCAGTGGACCGACCACCCGAACAGGCGTGGACATTCGCACGGTGGCTCAGGTGAACGTGGGCCTCATGGCGCAGTTGGGCTACGAGCGCTATGTGGCTCAAGGCGGCGACTGGGGGGCCATCGCCACCACGCACATGGGCCAACTCGATGCCGCCCACATCGCCGGCATCCACGTGAACATGGCCGTGCCACGGGCCCCCAAGGACAATCCGATGGCTGGTGTGACGCCCGAAGAAGCCGCCGCCCTGGCCACCATGGCCACGTTCCGAGAGGAGGGCACCGGCTACCAACGCATTCAGGGAACCAAGCCGCAGACCCTCGCCTACGGGCTGAACGACTCACCAGCCGGGTTGGCGGGCTGGATCCTGGAGAAGTTCCACGCCTGGAGCGACTGCCACGGCGATGTCCTGGGGCACTTCACGCTCGATCAGTTGTGCACCAACCTCACCATCTACTGGGTCACCGGCACCATCAACTCGTCGACGCGCCTGTACTTCGAATCGATGCGCTCCGGTGGCCTGGCCGCCTTCGACGGCCGCGTGGATGTGCCTACCGGCATAGCCGTGTTCCCGGCCGAGATGATCCGGCCACCACGGGTGTGGTGTGAGCAGGTGTACGACGTACAGCAGTGGACGGTCATGCCGGCTGGCGGACATTTCGCTGCCATGGAGGAGCCGCAACTCCTCCTCGAGGATGTACGAACGTTCTTCAGGCGCGTGCGCTGAAGCGAACGGGAAGCGCCCTCATGGGCCGCAGGAAGATACTCGGCTCGTGCAATGGTGACGGCAGGTCACCGTCGATCTCGATGTGGTCCAGTCGGTTCAGCAGTGCCGTGAAGGCACTGGCCATCTCCTGACGGGCCAGTGCGGCACCCACGCAGAAGTGGTTGCCGAAGCCGAACGCCACGTGATTACGCGCGTTGTCGCGGGTGATGTCGAAACGGTCGGGCTGGTCGAACACCCGCTGGTCGCGGTTGGCCGCGGCGAAGCGCATCATCACCGAGGTACCCGATGGGATGTCCACACCGGCGACCTGCGCTGGGCAGGCCGTGGTGCGCCACAGGCCCGCCACCGGGGCATCGAACCGCAGTACCTCTTCGATGAAGTTGCCCATGAGGTCTGGGCGTTCACGCAGGAGTTGTTGCTGATCGGGGTGTGTGGCCAGCAGCAACATGCCCGACGCCAACGCCGCCGTGGTCGTCTCGAAACCGCCGGTCACCAGTTGGTGCAGCAGGTCCTGGAGTTCGTTCATGGTCAGCGGTTCTTCGTCGTCGCCGTGAGCGTGCACCAGCATCGAGATGAGGTCGTCGCCGCGCTCGGCGCGCCGACGATCGAACTCGGCGGCGAGGAAATGCTGCGCCTCGAGTTCCACCTCCACCTCGGCCAACGCGTCGTCCACGGTCATCTGTGGGCGTTGCGCCAACGCCAACATCGCATCGGCCCAGCGACGGAACGTGCGGTACTGGGTCCGGTCCAACCCCAACTGCTCGGCGATGAAGATGCCCGGCAAGGGCAGTGCGAACTCCGACACGAACTCGCATCGACCGGCACCGATGAAGGCATCGATGAGTTCGGCGGTGATCTCGTCGAGATGCGGCGTGAACTCCTTCACCGCGGCGGGGGTGAACACCCGGTTCAGCAACTTGCGGTAGCGGGTGTGCACCGGCGGGTCGGTGCGCTGCAGCGTGGAGGCTCGCGCCCACCCGCGCTCGGCCAGCACCGTGTGATAGGCGACCATGGCCTCGCTGGGTTGCCGGGTGCGAATGGGTCGGCTGGAGAACGTCGCCACATCCATCAACGACTCACGGATCTCGGCCTGGCCCCCGATGACGTACTGGTCGATGTCGGTCTCGTGCCATACCGGGCACGCGCCCATGCGCTGGCGGTAGTAATCGAAGGGCTCGTCCTGCACCGCCGGATCGCTCAATCCCCCACTCATGTCGTCCTCCCTGAGGCTTGCTCGCCGGTTCCGTTGATGATGTCGCGTCCCGCCCACAGTCGCCGTAGGCGGGGCTCGGGGTCGTTCAGCACTTCACTGTGCACGTCGCATCGCCATGTGGCACGGCGGGTGAGGTCATAGGGCGGCCACGGCGCTTCGGCGTGGCGGGTGAGATGCGCCAAGGCTCCCGAGTACGCGTCGGCCACGGCCACACGGTCGTCACCATCACCGGTGAACATGGTGACGCCGGTCGCATCGAGCTGGTGGAAGGCGAAGGGGATGTCCAGGCCGTGGCACGACCCCAGCACCCCACCGAAAGCCGGACTGGCCCAGGTGAACCAGTACATCCAGGTGGGTGTGCCCGCCGCCACGCGGGCCTCGGCCACCGCAATGGCCCGACTGCGGAACGCGTCGTCGGTGAGTACTGCCGACATCACCTGGCCAGGGCTGTGGCCGGGCCGATGTGCGTCGTACTCCGCCAGCACTTCGCCAGCCCGCTCACCGAACAGATGTCGAATCCGGCGCTCCACCTCGTCGCGTTCCATGGCGGCGAAGGCCGGATCGAAGGCACCCCACAGGCGGTGTTCGTCGGCGCAGGTACCCAGCACCAACGGGACTGCGCGGCACGCCACGGCGGCGATGACGTCATCGGGCAGCGCAGCGCCGCCAACGGTGGGGGCGAACACGTCGAACCCACGGGAGGCATCGCTGACGGCACGGCGTTGCACGTCCAAGAGCGCATCCAGATCCATATCGAACAAGTCGTCCTCGGTGGCCACACCGGCCAACGCCAGCAACTGCGCAGCGATCTCGTCGGCCCGGCGCACGGTGCGCATCTGCCCCGTGGACGGACTCATGGCCCACGCGCCGTGCACGAGACCCTCGGTGAGGGGCGATGCCAACAACGCCAGCACACTGCACCCTCCGGCTGATTCCCCGAACACGGTCACCCGCGTGGGATCGCCGCCGTAGGCGTCGATGTTGCGGTTCACCCAGCGCAACGCCTCGATCTGATCCAGCAAGCCGAGATTGCGATCGCGCCAGAAACCCAGAATGCCCAAGCGATAGTTGATGGTCACGACCACCATGCCGTAGCGGGCCGCCAGCGACGCACCGTCGTACCAGGGCGCCGACCCGGCCCCGGTCTCGAAGGCTCCCCCGTGGATCCACACCAGTACCGGACGCGACTCGTCGACGCTCGCCTCGGGCGGCAGGAACACCGAGAGGAACAGACAGTCCTCATCCATGGCGTTGTTCAAGCCCATGCCCTGTTCCAGCACTCCAGGAATCTGCGGACAGATCGGACCGTGGGCGGTGGCCTCGGGCTGCGGGCCAGCGTGAGGTTCGGGCACGGGCACCCCGCCACGCGCGGCGCGGGCGTACCTGATACCCAGGTAGGCCGAGGTCATTGGCCGGCGAGGCGCTCGACCACCGGAGCAAAGGCGTCGAGGTTGCGGTCCGACACCGACACGTAGGAGATGCCAAAACGCTCACGCCGTTCCACCAGGCGATCACAGATGGCGTCGACCGAACCGATGAGAGCGTTGGGGTGCTCGAGCATCTCCTCGGCGGTGAGACCGAACATGCCACCCATCTTCTCGGCGGTGGGCACGGCGGCATCGGTGACCACCGTGAAATAGGCACCCACCTCCAACTCGATCTGGTCGAACCGGTCGCCGGCCCCTTCACGCACCCAGGCGATGCGTTGCTCCATCCCGGCGGCCGAGGCCGACTTCACTCCCTCGGGCCCGACCACACCGGCACGGTTGTCGAAGTTGAACGACACGATGTCGGCCAGGCGACCGGCCATGGTGAGCACGCGTTGCGCGCCTCCACCGATCATGATCGGCGGCCGAGGCTGCTGCACCGGAACGGGCTGCCCCTTGAAGCCGTGGGCCGTGATGCTTCCGGAGCGCTCGGCGAGGGTCTCGCCGGTGAAGAAGTCGTCGAGGAAGGCGATCGTGTCGGCCAGACGTGCGAGGCGCACTCCAGCGGAGTCCATGGCGATGCCCATGGCTTCGTACTCGGATGCGACCCACCCGGCACCCAGTCCCAGCTCGAGGCGACCGTCGGACAATAGGTCCAGCGTCGCAGCGGTCTTGGCCAGGACCACCGGGTGGTGGTAGTCGATGCACAGCACCCGGGCACCGACGCGCAGGGTGGAGGTGACCGCCGCTGCGGCCGCCATCAGCGGAAAAGCCGCCAGGGCCTGTCCGCCGTTGGAGGCGGCGTCCACGTAGTGGTCCGACACGTGCAGGGTGGAGAAACCCGACCCCTCGGCGCGTCGGGCCAGTTCGGTCCACGCGGCACCCGACGAGGTGTTCGAAGCCGCCACCGAGAAGCGGAAGGGACGGGGTGACATGTCAGTGATCCTCCTGGGTGGTGCCGTCGGTGGAGCGGGACAACCGCAGCGACGCCGAGTTCATGCAATAACGCTCGCCGGTGGGCCGGGGCCCGTCGGGGAACACGTGACCGAGGTGTGCTCCACAGGTGGCGCACACCGCCTCGATGCGGACCATGCCGTAGGACCGGTCCTCGTGGAAGGCCACCCGGCCATGTTCCACCGGAGCCCAGAACGAGGGCCATCCGGTGCCCGAGTCGTACTTGGTGTCCGAGGAGAACAGTGCCGTGTCGCACACGACGCAGTGGTACACCCCGGGGTCTTTGGTGTTCCAGTACTCCCCACTGAAAGCCCGTTCGGTGGCCGAGCACTGGGTGACTTCGTACTGCAAGGGGGTGAGGCGGGCCTGCAGATCGGCAGCGCTGAACGAAGGGGACGGCGTGTCGGACGTGCTCACCGTCACAGTCTCCCACCCCGGCTACCGTGACGGCGTGGCGAACCGAATCGTGTTCCTGTTGCGCCGGCGTCCCGAGTTGACCCGCGACGAGTTCCAACGCATCTGGTGGGAGGAGCATGCACCGTTGGTCGTCTCGCACGCCTCCACGTTGGGCATCGTCAAGTACCAGCAGGTCCACACCACAGGCGATCGCCGACCTGATGCGCTTCCTGCCTTCGACGGCTCGGCCGAGTTGTGGGTTGACCCCAGCGCCGCGCAGGGATCGCCCGAGCAGCGACGGGCAGCGTCGGCGGCACTGCTGGCCGACGAGCAGCGCTTCATCGACCTCGCAGCGTCACCCATCTGGGTGGCCGAGGAGCAACTGGTGCGCCAGGGCACGGTTCGCCAGGCCACCGACGGAGAGATGCGCCTCACTGCCGCACTGCGCCGCGCACCTGGCATCACACGGGCCGACTTCCGCCGCCATTGGCGTGAGGTGCACGGCCCCTTGGCACTGGCCCACAACGACGTGTTCGGCTTCCATCACTACGTGCAGTTGCACACCCCCGACAACGCCGACACGCACCCGTTGCGACACGAACGCCACGCGCCCGAACCCTTCGACGGCGTCAGCGAAATCGTGCTGGAGCCGGTGTCGCCCACGCCCGAGCGGGCACGTGCCGTACGCGACATCATCATGGAAGACGAGGCCCGATTCGTCGACTACGCACGCAGCGCCGTGTTCCCCGGTGTGATCAGGCTTGTCATCTGATACCCCTGGGGGTATATTGACGACATGTTCTTCCCCGAGATGACGGCCGACGAGCTCCGCCACGAACTCGCGAGCGCCACACCCCCCTACGTCCTCGATGTGCGCGAGCCGTGGGAGGTCGCCGAAGGTGCCATCGACGGCGCCGTGAACATTCCCCTCGGCCTGCTGGGTGAACGTGCCGGCGAAGTGCCCCGCGACCGCAAGGTCGTGGTGGTGTGCCGAAGCGGCAACCGGTCACGCGCCGCCACCGACGCGCTGGATCGCGCCGGCTGGAACGCCCACAACCTCAAGGGAGGGATGGGCGCCTGGGCGCGTTCCGCCGCCGCATGAGCGGGGGCCTGGCGCGACTGCTGCCCATCACTGGCTGGGGACGCGCCTATCGACGCAGCGACCTCGGTCCTGATCTCACGGCCGGCCTCACCGTGGGTGCCATGCTGGTCCCCCAAGGCATGGCCTACGCGCAACTCGCTGGCCTCCCTCCCGAGATCGGCCTGTACTCGGTCACCCTTCCCCTCATCGTGTACGCCCTGTTCGGCACGTCGCGTCAACTCGCCGTGGGTCCCGTCGCCGTGGTGTCGCTGATCACCGCCACGTCGTTGGCCGAGGTGGCCGAGCAGGGCACCTCGGAGTACCTGAAGGCTGCTGCACTGCTGGCGCTCATCGTGGGCGTCATCAATATCGGCCTGGGCGTCATCCGCATGGGGTGGGTGACCAACCTGCTGTCACATTCGGTGTTGGTGGGCTACACCGCTGCGGCGGCGGTCATCATCGGCACCAGCCAGGTGAAGCACGTGCTGGGTGTGAAGATCCCCCGTACCGAAGAGTGGCTGGCCACGGTCGAAGAACTCGTGCGAGCCATCGACGGCACTCGAGCGCTCACCTTGGGTATCGGTGTGGTGTCGCTGGTGGCGTTGATCCTGCTGAAGCGGTGGAAGAAGACCTTCCCCGGGGCGCTCGCCGTGGTGTTGGTGGGCGTGGGTGCCAGCGTGCTGTTCGATCTGTCCGAGCGAGATGTGGCCGTGGTGGGCGACATCCCCGGAGGCCTGCCGAGCCTGGGACTCCCCGACTTCGGTGACGGTCTGCTCGGCACCCTCATCCCCGCCGCGCTCATCATCACCGTCGTGGGCTATGCCGAGTCCATCGCCGTGGCGAAGACCTACGCCCGCCGCAATCGCTACGAGGTCGACTCGAACCAGGAACTCATCGCGCTGGGCGCTGCCAATGTGGCCACCGGCGTGTTCAGCGGACAACCCGTCACCGGCGGCTTCTCCCGCACCGCCGTCAACGCCTCGGCCGGGGCCCGCACTCCCCTGTCATCGGTGGTCAGCGCAGCACTCATCATTGTCGTGTTGCTGGTGGCTACTGGACTGTTCACCGAACTTCCCCAGGCCGTGCTGGGTGCCATCGTCATCGCAGCGGTGTCCAGCCTGGTCGACACCCACGAGATGCGCCACATCATGTCGGTGAAGCGGTCCGACACCCTCACGATGGTCGTGGCGTTCGTGGCCACGTTGATCCTCGGAGTGGAGCTGGGCCTGGGTGTGGCCGTGGCGGCCTCCATCGCCGTCGTGGTGTTCCGCCTCATGAACCCCCACAGCGCCGAGGTGGGACAGTTGCCCGGCAGCGAGACCTACCGCAATCTCGATCGCTTCCCCGAGGCACATCGCCGACCCGACATCGGCATTCTCCGCATCGACGTGTCGATGAACTTCGCCAACGCGAACTTCCTCAAGCAACGACTGCGCCGCCTGCAGACCGATCACCCCGAGGGCCTGCGAGCCATCGTGCTCGACGGTTCGGGCGTCAACGACCTCGACGCTTCCGCCGAGGCGACCCTGTCGGACCTCGTCACCGAGTACGACGAACTGGGCATCGTGATCCACCTGGCCAATATGAAGGGCCCGGTCCGCGATGTCCTCATCCGGTCCGGCCTGTGGGCCCGTCTGGGCCCCGACCGGATCCATCCTTCGGTGCACGCCGCTGTGACGGCACTGACCGAGACGACCCCATCCTCGCGAGTCGACCATCGCACCAGCGGTGTGGACGAGCGCGGTTGAAGCCCCACATCAGCGTTCCACGTTGCCAACCCCATCATCAGTCAAGGAGCATGACCACCATGACCACCAGCCTGCGCCTCAGCCCCGCCGAATTGAAGGCCGCCATGGCCGCCGATCCCGAACTGCGCGTCCTCGACGTGCGTACCACGGGTGAATTCGAATCTGCCCACATCCCCGGCTCGTACAACGTGCCTCTCGACCAGTTGGGCGAGCACTCGCGCGAGTTGTCGTCGGTCGACAAGACGGTCGTGTTGGTGTGCCAGTCGGGTGCCCGCGCCGCCAAGGCCGAGGAAGCACTGCGAGCTGCCGGCATGTGCAACATGCGACTGTTGGAGGGCGGCATGGGAGCCTGGTCCACCGCCGGCATGCCGGTGAAGGTCACCAAGGCCCGCTGGTCGCTGGAACGCCAAGTACGTCTGGTGGCGGGCTCGATCGTGCTCATCTCCATCCTGCTCAGCATCGCCTTCCCCTGGACCCGCTTCATCGGTGGGTTCATCGGCGCCGGTCTCACCTTCGCCGCACTGACCAACACCTGCGCCATGGGCATGATGCTGGCCAAGCTGCCCTACAACCGTGGCGCCACTTGCGACCTGAACCTCGTGGTTCGTCAGATCCAGGGCAAAGCCGCAGCAGCATGAGCGACTGGCCCGGCGCCCATCACCTCACCCCTCGGGTGATGGTGCTGCCGGGCAAAGACGCCAGTCGCTACCCGCATGGAACGTCACTCGTGGTGGTGGGCAACGACGCCACTGCGATCATCGACCCGTCACTCAGGGTGTACCAGGCGGGTGGTGCCCCGGTGCCCGTGGACCACGTCGTGCTGTCCCACGTGCACGAGGACCACATCGCAGGTCTGGCTCGATTCGCCGAGGCCACGGTGTGGGCACCCGCCGACGACATGATCGGCCTACGCGATATCGACGGCCTCATGGAGTTGTACGGCATGGGCGATGGGCCACTGGGCCAGGTGTGGCGGCGCACGGTCGAGACCCAATTCCACTACACCGCTCGCCCCGACGCCCGTGCCCTCGCCTACGACCAGACTCTGGACCTCGGTGGCGTGACCCTGCGTCTCGAACACCTTCCAGGACACACCCGCGGCCACAGTGCGGTGGTCGTGGAGGCACCCGGTGACGACGCGGTGGCCTACGTGGGTGACATCGACCTGTCGAGTTTCGGGCCCTACTACGGCGATGCCTGGTCGGACCTCGAGGAGTTCGTGACATCGCTGCAACGGGCACGTGCACTGGTGGCTCGGTGGTACGTGACGTTCCACCACAAGGGCATCGTGGAGGGCCACGATGCCTTCGTGGCCGAGGTGGACCGCTTCGCCGCCGTCATCGACGACCGCGAACGTCGCCTGCTCGAGTTCCTCGCCCAACCCCGGACCCTCGACGAGATCGCCGCCCACCGCTTCATCTACAGACCCGGCGTGGATCTGCCCTTCGTCGACAACGTCGAGAGGCGCAGTATGGGGATGCACCTGGCCCGACTGGAAGCCGCCGGTCGGGTCAGCCGCCGATCTGACTCATGGTGCGCGCTGGGCGGATGAAGTTGACCTGACCGATCTGGTGGCCGGCCCACTTGGTGCCCACCGCTCGTGTGATCTCAGCCGCAACCGCGTCGTCGTCGGCCCCGTTGCGCAGCAATGCCTTGAGGTCGAACTCACGGGTTTCGAACAGGCATGTGCGGAACTGGCCCTCGGCCGTCAGGCGCACTCGGTCGCAGTCTCCACAGAACGGCTTGGTGACGGTGGGGATGACCCCCACGGTGCCCGCCCCGTCGAGGTAACGCCACCGGTCGGCGGGGGCTGCGCCACGAGCGGGTACCGACTCGAGGGGGAACACGGCGTGGATGGCCGCCACGATGTCGTCCTGGCTGACCACCTGATCGCGCGCCCAACCGCCATCGGCGTCGAGGGGCATGAACTCGATGAACCTCACCTCGACACCATGATCACGACCGAAGCGGGCAAGATCGACGATCTCGTCGTCGTTGACCCCTCGCTGCACCACGGCGTTCACCTTCACGGGATCGAATCCGGCCTCCTGGGCTGCGGTGATGCCGTCGAGGACGCGGATCAACTCGTCACGGCGGGTCATCTCGATGAAGCGGTCGCGCTTGAGCGTGTCGAGGCTGATGTTCACACGGTCCAGGCCTGCGTCACGCAACTCGTGTGCCACCAGCCGGAACGTGGCGCCGTTGGTCGTGATGGACAGATCGGGCTTCTGCCCGGCGAAGGGCGACGGCGTGTCGGGGCGCACCCGCAATTGCGCCAGTTTCCTGATGAGGACCGGCAGATGTGCACGAACCGTGGGCTCACCACCGGTGATGCGCAACCCATCCACGCCGAAGCGCTCCACGAACAGGCGGGCCAGGCGCTCGATCTCCTCGAAGGTGAGCACCTCGGAGCGATCGAGCCAGACCATGCCCTCAGCCGGCATGCAGTACGTGCAACGGAAGTTGCAGCGGTCGGTGATGGAGATGCGGAGGTCGCGAATCGTGCGACCGTAGGGATCCACCAGGTCCATGACGCTCAGGTTAGGGCGTCGAGCAGCAGCACTCGTACCCGGCCGCCCACCGCCACCCCATCACCGTCGGGTACCACTGCCAGCGAATTGGCCAGTGCGGTGGCCGCCAACTGATGGCTGCCCTGCGCACCCACCGAGGTGACATGGACGCATCCGTCGTCGCCGAAGCGGGCCTGCACCCGTTGATAGTGCACCTTGCCATCGGGGCGACGGCCCAGGGGTCCATCGGCCACGGCCCACACCTCGGGTCGACCCCACGGCCCCGGATGGCCCATCATGCGACGCAACGCCGGTCGTGCCAGAAGTTCGAAACTGACCATGGACGACACAGGGTTGCCGGGGAGACCGAAGATCGGCACTCGTCGGTCTCCTTGGGCGAGGGTTCCCAGCGCGAACGGCTTGGCGGGCTTGATGGCGATCTGCATCCAGGTCATGTCGGCCATCCGCCCCAGCACGGCTTTCACCACGTCGTAGTCGCCCATGGACACCCCGCCGCTGGTCACGATGGCGTCGCAGGTGGCAGCAGCGTTGCGCAGCACCTCTTCCAGGGCCGCTTCGTCGTCGCGCACGATGCCGAGGTCCACGACGGCGGCTCCGGTGGCAGCCGCCAAGCCCGCGATCATGGTGCGGTTGGACTCGCGAATCTGTCCGGGTCGCAACGGTGAACCGTCGTCCACCAGTTCATCACCGGTGGACAACACCGCCACCCTGGCTGCCGGATACACCAGGGGGCGCCGGGCATTCACACTGGCCAGCACCCCCGCCAGCGCAGGGCGGATCTCGGTGCCGGCTGCCACCACCAACTGGCCCGCCTCGACGTCTTCTCCGGCGTGACGCACGGCATCACCGGACCGCACCGACGCCGCGATGCTCACCCGGTCCGAGCCGACTCGCTGCGTGTGCTCGACCATCACCACGGCATCGGCACCAGGGGGAACGGGAGCCCCGGTCATGATGCGCACGGCGGTTCCCGGCTCGACGCTCACCGAGGCCGCAGCGCCGGCGGCAAGCTCCCCCACCACCGGTAGCTCCACGGGCGACTGCGCCGTGGCAGTGGACACATCGGCCGCACGCACGGCGTAACCGTCCACGGCACTGTTGGCGAAAGGCGGAACAGGTTCGGTTGCCACGACGTCGTGAGCCAGCACTCTTCCGATGGCGTCGGCCAGATCGACCGTGACCGGGGCCAACGGCTCGGCCACTCGCATGACGCGTTCCTGCGCCTCGTCGATGGAGATCATGCAGCGCAGGGTAGGGCGCTGGTCCATCTGCTGCGATGCTGGGCTGATGAGCACGTATCAGGCACTCCCCGCCGACGGTGTCCACGCCCGATGGACCGACGCCGGGGGCGAGGTGAGCGAGGAGGCCACACTTCGCTGGGAGAACGAGGCCTGGACCGTGGAGACCTTTCTGACCCGGTGTGAGGCTCAGGCCGTCATGCGGGTGTCGGCGAGTTGGCAGGTGCGCCAACTCCTGCTGTTCCGCGATCTCCCCGAACCAGATCTGTGGTTGGCCAACGACGGCGGTGGTCGATGGGGAGAGGTGAACGGAGCCCATCGCGACGACCTCGACGGCTGCACCGAGGTGGTGGTGGCCGACAGCATCACCATGCTCGTGCCGTCGCTGCGTCGGCTGCCACTGCTCGTTGGCCACAGTGCCGAGATGCGAATGGCGACCATCGACCCCGACACGCTGTCGGTGACCCCGGTGACCTGGCGATTCCACCGCCTGAGCGATCATCGGTGGGAAGTGCAGACCCCCGAGGGTGAGACAGCGCTGGGTTTCGACGTCGACGGCTTCGGCCTTCCCCTCGACGTGGGCGACGACCGACGCCGGGTCATCTCAGACGTTCACTGAGCCAGGCAGCGAGTTCGGGTCCGACCTCGGGATGATCCAACGCCCGCTCGACCACGGCCCGCACCCAGCCGGCCGGGGTACCGGTGTCGTGGCGACTCACCGTCGAGACCACGCCATGCAAGGGCCGCACCCGGGCTTGGGCGCGCAGGGCGTCGGTGAGTTGCAGTTCTCCCCCGGCACCAGGACGCAAGGCGGCGATGTGGTCGAACACGTCAGGGGTGAGCACGTAGCGACCGATGATGATCAAGTCGCTGGGCGCCTCCTCGACTGGCGGTTTCTCCACGACATCGCCGATGGCCACCACCCCGTGGTCACCCACATCACCCAGAGGCGCCACCACCCCGTAGGCGCTGACCTCGTGGTGAGGTACGCGCCGCAACGCCACCACACTGCCGCCCGTGGCACCTGCCGTGCGAGCCATGGCACTGAGCAACGACGACGATCCCATCAACTCGTCGGGCAGCAACACGGCGAAGGGTTGGTCACCCACTGCATCACGAGCGCACCCCACCGCGTGACCCAGTCCGAGGGGGCGGTCCTGCACCACGAAACTCACTCGGACATCGGTTCCGAACGACGCCAACCGCTGAGCCAGTGCTGTGCGGCCAGAGGCGGCCACCCGTTCGATCGTGTCGGCGTCGGGACGCAGATATCGCCGCAGGGCGTCCTTGTCGTCGCTGACCACCAGCACGAGGTGATCGACACCCGCCCCGATCGCCTCGTCGATGACGACGTGGAGGGCGGGGATGTCGCCCACAGGGAGGAGTTCCTTGGGGATGGCCTGGGTGAGGGGAAGAAAGCGAGTCCCTCGCCCGGCCGCCGGAATGACGGCGGTACGCACCTCCATGTGCACGAACCCTAGCGGCGCGATATCGTTGGCACTCGTTGCCCGCGAGTGCTAACGGAGCGCGCCATGCCGACCTACCTGTACAAGTTCATCGACACGGGCGAGGTGATCGAGGTCCAGCAGGCCTTCACCGATGACGCCCTCACCGAAGCCACCCACCCCGTCACCGGCGAGCGCAAAGCGGTGAAGAAGGTGTTCACTCCCGTAGGGGTGACCTTCAAGGGTGGCGGCTTCTACAAGACCGACAGCCGTGGGGGTTCCTCGTCCAGTAGTTCGGGGCCGTCGAGTTCGTCGAGCAGTTCCGGTTCTTCGGGTTCGTCTGGCTCCTCGGGAGAGTCCTCCAGCACGAGTTCGTCCTCGAACTCCTCGACGTCGTCGACGGCGTCCACCTCGGCCTGACGTAGGGCCCCACGCAAGAGGCCTGCTGGCGGGTCACCGCCACTGGCTCAGTCGAGAGTGAGGTCCCGATGCGTTGGCTTGCCCGCCTGCGTCTGGTGAATGCGCGCCGTCCCTGGGTGCGTTGGTGCCTGGTGGGAGCGTTGGCGCTCACGGTTGCCGCGGGCGTGACGCAGCGAGTGACAGACCTCGACGATCGGCGACGTGCGTGGGGCGAGGTGGTCCCGGTCGTGGTGGCCGCACGCGACCTGGCACCCGGCGACGTGGTGAGCGACACCGACGTGACCATCGACGACCGTCCCGTGGCCGTGATCCCTGCGGGTGCCTTGCACGACCTGTCGGCCTTGGGCACGGGCACGCGGACATGGCAGTGGGTCGCCGCCGGCGAGGTTCTGGTGGCCCATGACCTCGCTGGCGTTGCGTCATCGGCCGAACGGCTGCCGCCGAGGACACGCGGCGTGGTGGTGGCATCGGGTGGACTGCCAGTGGCGGTGGGCGATGTGCTGGAGATCGTGATGGACGGCGAACGCCTGACCACGGCCTCCGTGGTGGAACTGCTTCCTGTCGCCAGTGGATTCGGCACACGAGATCCGTCGTCGGTTCCGGTGTTGGTGGCCGTACCCACTGCGGCTGCGCCGATGGTGGCGGCTGCGGTGGCAGAGGGCCGTGCAACCGTGGTGCTCAGCGACGCTCGGAGTCAGCGCCAACCAGCCGCCAGCACCACTGCGATCACCAGGGCCAAGCCCACGCGGTAGATCACGAACGGGGTGAACGTACGGGTTCGGACCAGGCGCAAGGTGCCCCAGACCGCAACCCATCCCGACACGGCGGCTGCTGTGATGCCCACCAGCATGGGAGCCAGGAGCCCTTCGGGAATGCCGTCACTCACGAGGCCACCCACCTTGAACACCACCGCACCCACGATGACGGGCAGGCTCATGAGAAACGCGAAGCGAGCGGCGTCGTCGCGCCGGATACCCAACAACAGGGCAGCCGAGATGGTGATGCCCGACCGCGAGGTGCCCGGATTCAGCGCCAACACCTGGGCGGCACCGATGATGAGGGCTTCGCGTACCCCGATGGAGCCGAGCAGTCGTTCAGCGCTTCGCCGGTCGGCCACCGCCAGCACCAGACCGAAGAGCACCAACGACCCGGCGATGATGGCGGGGGTTCCCAGTCGGCGCTCGATGACGTCGTCGAACAACGCGCCGGCCACAGCGGCGGGTACTGCCGACAGCACCAGCAACCACGCCAGGCGCCCCGACGGCGTGTGTGGGCCACGAGGTCGCCCGAGCGAGGCCAGTCCGTCGCGCACGATGTCGCTGAGGTCCCGACGGAAGTAGCCCAGCACCGCGACCAATGTGCCGACATGCAACGCCACGTCGAAGGCCTTCTTCACCGACGCGTCGTCGAGATCGTTCCAGCCGAACAGCCAGGGCACCACTTGCAGGTGCCCACTGGAGGAGATGGGCAGGAACTCGGACAGTCCCTGGACGATGCCCAGCACGATGGCGTGCAGGAGGGGCATGGTGGACGGCCTACGACCCGCTGAGTGTGACGTCGCGGATGACGAGGCTGACGCCGGCGGCTCGCATGGGCAGCCAGTCGAGGTCGCCTCCCACCTCGACGACATCGAGCAGCATGCGTTGCAGGGTGGAGGCGATGGTGAACTCGCGAACGGGAGATGCCAGCGAACCGTTGCGGATGAGCATGCCCGAGGCACCGGTGGAGAAGTCGCCAGACACCGGGTTCACACCGCTGTGCAACCCCTGAACGCTCTGGATCAGTACCCCGTCGCCCACCCGAGCCATCAACTCCTGCTGGCTGGCGGTGCCGGGCCTGAGCGCCAAGGCGAGCGCCCCCACCCCTGGGGTGCCCCGGAAGCCGCCTCGTACGGCATTGCCGGTACTGACCGCCCCTGCCCGGCGAGCCGAATACGACGAGTGCAGCACGTTGCGCAGCACACCACCTTCGATGAGCGGCGTACGGCGGGCCGCCAGACCCTCACCGTCGAGGTCGGTGGCGGTGTAAGCGCGAGAGTCGGTTGGGTCGTCGACGAGGTGGATGATGGGCGCTGCGATGGTGTCGCCCATGCGATCCACGAAGGGACTGCGTCCCTTCACGATGGCTTCACCGTTCAGCGTGGCGGCGATGATGCCGAGGAACTGAGCCGTGACCAGAGGGTCGAGGATGACGGTGACCCGACCACTCGACGGCTTGACCGCACCCAGAAGTCGGATGGCTCGCTGAACCGCCATGTGGGCGGCGTGGTCCAGGTCGAACACCTGCGGTGACCGGCCCACCGCCCAGCCATACCCGGTCTGGGTCTCGTCGCCATCGTCGGCGAGGGTGGACACCGTGGCCGAGCAGGCGTTCTCCCGTCCACTGACGGCGATACCGGTGTTGGTGGCCACCGCCACTTCACCCCAGCCGTCGTCGTAGTTGGCATCGTCCACCCGAACGCGTGAATCGATGGCGAGGGTGCGTCGCTCGAGTTCCAGTGCCAGTTCCACCTTGTCAGCGGTGGAGGTTGCGGCGAGTTCGTCGCTCCACAGGTCGTGAGCCACCGGCTCAACCCCGTCGGGCTCGGCAAGGCCGGCGTGCTCGTCGACGCTGCCGAACCGCACGTTGTCTCGTGCTTCGGCCAGCACCTCGCGGATTGCCGCATCGGACAGGTCAGCGGCATAGGCGAAACCGGTGCGCCCGTCGCGGATGACCCGGATGCCCACCCCCTGGCTCTGGGCCGACACCAGATGCTCGACCTCGCCCTGGTACACGCGCACCGAGGTGTTGGCCCCCCGTGCGACGTACACCTCCAACTGCTCACCAGCAGCGGCATGTGCCACCACCGAGGACGCCAACTCCAGGAGTGCCTTGTGTCCCTCGTCGCCTGCGGCGGCAGCAGATGAGGCGCTCATGCGGCGGTACCGCCCACGGTCATGGCTCGCACCCGGAGGGTGGGCTGACCGTCACCGACGGGAACGCCTTGGCCGTCCTTGCCGCAGGTCCCCGGATTGCCCATGGCGAAGTCGTTGCCCAGCAGATCGATGTCGGCCAGGACGGCAGGGCCGTTCCCGATGAGGTTGCCATCGCGGATGGGTTCGGTGATCTCGCCGTTCTCGATGAGGTAGGCCTCGGTCATACCGAACACGAAGTCGCCCGTGGCGGTGTTCACGCTGCCGCCCCCCAATTTGGCCACGTACACACCGTGGTCGGTGGCTCGCACGATGTCGTCTGGTTCGGTGTCGCCGTTCAACACGTAGGTGTTGGTCATACGAACCATGGGAAGGTGCTGATAACTCTGGCGTCGACCGTTTCCGCTGGGGCGTCGACCCTCGTTGCGTGCCCTCACGTGGTCCCACATGTAGTCGGTGAGCACGCCATCTTGGATGAGCACGTTGCGTTGGCTGGCGTGGCCCTCGTCGTCGATGCCGATGGCTCCCCACTCGCCGACCATGGTGCCGTCGTCGACGAGGGTGACCAACGGTGAAGCCACCAGTTGCCCTACCTTCGCGGCGTACACGCTGGCCCCTTTGGCCACGAGGTCGGCCTCGAGTCCGTGACCGCAGGCCTCGTGGAACAGGACCCCACCGCTGCCCTGCTTGATGACCACCGGCATGCTGCCACTGGGTGCCGGCCGCGCACCCAACTTCACCAGCGCACGCTGTGCCGCCGCGCGGGCCAGACCTTCGACGTCGTGGTCGTGCACCAACTCGTAGCCCACGGTATGTCCGAGGGAGTCGTAGCCCGTCTGCAGGCCGGTATCGCCTTGGGCCACCACACTGATGCGCAGCAGGGTACGCACCTGTTCGTCGTCGGCGAGCAGACCGTCGCTGTTGGCCACCAGGATGCGGCGGCGACCCTCGGACCAACCCGCCGACACCTGCACCACCGAACCGGAGGTGGACCGAGCCACACCGTCGAGGCGTTCCAGAAGCGTGACCTTGTCGGCGGTGTCGACGTCTTCGGGGGCCAGGCGTACCGAACCCACCCGATGCGATGGCGAGGGTGTGAGCGCCACCGTTCGGACCCGGCCGTCGCCGCCGCCACGGGCAGCACTGGATGCCGCCTCGGCTGCCGCCAGCAGTCCGGCTTCTGTGAGATCGGCGGTGTGGGCGAACCCTGTGGTGTTCCCCACGATGACCCGGATGCCCACGCCCCGGTCACGACCGCTGGAGACCTGCTCCACCCGACCGTCGTCGAGGCCCAGTGCACGCGACCGCCGTTCCTCGGCGAACACCTCGGCGAAGTCGCCCCCACCCTTCAGACTGGCCGTCAGAACTCGTTCCAGCACGTCGTGGTCGATCATGCCGGTTGACGATACCCGCCGGGTGTGGCACCGATCCCGACACGACGAACCGGGACACGACGCTGTGGCTCTGGTGGTGAGGTCGCCCCAAGAGGCCTAGTCTCGGGAGCCGTGGCAATGGAACCGGGCCGACGTGGTGAGGTGACCGTGGTGGTCAGCGATGCCGACACCGCCGTGGCCATGGGCTCGGGCGACGTGGCTGTGCTGGCCACACCACGGGTCGTCGCCCTGGTCGAACAGGCCGCTGTCGAGGCTCTGCGAGGCGCTCTCCCCGAGGGCAGCACCTCGGTAGGGATGCGGGTGCAACTCGACCACTTGCGTCCCACCGCCGTGGGCATCACGGTGGTTGCCGACGCAGTGCTGGAGCGCATCGAAGGCCGGCGGCTTGTGTTCACCGTGTCGGTGAGCGATCCGGGCGGACTGGTGGCTGCTGGTCGGGTGACCCGCGTCCTGGTGGACGTGGAACGCTTCCTCGACAAGACCCGCTAGGCCAGGTTCGACGTCCTTGGGTACACGTCACCCGGGTCGGTGATCACGTTCACCAGGTAGGGCACCCCTGAGGCGAAGGCACGATCCAGGGCCGGCCCGATGTCGTCGGGACGGGTCACGGTCTCGCCGCCACCACCCAGGGCTCGCACCACCTCGTCGTAGCGACACCCGGGTTGCAGGTCACAGGCCATGTCCCAGCCGTAGATGGCCTGCATGGGGTGTTTCTCCAGACCCCAGATGCCGTTGTTGCCCACCACCATGACCACCGGCATGCGGTGGCGCACCAACGAGTCGACATCCATGAGACTGAAGCCCGCCGCACCGTCGCCCAGCAGCACGACCACCTGACTGGAAGGCCGTACCGCCCTCGCCGCCATGGCATAGCCCATCCCGTTGCCGAGGCATCCGTACGGTCCGGTGTCCAGCCAGCAACCGGGTTGGTGGACCTCCACCAACTTGCCTGCATAACTGGCAAAGTCACCGCCGTCGCAGATGACCACGGCGTCCTTGGCCAGACGTCGACCGAGTTCGCCATAGATGCGACCCGGCTTGATGGGGTCGGCATCTGCCGTGAGCAGACCGCGTTCGGCAGTGGCCCGAGCCGTCTCGGCAGATCGCAGTTCGGCCACCCAGTCATCGTGCGCATGGGTGCCCCCGCCATGGCCTGCCAGGAGTGTCAGTGTTGCGGCCACGTCGCCCACCACGGTGGGCACCTGCACATGAGTGGCTCGCTGCGTCGAGGCGTCGACCACATGGCGAACCTGGGCCGAACCGAACGAGCCGAACCCCAACCGGAAGTCCAGCGGCGCACCGACGACCACCACCAGATCGGCACGCGTGGACAGCAGGCCCCGGGTGCGCTGGAACGCCAGAGGATCGTCGGCAGGCAGCAGCCCGCGGCCCAACCCGTTGGCGAAGACGGGCACCTGAAAGGCCCGCGCCACCTCTCGCAAGGCGTCCCAGGCACCTGCCCAATAGACGTCGCTGCCCACGATCAGGGCTGGCCGTTCCGCTGCCGCCAACGCCTGCGCCAGGGCCACCACCTCGGACGGGTCGGGAGGCGAACCTCCGGGTCCCGAAGGGTTGGCCTCGGGGACGACACCCTCGGTGGGACCGAACACGTCGAGAGGGAAATCGGCGAACACCGGACCCCGATGGGGTGTCAATGCCGTCTGAGCGAGTCGGTGGATCACCTGCCCGGCCGCGGCACCGTCGGTGACGGTCAGAGCCTCCTTGGTGATGGAGGCCAGCACCGGAACATGGTCGAACTCCTGCAACGACCCTGCGCCCCATCGCAACTGCGGCGCTCGTCCACCCAGCACCATGAGCGGTGAGCCGTTGAACATGGCACTGGTGACGGCGGAGATGCCGTTGGTCACACCGGGGCCAGCAGTGAGGGCCGCCACTCCGAGACGACGGGTGAGCTTGGCGTAGGCCTCGGCGGCGAAGGTGGCTGTCTGCTCGTGGCGCGTGTCCAACACGGTGAGACCGACGTCACGGGCGGCCTCGTAGAAGGGCCAGATATGGCCCCCGTTCAGCGTGAACAGCAGGTCGGTGCCGTGGGCTCGCAGCGCAGCAACCGTCTGATGCCCGGCATGACCAGTGACGATGTTCCCCATGGCGTCAGCCTGCCAGACACGAGACCATGCGTCGTCGATCCGGTTGCGTACCATGGGTGCCCGTGTCGGCTGAGACCATGGACATCGCAGCGACGGCGCCGTCGCGGTCCCACCGCCACCGGTGGTGGAAAGAGGCGATCATCGTGGTCGTCTTCTACACCGTCTACTCCATGGTCCGGAACATGTTCGGCTCGCAACGTCTTGCCACCGAGGGTGTTCCCGAGGCCGCCTTCAACAATTCGATGCGCATCATCCGGTGGGAGAAGTCCCTGGGCCTCTATCACGAGGAGACGCTGCAGGACTGGTTCCTGCAGGCCCCCATCTGGATGGTCAGGTTCTGGAACGGGTTCTACGGCACAGCACACTTCGTGGTGACCATCGCCGTCTTCGTGGTCTTGTTCCGTAAACGACCCGATGTGTTCGCTCTGTGGCGAAACACCCTGGCCATCATGACCGCGTTGGCGTTGGTGGGATTCTCGTTCTTTCCCGTGATGCCACCTCGCCTGCTCGACGAACCCTGCCCACCGAATGGGTTCGGCGGGGCGTGCATCGCCACCTCACTGCGCGGGGCCGACGCCGATGACGAGATCGGGTCGTTCGGTTTCGTGGACACACTCGCCGAGCGCGGCGGCTTGTGGAACTTCGACTCCGGCGGCATTGCGTCCATCTCGAACCAGTACGCAGCCATGCCGAGTCTCCACATCGGATGGGCGACGTGGTGCGCCTTTGCCATGTGGCCACTGCTGCGTCGACGCTGGGCGCGTTGGGCCATGTTGCTGTACCCGTTGACGACGCTGTGGTGCATCGTGGTCACCGCCAATCACTTCTGGCTCGACGGCGTCGGCGGCCAACTCGTGTTCTTCCTGGGCTTCTTGGGGGGCTGGGGTCTTCACGAGATCAACCAGCGCCGACTCGACCGCGCCTATGTGGAGCGCTCACTGGGCGAACTAGCGCGCTGAGAGTTGCCAAGCCATACCCCAGGGGGTATGTTGGCGACATCTCGAAGCGAGGGGAACCCACCATGGAACTTCCTGACGATCTCATCGACGATCTGACCAAGCGCCTGCGGCGTATCGAGGGTCAGGTCCGAGGCATCCAGGGCATGTTGTCTGACGGTCGCGACTGCAAGACGGTGATCGCACAGATCTCCGCCGTCAGTTCTGCCATCGATCAGGTGGGCTTCAAGTTGCTGGCCACCGGTCTCGCCACGTGCCTCGCCGATCCCGCCAAGGCGGCCGAGTCGGGTTTCGCGCTCGACGAGGTCGAACGACTGTTTCTCAAACTCGCCTGACAGTTCGCTGACTGACCCTCTCTCACAAGGAGCACCATCATGTTTTTCCAGCAGTACTACCTGCAGTGCCTCAGCCACGCCTCGTACCTCATCGGCGACACCACCACCGGTCGTGCCGTCGTGGTCGACCCGCAGCGTGACGTGTCGCAATACCTGGCCGATGCCGAAGCCAACGGGCTCACCATCGAAGCGGTGCTGGAGACCCACTTCCATGCCGACTTCCTGTCGGGCCATCTCGAGTTGGCCGAGGCCACCGGAGCATCGATCTGGTTCGGAGCTGCGGCCGCTGGCCGAGCCGAGTTCCCCATCGAGACCTTCAGCGACGGTCAGGTGATGAGCCTGGGCGAGGTGACCATCCAGGCCTTGAGCACCCCCGGACACACCCCCGAGTCGACCAGCTACGTGGTCTACGAGCGGTCCAGCGACCTCACCGAGGGCAAGTCGCCGTACGGGGTGCTGACCGGCGACACCCTGTTCATCGGTGATGTGGGTCGACCCGACCTCCTCGCCTCGGTGGGTGTCACTGCCGACGAACTGGCTCGCATGCTGTACCACTCGCTGCACGGCAAGCTCATGAAGTTGCCCGACGAGACCAAGGTGTACCCCGCCCATGGTGCCGGCTCGGCCTGCGGTAAGAACCTGTCCACCGAGACGGTGTCGACCATCGGTGAACAGCGCCGCACCAACTACGCCGTGGCACCCATGAGCGAGGAAGCTTTCGTGCAGGCGGTCACCGAAGGGCAGGCCGCCGCACCCATGTACTTCGCCTTCGCCGCCACCAAGAACCGTTTGGCCCGCGAGCGTCTCGACGAAGAGGCCGAGGTGACGCCCATGTCGCTGGAGCAGGTGCTCGAGGCGCAGCGCAACGGTGCGGCCGTGGTGGACACCCGCTCCGATCAGGACTTCGAGATCGGCCACCTCATCGGGTCCATGAACGTCGGCCTGTCGGGCCGCTTCGCCGAGTACACCGGTGAAGTGGTGGCAGCCAACACGCCCATCGTGTTGGTGGCCGAGCCCGGCGGCGAGGCCGAGGCCCGGGTCCGTCTGGCCCGCATCGGGTTCGACACCGTGGTGGGCTACCTCGCCGACGCGGTGAAGGTGTTCCTCGATCATCCCGAGGTGGTGGAGCAGTCGTCCCGCCTCACCGTCGACGAGTTCGAGGCCCGACGTCGCGAACTGTCCAACCTGCAGATCGTCGATGTGCGTGGCCCCGGAGAGACGGCTCTGGGCGTGATCCCCGGCGCCAAGTTGGTGCAGTTGCCCACGCTGGTGAAGCGCCTCGACGAGTTGGCCAAGGACGTTCCCACGGTGGTGTATTGCGCCGGTGGTTACCGGTCGTCCATCGCCTCGAGCACCCTGCGGGCCAACGGTTTCACCGACGTCTCCGACATTCGCGGAGGCTTCACCGCCTACGACGCCGCCGGTTACGAGCGGGCCGTGCCCGTGAGCTGACGCTCCGAGACACAGGAGTCACTCGGACCGCCTCATCGGTCAGCGGCGGGGACCAGTCCGCTCACGTCGGCACCAGGCCGCTAGCGTCACCGTCATCATGCTGCTGGAATCCGTGCGCAGCCCCGCCGACCTGCGGCGACTGTCGATCAGCCAACTCAACGACCTCGCCACCGAGATCCGTGACTTCGTCGTACGCGCCGTGTCGGGCACCGGTGGGCACCTCGGATCGAACCTCGGCGCCGTGGAACTCACCCTGGCATTGCACCGAGTGTTCGAGTCGCCACGCGACGCAGTCCTGTGGGACACGGGGCACCAGGCCTACGTCCACAAGATCGTCACGGGACGCCAGCCGGGCTTCGAGCAGTTGCGCCGCGAAGGCGGCCTGTCGGGGTACCCGTCACGGGAGGAAAGCCGCCACGACTTCGTGGAGAACAGCCACGCCTCCACCATCTTGTCGTACGCCTACGGCCTCGCCGTGGCCCGCGACACGGGCCAGGACCCCGACCGCCGCCACATCGTGGCGGTGATCGGCGACGGTTCGATGACCGGTGGCATGGCCTACGAGGCCTTGAACAACCTGGGCCACAGTCAGCGGCGCGTGATCGTGGTGTTGAACGACAACGGTCGCTCCTACGCCCCGACCGTGTCGAACCTCACGATGAACCGGCGCAGTGAGCCGCCCACGGCTGCCACGGTCCCGGCACTCCCCGAGCGCATCACGGAGATGCTCTCGCACGCACTCACCGACATCCGCCTCAACCCGGTGTACGTGCGACGGCAACGCCGACTGGAGCAGTTCCTGCGCGATCTGCCCGTGGTGGGCCATCAGGCCGAGAAGGGCATGGACGCCGTGAAGGCGGCGGTGCGCGAATTCCTGCAGCCCACCTCGTTCTTCGAGGCGTTGGGACTGCGGTACGTGGGGCCCGTCGACGGCCACGACATCGCCGCCCTCGAGACCGCTCTGCGCAACGCCGAACAACTCTCGGCGGAAGGCCCCATCGTGGTCCATGTGCTCACGCAGAAGGGCCGTGGCTACAGCCCCGCCGAGGACGACGACGAGAAGCATCTGCACGACGCCCCGGTGTTCGACCCCCATGTGGGGCCACCCAAGTCGGCACCCACCGGATACACCCAAGCCTTCGCCGACGAACTGGTGAAACTGGGCGAGGCCGATCAACGCATCGTGGCCATCACCGCTGCCATGCCCGGCCCCACCGGCATCCTGTCGTTCCAGGAGCGATTCCCAGAGCGCACCTTCGACGTGGGCATCGCCGAACAGCACGCCGTCACCGCAGCGGCCGGGATGGCCATGGGCGGACTACGGCCCGTCGTCGCCATCTACTCCACGTTCCTGAACCGAGCCTGGGACCAGGTGGTCTACGACGTGGCGCTCCATCGCCTGGGTGTGGTGCTGTGCCTCGATCGCGCCGGTGTCACCGGCGACGACGGCCCGAGCCACCACGGCATCTACGACATGGCACTGCTCACCAAGGTGCCTGGCATGCGGGTGCTGGCCCCGTCTTCGATACAAGACCTGCAGCAGATGCTCTCCGACGCCATCGGCCTCGCTGATGACGGCCCCGTGGTCATCCGCTACCCCAAGGGTGTGGCCCGACAGGTGGCTGAGGGCGAGGTGGGCAGTGGCCTGGCGGCCCGGCGACTGCGCACTGGCGACGGCGGCGTGTGCGTGCTGGCCGTGGGCAAGATGGTCGGCGCCGCCGAGGATGCCGCTGACGCCCTGGCAGCCCAGGGTGTGAAGGTGACGGTGTGGGATGTGCGCTGCTGCGCCCCACTCGACGAGACCATGTTGGCCGACGCCGCCGGTCACGACATCGTCGTGACGGTGGAGGACGGCTTGCGTGACGGCGGCGTGGGCATGACCATGGCTGACCGGGTGCACACCCTGGCCGAGAAGCCCTGCATGGTGGAAGTGCTCGGCGTACCCACGGTGTTCATCCCCCACGGCAAACCCGATCGCATCCTGGCCCGTCTGGGTCTGGACGCGGCCGGCGTGGAGGCGACCGTCCGCCGCCTGATGGACCGCTGAGCCCATGCTGCACCTCGACCGCTTCGAACGACTTCGCCTCGAACGCCTCGATGGCGGCGTGCTGAGCATCACGCTCGACGACCCCGAACGACTGAACGCCACCGGGGCCGCCATGCATGCCGAGTTGGCGCGCGTGTTCCGCGAGGTCGACGACGATCCCAGCGTCGGTGCTGTGGTGGTGACCGGAGCGGGCCGTGCCTTCTCGGCGGGCGGCGATCTGGCATGGATCGCCGAACAGGTGGGCGACTACACCCAGACCATGAAGGTGATGCGCGAAGCCGGCGACATCGTGCGCACCATGATCGACTGTGACACCCCAATCGTCTCGGCCATCAACGGCGTGGCAGTGGGCGCGGGCTTGGCCGTGGCGCTCATGGCCGACGTGAGCGTGATCGGCGAGCAGGTACGTCTCACCGACGGTCACCTTCGCCTCGGCGTAGCGGCCGGCGACCACGCGGTAGCCATCTGGCCGTTGCTGTGCGGTATGGCCAAGGCGAAGTACTACCTGCTCACCTCCGACTTCCTCGACGGCCGCGAAGCCGAGCGCATCGGCCTCGTGTCCAAGGCCGTTCCAGCCGACGAGGTATGGCCCACTGCCCTGGACGTCGCCCAACGGTTGGCTGCTGGTCCGCGGGATGCCACGCGGCTCACCAAACGAGCGCTGAACCACTGGTTACGTCAGTCGCTACCGGCCTTCGAGGCATCGCTGGCCTACGAGATGCTGAACTTCCTCGGCCCCGACGCCGCTGAAGGCCTCGACGCTCTGCGCTCGAAGCGGGCACCCCGGTTCGACACACCCTCATGAGCGACGACCGTGCGTCGATAGACCTCCAGGCCGAACTGGCCCTGGCCCACCGTCTGGCCGACGCGGCTGCGGCCGAAGCGCTTCCCCGCTACGAACAGCGCGCCTTCACGGTGGACCGCAAGGCCGACCGCAGTGAGGTGACCGAGGCCGATCGTAACGCCGAGGCCGCCGTGGCCGAACTCCTCGCCGCCGAGCGCCCGCATCACGCGCTGCTGGGAGAGGAACACGGCCGCCAAGGTGACCCGACGTCTCCGTGGTGCTGGATCGTCGACCCCATCGACGGCACCTCCAACTTCGTCCGCGGCATTCCCGTGTGGGCCACCCTGGTGGCCTTGGTCCACGCCGACCACGGCCCCCAGGTGGGTGTGGTGGCGGCACCGGCCTGGGGACGGCGGTGGTGGGCCACCCGAGATGGCGGCGCCTTCGTGGACGGCCACCCCATGCAAGTGAGCACGGTGACCTCACTGGCCGAGGCACAGGTGTGCGTCACGTTCAACGATGGATGGGATGCGCTCGGCCTCACCTCCGCCCTCGTCGACCTGCAGACCCGAGCGCGCCGGGCACGAGGCTTCGGCGATTTCTGGCAGCACATGCTGGTGGCCGAAGGTGCCGTGGACCTGGCGGTGGATGCCGTCGGCGTCCAGGCCTACGACCTCGCCGCCTTGGCCGTCATCGTGGAGGAGGCGGGTGGCACCTTCACCGATCGCCACGGGCACCGTCGTCTCGACACCGGCACCGCCGTGTCGTCCAACGGCATCCTGCACAGTGAGGCCATCGAGCGCCTGGACCACTGACACCCCACATCGTGGCCGAGTCGTCACACAGCGGTCTCCTACCCGACTCCCGCATGTCTGCGGC
>CAYMUC010000022.1:30152-33515 GCA_964393535.1 uncultured Ilumatobacteraceae bacterium | reverse complement strand
CGCCGCCTCCTCCGCCCGCCCCGGCAGCAGCACCCGCCCCGGCTCCGGCTCCGGCTCCGGCCCCGGCTCCGGCTCCTGCCCCTGTCGCACCGGCAGCCCCGTCGACCACGGGTGACGCACCACGTCTGCTCTCTCCGGTGGTTCGCCGTCTCATCGCCGAGAACGGCCTCGATGCCGCCGCCATCGCGGGCAGCGGGCCCGGTGGGCGTATCACCCGTGAGGACGTCCTCGATCATCTCGACCGCGTCAAGCAGGGTTCGGCTCCCATCACCACCACGGCCACCGTGGCACCGGCAGCGCCGGCACCTGCGGCTCCGGCCCCCGCCCCAGCACCAGCGGCGGCCCCGCCGGCCACCGTGCCTGCTGCTGCCCCGGCCCCGTACGTGGCGCCGGGTGCCCGTGACACGGTCGTGCCGTTGTCGAAGATCCGCAAGCTCACGGGCGATCACATGGTGCGTTCGCTCGCCACCAGTGCCCACGCGTTCAGCGTGGTCGAGGTCGATTACGCGAATGTCGATGTGGTTCGCGGCAGTATCGGCGCCGACTGGAAGTCCAGCGAGGGTTTCAGCCTCACGTATCTACCCTTCATCGCTCGTGCGGTGGTGGACGCGTTGGCCGAGTTCCCGCACCTGAACGCCAGTCTGTCGGGTGACGATCTCATCGTGCATGGTTTCGTGGATCTCGGCATCGCCGTGGACCTCGACTATCAGGGTCTGCTGGTGCCCGTGGTGCGCAACGCCGACGGCAAGCGCCTGCGGCTCATCGCCCGTGAGATCAGCGATCTGGCCAACCGGGCCAAGGCCCGTCGACTGTCGCCCGACGAGATCCAGGGCGGCACGTTCACCATCACCAACAATGGTTCGGCCGGTTCGGTACTCACTTCGGCCATCATCAATCAGCCGCAGGTCGCCATCCTCTCCACCGATGCCATCGTGCGCAAGCCGGTGGTGGTGAACCTGCCCGACGGTGGCGAGGCCATCGCCATCCATCCCGTGGGTCACCTGGCCATGTCATGGGATCACCGGGCCTTCGATGGTGCGTACGCCGCACGGTTCCTCACCAAGGTGAAGCAGGTGCTGGAAACCCGGGACTGGTCCACGGAGCTCTGAGCGACATGCTGCGGGTCCGTTGGCTGGGGCGGGTTCCGTACACCGAAGCCCTGGCTGTGCAACAGGCGCTGTTCGACCATGGGGTCGAGCAGCACTTGCTGCTGCTGGAGCACCCTCACGTGTTCACCCACGGGCCCAACGCCGACCTGGCCACAAACCTGCGTTGTGCCCCCTCGGACGTGGGTGCCGAGTTGGTGGCCGTGAAGCGTGGTGGCGACATCACGTATCACGGTCCCGGGCAACTGGTGGGGTACCCGATCCTTCAACTTCCCATCGACATCGGCCCGGCCGCCCATGTGGCCGGTATCGAACAGGTCATCATCGACGTTCTCACCGAACTCGGCCTCGGTGAGGTCGGTCGCCTCGAGGGCTACCCCGGCGTGTGGGTTCAGCCGTCGGGTCCCCGACCCCGCAAGATCTGCGCCGTGGGTGTGCGGGTTCGTCGCGGTCGCACCATGCACGGGTTCGCTCTCAACGTCAACACCGACCTCACCTATCTGCGTCAGCACATCGTGCCCTGCGGGATCGCCGAGTACGACGTCACCTCGCTCATGGCCGAGGGCATCGATGTGTCCATGGAGACCGTGGTGAACCTGGTGGCTCGACGGGCCACTAATCGGTGGGGTTCGGGGGTGGTCGAGCGCCAGGACGTGGCGTGGCGCCATACGCCAGCAGATCTCACCCCGTTCAGTCGGGGTGAGGGACCTGGTGAGCCCGTGCGCCTGCTCGGTCGCCTGGCCCAGGTCGGTGTGAGCGGTGGCGTCGAGTTGAGCGAACGCAAACCCGACTGGTTGCGACCCAAGGTTCGGCACACGCCTGAGGTGCTGGGGTTGAAGAAGACCCTGCGTGAACTGGACCTGGTGACCGTGTGCGAGGAAGCCGGCTGCCCGAATCTGTCGGAGTGCTGGAACGATGGCACCGCCACCTTCATGGTGCTGGGCGAGCGGTGCACCCGTGCCTGTGGCTTCTGTCTGGTCGACACCCGCAAACCCGAGGCTCCCGCCTCCGACGAACCCCAGCGTGTGGCCGAGGCGGTTGCCCGCCTCGGGTTGCGCCATGCGGTGCTCACCATGGTCGCCCGCGACGACCTGCCCGACGGTGGCATGGCGCATGTGGCGGACTGTGTTCGTGCCATCCGCGACCGCTGCCCCGACACCGCCATCGAAACCCTCATCAGCGACGCCAAGGGCGATGCGGCCTCGCTCCAGGTGCTGTTCGATGCCCGCCCCGACGTTTTGAACCACAACATCGAGTCGGTGGCGCGTCTGCAGCGCGCCGTGCGCCCGTCGGCTGGCTATGCCCGCAGTCTGGCGGTGTTGTCCATGGCCAAGGTCGCCGGACTCACCACCAAGTCGGGCATGGTGCTGGGGATGGGCGAGACCGTCGACGAGGTCGATGGGTGCCTGGCCGACCTGGCGGGTGTGGGCGTGGACATCGTGACCCTCGGCCAATACCTGCGGCCCACGTCGCATCACCTCCCGGTGGCCCGGTGGATCGAACCCGCCGAGTTCGACCGATGGAAACAGGTGGGGGAGAGTGCCGGTATCGGCCACGTGGAGTCCAGTCCACTCACGCGTTCCTCGTACCACGCCCGCCAAGCGGCCGAGCACCTCGACGCCGTCCCGGTCGCGTTGTCGTCGGGCAGACTGTCGTCGTGACCGCCACCGTCGACCCCGCCGTCTACCGTCAGCGCATCGCCCGGGTTCGGGCCGCCATGTTCGAGCAGGATGTCGACGTCCTGCTGCTGTCGGTGGGCCACGACCTGCCGTACCTCATCGGTTACGAGGCCATGCCGCTCGAACGGCTCACCATGTTGGTGCTGCCCCGGGAGGGGACGCCCACCCTGGTGCTGCCTCGGCTCGAGGCCCCACGGGTGCATCACATCCCAGGTTTGTTCGACGTCCATCCGTGGAACGAGACCGACGATGCCGTCGCCGTCGTGGCCACCCTGGCCAGCAAGGCCAGCGTTGCTGCCATCGGCGATCAGACATGGGGTCGGTTCGTGGTCGAGTTGCTCCCCGCCATGCCCGACACCCAGTTCCGACGAGCCGTCGAGGTGGTCGGCCCCCTGCGAGCCCGCAAGGACGCTGCCGAGATCGACGCCCTTCGGGCGGCGGGTGCGGCAGTGGACCGCATTGCCACGGCGTTGCAGAACGGTGAGATCCCACTCGTGGGTCGTACCGAGGCGCAGGTGTCGGCCGATCTGTCGGCACGCATCCTCGCCGAGGGTCACGACGTGGTGAACTTCGCCATC
>CAYMUC010000022.1:0-30142 GCA_964393535.1 uncultured Ilumatobacteraceae bacterium | reverse complement strand
TGGCCGCTGGCGAGAACGCCGCCAGTCCGCACCATCACGCCGGAGACCGGGTGATCCGTGCCGGTGAACTGGTGCTGTGCGACTTCGGCGGCACCATGAAGGGCTACTGCAGCGACATCACGCGCTGTGTCTCTCTCGGCACGCCACCCGCCGACGTCGCCGAGGCCTACGAGGTGCTGCACACCGCACAACAGGCCGCCGTGGCCGCCGCCAGGGTAGGAACCCCCTGTGAAGAGGTCGATGCCACGGCTCGCCGCATCATCACCGATGCCGGATTCGGTGACTACTTCGTGCACCGCACCGGCCACGGCATAGGCCTCGAAGCCCACGAAGAGCCCTACATCGTGTCGGGGAACCGCCTGCCCCTGGCGCCCGGCCATGCCTTCAGCATCGAACCCGGCATCTACGTACCCGGTCGGTGGGGGATGCGTCTCGAAGACATCGTGGTGGCCACCGACGACGGACCCGACCCCATGAACACCGCCGACCACCGACTCGCCGTGCTGGACGTGTGAAACTGGCCACATGTACGACGTCAGCATCACCGGTGGCACTGTGGTCGACGGCACGGGGGCACCGGCCCGCCGAGCCGATGTAGGCATCCGCAACGGGAGAGTGGTGGCCGTAGGTCGCCTCGAGGAATCCGCTCGTCACACCATCGATGCCGACGGGCAGGTGGTGGCACCTGGGTTCATCGACCTGCACACGCACTACGACGCGCAGGCTTTCTGGGACACGACGCTCAGCCCGTCGCCCTTGCACGGGGTCACGACGGTCATCGGTGGCAACTGTGGGTTCACCATCGCGCCGTTGGCCGGCGACGGTGGGCCCGTCAGCGCCGAGGACGCCGACTACCTCATGCGCATGCTGGCCCGGGTGGAGGGGATGCCGCTGGAGAGTCTGCAGGCGGGGGTGCCCTGGGACTGGAGCAGCACGGCCGAGTATCTGGACCGCCTCGACGGCACCCTCATGCCCAACGCTGGATTCCTGGTGGGACACTCGGCGCTGCGGCGGGTCGTGATGCACGGCGACGCCACCGAGCGCCCGGCCACTGCCGAGGAGCTGGCGACCATGCAGCGCCTGCTGCACGAGGGGCTGGCGGCTGGTGGCCTGGGGTTCTCGTCCACCTGGTCCACCAGCCACAACGATCACACCGGTCGCCCGGTCCCGTCCCGTCACGCCACCCGCGACGAGTTGGTGGCGCTGTGTTCGGTGGTGCGTGACCACCCCGGCACCACCCTCGAGTTCATCCCGGCGGTGGGCAAGTTCGACACCGAGGTGTTCGAGCTCATGGGCGACATGTCGGCGGCTGCCGATCGCCCGCTGAACTGGAATCTGTTGCAGGTGTACGCGCAGAACTGGGACCTCGTACAGCACCAACTCGCCGGCTACGACATCGCCGCCTCACGTGGTGGTCAGGTCCTCGCCCTCACCCTGCCCGATACCTTCCGCCTCCGCCTGAACCTCATCTCGGGCTTCATCCTCGACATCCTGCCCGGCTGGGACTCGCTGATGGCGCTGCCCAAGGCCGAGAAGATCCGCCAGTTGAGCGACCCAGTGCTGCGAGCCGAGTGGAACCGACTGGCCCAGAGCGACGAGGGTCCCACCCGGTCCATCGCCAACTGGGGCAGCTATGTGCTGCTGCAGACCTTCGCCGAGGCCAACCGCAGTTACGAGGGTCGCACCGTGGGTGATGTGGCCCGCGAACAGGGTCGTCAGCCGTGGGACGTTCTGGTGGACATTGCGCTGGCCGACGATCTGCGCACCGTCATCGCCAGCCAGGATCGCGGGCAGGACCCGGCCACCTGGCAGCGTCGAGTGGAGGTGTGGCGCGATCACCGAGCCATCGTCGGTGCGTCCGACGCCGGGGCCCATCTCGACATGATCGACTCGTTCTCGTTCTCCACCACACTGCTGGCCAAAGCGGTGCGCGAACACGACCTCATGCCACTGGAAGAGGCGGTCACCCACCTCACCGACCGTCCCGCCCGCCTCTACGGTCTGCGTGATCGCGGTCGCCTCACCGAGGGGTACTACGCCGATGTCGTGGTGTTCGATCCGGCGGCGGTGGGTCCGTCACCGGTGTCGGTGCAGTTCGACCTCCCGGCGGGAGCGGGTCGGGTGTATGGCGGCGCCGAAGGCATCGGGCACGTGCTGGTGAACGGTGTGCCGTGCGTGGAGGGCACCACCCTGCTCGATGCCCGACCCGGATCGCTCATCCGTTCGGGACGCGATACCGACACCGTGCACGCCCGCCCCTGAGATCGGGTCCGGCCGTCACGAGTCGGTGACGTCGCCGTTCAGTAGTCGCTGACCGAACTCGTCGGTCAGTTCAGCGCGGTACTCGATGAGCGTGATGTGGGTGTCGGCTCCCAGGTACTTGACCAACACCCCACTCGGGGCGGCGCAGTACTGGGGTTCACCACCCTGGACCGGCACCGTCACGCACACGGCATCCACTCCGCCTACCTGCGCGTCTTCCAGCGTGGCAGGTGCAGTGGCCACTCGGGCCGCCTGCTCCAGTCTGGCGACCGCCGAGGTGCTGAAGAACGTTCGCGTCACCATCAACGAGGCGATCAGTGCGTCATCGAGACCGGCCTCGCAACGACCAGATGTGGTGTTGCAGGTCACGGCGTCGCGCTGGTTGCCGTCGCGATACAGCACCTCGCCCAGGCGCACGGCTCGCTGAGCCTGGCCGTTCTGCGCCACCTCGGCGGTGGTGACGGTGTTGCCCAGCAGGGTGCGAATCTCGTAGCGGGCCTCGAAGGTGGCGGTCTCGGCCAGTTCCAAGCTCCGCAGCACCGTGTCAACCGCCGAGTCGCCCGTGGAGCGACTGTCGGCGTCGGCGGCAGGGATCAGCACGGGACGTTTCCCCTCCATGCACCCGGGCGCCAGGCTCACCAATGTCGCCGTCATCAGTGCCACACCCAGACGCTTCACGGCCCCGACGGTAGCGTCTCGCTGCGTGATCCGTCTCGATGCCGCCACCGTGCTGCTCCAGTGGTCGGTGGGCGGCTTGGCGTTCTGCTGGTTCACCACCCGCCGTCGTGAGGTGGGCCTGGGGTACGGATGGTTGCTGCGTGGCACCTACCTCCTCATGGCCCTCGGAGCCGTGGCCGCCGGTGCTGCAGTGGGATTCGACCCGGTACGTGACGTGTCGTCCATGGCAGTGGCGGCGGCGGCCTTGGTCGCCCTCGTGGTGTCGGTGGTACGCCGCCGTGCCGGGGTGTCGGGTCAACAGGCCGAGTTCGACCGCCGTGAGGCGCGGGTGGCGGCCATGACCGGCATCGAACGCACCGGTCTCACCAGCGACGAACCGCAGGACCGTGGCCCCGAGTTCCCCCCGGTGCTCGACCTGGTGGCACCCGCAGTGGGTGTGGTCGGCCTCATTGCCGCCGGGGTGGACGCCGCTGGGGGTTCCACCGGCGACACCGTGGTCTCGGTGCTGCGCGTCCTGGTCGGTGCCGCGTTCCTCGGTGCCCTGAGCGACGCGATGCTGCTGGGCCACTGGTACCTGGTGCAGCCGGGACTTCCTCGTCGATTGCTGAACGATCTGGTACGGATGGTCGGCATCATCCTTCCCCTCGAGGTGGCCGTGCTGCTGCTGCCGACCGGCATGCTGTCGGCCATCACCGGTACCGTCGACGACGGATGGAACGGGACGCTCACCTGGTTCTGGGTGGCGTCGGCGGTGGCCACCGGTGTTCTCACCGTGGTGACACGCGCCGCGCTGCGAGAGCGGTCCTACTCGGCGGTCATGGCCGCCACCGGCCTGTTGTATCTCGCCATCCTCACGGGGTTCGGTACCGATCTCGTGGCTCGCGCCATCCTCGCCGCCTAGCCGTCGGCGGCCCCCGCCGCGTAGCCTCGCGGTCCATGCAGCCGATCCCCCGCACCCTGTACGGCGATGACCACGAGGCGTTCCGCGACGCCTTCCGCAAGTGGCTGGACCACGAAGTGGTACCCCATCACGAGCAGTGGGAGCACGAGGGCATCACCCCACGTGAACTGTGGCTCGAAGCCGGAAAGCTGGGCTTCCTCGGCCTCACCGTGCCCGAGGCGTACGGGGGTGGTGGCACCGACGACTACCGGTACGCCGCCATCATGACCGAGGAGATCGGTGACACCGGCGTCATCGGCAGCGGCAATGGCATCACCCTGCACAACGACATCGTGCTGCCCTATCTGCTCGAGTTGTGCACCGATGAGCAGAAGGACCGTTGGCTCCCCGGAACCTGCACCGGTGAGATCATCGGCGCACTGGCCATCACCGAACCCAACACGGGCTCCGATGTGAGCGGGGTGCGCACCACGGCGGTTCGCCACGGCGACACCTTCGTGGTGAACGGCGCCAAGACGTTCATCTCCAACGGCATCAACTCCGATGTCGTGGTGACCACGGTGAAGACCGACCCCTCGGCCGGTCACCGCGGCATGAGCCTGCTGGTACTGGAGCGCGGCATGCCCGGCTTCGAGCGAGGTCGCAACCTGGACAAGATGGGTATGCACGCTCAGGACACCGCCGAGTTGTTCTTCACCGACGTGGAGGTGCCCGCCACCAACCTGCTGGGTGAGGAGGGCAAGGGCTTCTACTACCTCATGCACAACCTGGCCCAGGAGCGGCTCGGTATTGCGGTGGGGGCCGTGGCGGTGGCGGCAGCGGCCATTCGATGGACGCTCGAGTACACCACTGGCCGTACTGCGTTCGGCAAGCCGGTGGCGTCGTTCCAGCACTCCAAGTTCCTCTTGGCCGAACTGCACACCGAGACCCAGGTGGCCCAGGTGTACGTGGACCGCTGCATCGAATTGCACGTAGCCGGCGCACTGTCGGCCGAGCAGGCGGCAGCGGCGAAGTACTACTGCACCGAACTGCAGAACCGGGTGGTCGACCGGTGTGTGCAGTTGCACGGCGGTTACGGCTACATGCGCGAGTACCCCATTGCCAGGGCGTGGGCCGACAGTCGCATCCAGACCATCTACGGCGGCACCACCGAGATCATGAAAGAGATCGTGGGCCGGGCGTTGGTCGGCGCGTGAGGCGCCGTCTGGGTGTTGTCCTCGCCACTGCAGCGGTGATGGCCGCTTGCGGCGGTGAAGGGGAGTCGAGCGAGTACCGCGGACCCGCCGAGGTGGCCGGGTGTGTGATCGCACCGAACTCGGTGTGCCGGGGTGTGGATCTCTCGAAGACCGATCTGCGCAACGCGGATCTGTCGGGAGCCGACCTCACCGATGCCAACCTCTACCTGGCCGACCTCACCGGGGCGAATCTCGCTGGTGTCACCGCCACAGGTGCCGATCTGTCGGGTGCGGTACTCCGTGGAGCCAACCTGGCGGGCGGGGTGTTCGACGGGGCCGACCTGCGGGCGGTCGAACTCGGCGGGGCGGTGGCCACCGGCGGGTCGTTCGATGCGACCTCGCTGTACAAGGCGAACATGGTCGAGGTGGACTTCTCGGGAGCGTCCATGGTGGACGCGGTGCTGTACGAGTCCGATGCCCGTCGGAGCCGATTCGTGGGCACGGACCTGTCGGGTGCCGACGTGAACTTCGCCGACCTCGCAGGGGCCGACCTCACCGACGCAACGGTGGAAGGGGCGCGCTTCGTCGGGGTCGACTTCACGACCACCACGTTGACCGGGGTGGACCTGTCGGGCGCCAACACCAACAGCGCCACACTGCCCGGCTGACCGCCGGGGTTGTCAGAAGATGACGCCGGCGCTGCGCAGTGCGGCAGCGTCCAGACCCAGTTCGGTGACCACCTCGTCGCTGTGCTGGCCGAACCCTGGCGCCGGATCACCCACGCGCGACGGTGTATGCGAGAACCGAGCCGGTGGGCGCGGTTCACGCACGCGACCAGCCATGGGGTGATCGCGCTCCACGAACACCGCGTTGTGCACCACCTGGGGAACGGTGTGGATCTCGGCCAGGGTGTTGATGGGTGACGCCGGGACGTCGTGGATCTCGGCGCGTTCGAGGAAGTCCTCCAGTGTGGTCTCCGAGGCGTACTGACGCATCAGCATGACCATCTCCGTGGCGTGCTGCGTTCTCGACAAGGCGTTGGAGAAACGGGGATCCTCGGCCATCTCGGGATGCCCGAGCGCCGCGCACAGTCCCGCGAATTCGCTGTCGCTCACGGCTCCGGCCGACACGTAGCCGTCGGCCAACTTGGTGGCCGTGTAGTTGGCCGCCAAGGTGGGGGTGCGGTTGGCGTCGTCGTCGAGCAGCACGGCGTCCATGGCCGAATCGGGCCACATGAAGGCGATGGCGGCATCGATCATCGCCAGCACGATGTGCTGACCCTTGGCGTGACCGCGTGAACGGGCGAAAAGTGCCGCCGTGATGGCCTGGGCGGCGTTCATGGACGTGACCTTGTCGCACAACAGGGTGCGGAACATCGAAGGCACACCGGTGGCCGGGTCGGTCTGGACCGAGGCCAAGCCCGACGCCGCCTGGATCACGTTGTCGTACACGCGGCGGTGCGACTGCGGGCCGTCGGGTCCGTAGCCCGAGATCGACACGTACACCAGATCGGGGTTGAGGGCCGACAGGTCCTCGTAGCCCAGGCCCAGGCGCTCCATGGCCCCAGGGCGGAAGTTCTGGATGAGCACGTCGGCATCGGCCACGAGTTTGCGCATCACCTCGGCGCCCTCGGGCTTCTTCAGATCCACGACCAGGGAACGCTTACCCCGGTTGTTGTTGGCGAAGATGCCGGTCATGCCTCCCTTGCTGGATCCCAGGAATCGCATGATGTCGCCAAGGCCCGGCGATTCGACCTTGATCACATCGGCACCCTGGTCGGCGAGGATCATGGCGGCCAAGGGCCCCGAAATCATCACCGACATGTCCACCACTTTGATTCCGCTCAAAGGCCCCATGAAGCGTCATGTTGGCATGGTGAATCGCCGTTGGTCGTGTCCGAGCCACCGATGTCGGGGCCTGCACCGATACGGTCGGCGGGGTATGGACAGTCGTCGATTCCTCGGTCTGCAGCAGAGCCACAACCCCTATCGCTGGTCCATGGAGGTGACCCGGTCGCTGTCGACCTGGGGAGGCTTTCTGTTCGGTGGATGCGGACTGGGTGCGGCCATCGCAGCGATGGAGGACACCAGCCAACGCCAGTGCATCTGGGCCACGGCGCAGTACCTCAGCTACGCACGCCCGGGTGAGGTCATGGACATCGACGTGAACCTGGCGGTGAGCGGACATCAGATCACCCAGGCTCGGGCGGTGTGTCATGTGGGCAACCGCGAGATCCTCACGGTGAACGCAGCTCTGGGCCATCGACCCCTCGAGCACAACGGTCAGTGGGAGACGATGCCCGATGTACCACCGCCTTCGCAGTGCCGGCCGCGTCGGAACCACTTTCCCCGCGCTGGCACCATCAACGAGCAGTTGGAGCAGCGACTGGTGAGTGGTCGTGACTTCGACGAGTTGGACGGGACGCGGGGCGACGGCCAGGTACAGATGTGGATGCGGGTGCCCGAGGAGTTCAACCGTCTGGATGCCACGTTCCTCGCCGTGCTCGGTGACTGGGTGCCCTTCGGCGTGGGTCAGTCGTTGGGCGTGCGCGGTGGCGGGAACAGTCTCGACAACACGTTGCGGGTGGTGCATGTGGTGCCCACCGACTGGGTGCTGTTGGACATTCGTGTCCACGCCGTGGAGCGAGGGTTCGGCCACGGTCTGGTGCACATGTATGCCGAGGACGGCACCCTGCTGGCCACGGCCAGCCAGAGTTGCATCGTGCGGTTGTGGAACGGTGAGATCCAGTTGGGCGAGGATGGAGCAGAGCCCCAAGGGGAGGAGCCCACATGACGTCCACATCGTCGTTGCCCGTGCGTCCCGGTATGACGGTGCCGTTGCCCGGTCACCTGCACACCCAGCGCGATCGATTGATCGAGTTGGCCGACCTCGGCTACACCGACATCTGGTCGGCCGAGGCCGATGGTGCCGATGCCTTCACTCCGCTGGCCTTGGCCGCTGCGTGGGAGCCACGTCTTCGGCTGGGCACGGCCATCGTGCCGGCGTTCACCCGTGCCCCCGCCTGCATGGCGCAGAGCGTCGCCACCCTGGCCGATGCGGCACCCGGTCGATTCGCCATTGGGATCGGCTCGTCCAGCAACGTCATCGTGGAGCGCTGGAACGGGGTTCCGTTCGTGGAGCCCTACAAGAAGGTGCGCGACATGGTGCGGTTCCTGCGGGACGCTCTGGCGGGCGAGAAGGTGACACGGACCTACGACACCTTCGAGATCCAGGGCTTCAAACTGGGCATTCGGCCCGAGGTGGCCCCTCCCATTCTGGTGGCGGCCTTGCGCGAGGGCATGCTGCGTCTGGCGGGCCGTGAGGCCGACGGCGCCATCATCAACTGGCTGTCGCCCGCCGACGTGACCAGGGTGGCCGACGTGGTGCGCACCGCCGCCGGTGGCGAGGACCGGGAGATCGTGTGCCGCATCTTCGTGTGCCCCAGCGAGAACGCCGAGGTGGTACGCAACGCTGCTCGCTTCGCCGTGGCCGCCTACCTGAACGTGCCCGTGTACGCCGAGTTCCATCGCTGGTTGGGCCGAGGGCCACAGTTGCAGGGAATGTGGGACGCCTGGGCCGCCGGTGATCGCAAGGCAGCGCTGGCGGCCATTCCCGACGAGGTGGTCGACGACCTGGTGGTGCACGGCTCGCCCGCAGCGTGCCGGGCCCGTATCCAGGAGTACCTGGACCACGGTGTCACCACCACCTCGTTGGCGATCATGCCGCTCGACCCGTCGCTGGACCACTGGACCGCTGTGCGGGATCTGTCGCCAAGCGCTGGTTGAGCAGCGCACGCAGTTCGGCGACGTGAGCCAGGCCGCGCAGTCGGGTGTCGCGGTCGAGGCGAAAGCGGTAGGGACCTGCCGGGGGTTCGGCCAGTTCGGTGAGTGCCAACTGCAGTGGCTCGGTGTGAGGCTCGGGCTGGGCGAGTTCGTGGTTGCGTTGTGACATGTCCCCATCGTGACGAGGGGGTGTGGCAGGGTTCTGGGGGAGCCGGCCGATCGCTACCCTGAGCGGGTGCTTTCACCGGATGTCGTGGTCGACGACGAAGCGCGACGTTCCCAGGGATGGATGTTGCTGCGCCGCCTGCTCAGGGAGCAGCGGCAGGGTCTGGCCGTGGGTGTGGGCCTGGGAGTGGCGTGGAGTGCCGGCAAGGTCGCCGTGCCACAACTCACCCGGTTGGCCATCGATCGTGGCATCGTCGAGGGGGGTTCGCTGTGGTGGTGGTCGGGCCTCATTCTGGTGGCGGGCGTGGTGGTGGGCATCAACACTGCTCTGCGCCGGTGGTACGCGTTCCGGGAGAGTCGGTGGCTCGAGACACGACTGCGGGAGCGGCTCTACGCCCATCTGCTCCGCTTGCACATCGGGTTTCACGACCGGGCCCAGACCGGTCAGCTCATGACGCGTTCCTCCAGCGATCTGCAACTCATCCAGGGTTTCGTCGTCATGATCCCCCTCACGCTGTCCACGCTGGCCATGATCGTGGCGGTGGTGGTGGTGCTGCTCGTCACCGACCCCATGTTGGCGCTCATCGCCCTGGCCCCGTTGCCCGCCGTGAACCTGCTGGCCCGTCGCTTCTCTCACCGGGTACACCCGGCGGTGCTGGAAGTCCAGGCCGAACAAGGGCAGTTGGCTTCTGTGGTCGAAGAGACGGTCGCCGGTATCCGGGTGGTCAAGGGCTTCGGGGCCGAGCACGTCCAGGCCGACAAACTGCAGCGCGAAGCCCAAGATGTGAGGCGGGCCTCGCTGAACGCCGCTCGTATCCGCAGTCGTTATCTCCCCGCCATCGACCTGCTGCCGTCACTGGGGCTCATCGCCGTGCTGGGCCTCGGTGGACATCGGGTGCTGAACGGTGACATGACCTTGGGCGAACTGGTGGCGTTCAACGCGTATCTCGTGCTGCTGGTGGTGCCCCTTCGCACCATCGGCATGACCGTCGCATTCGGGCAGCGAGCTGCTGCGGCACTGGTGCGTCTGAACGACCTCCTCGAGGTGCAGCCCGAGATCGTCGACCCTGCCACACCTCGTCACCTGCCACCTCAACCCGGCGGAGCGGTGCGCTTCGAAGGGGTCACCTTCGGCTACGACCCGCAGCATCCGGTGCTCCAGGATTTCCACCTCGACATCCCCGCCGGAACGTCGGTGGCCCTGGTCGGTGCCACTGCCTCGGGCAAGTCGACCATCGCTCGCCTGCTGGTGCGCTTCTACGACGTGCAAGAGGGGTCCATCACCCTCGACGGCGTGGATGTGCGCGACCTCAGCCTGGCCGAACTACGCCGCAACGTGGCAGTGGTGTTCGAGGACACCATGCTGCTGCACGACAGCGTGCACGCCAATATCGCCATTGCCAAGCCGTCGGCCACCGCTGCCGAGGTCGAGAGGGCGGCGCGCCTTGCCGGAGCCCACGACTTCATCATGCAACTGCCCCATGGGTACGACACGCTGCTGGGCGAGCGTGGGTTGTCGCTCTCGGGCGGGCAACGCCAGCGTGTGGCCATCGCCAGGGCGGTGCTGGCCGACCCGCGAGTGCTGATACTCGACGACGCCACCTCGGCGGTGGACCCGTCGAAGGAGCATGAGATCCGTGAGGCCCTGGCCACGGTCATGCAGGGCCGCACCACCATCGTCATCGCACACCGGCCCGCCACCATCGCCCTTGCCGACGAGGTGGTCCTGGTGGGGAGCAACTGACCATGTGGGGGATGAGCGCAGTGCGGCCCGAGGACCGCCTCGACCGAGTGCAGACTCTCGCACTGCTCGGGCGCGCTGTTCGCTTTGCCGCTCCGCACCGCCGCCACATGCTCACGGCACTGGGTTGTGTGGCCCTGGTCACCATCGCCACCCTCACCGGCCCGGTGTTGGTGAGGCACGGCATCGACGCCGGTGTCCGAGCCGGCGATGGGGGAGCGCTCAATGCGGCGGTGTTCGGCTACGTGGCGGTGACCGTGGTGTCGTACCTGGCGGGGCGTCAGCAGTACCTCTCGTTGAACCTGGCCGGCGAAGGGTTTCTCAAGGACCTGCGCATCGCTGTGTTCGGTCGCCTGCAAGCGCAATCGTTGGCGTTCTTCGACCGCTACCAGGCCGGAGTGCTGGTCAGTCGCATGACCGCCGACATCGAGTCCATGGCCGAACTGGTCCAGTGGGGGCTGCTGCAGTTCATCGCAGCACTGTTGTTGCTGGTGCTGGCCGTGGGGCTCCTGCTGGCCATGTCGTGGCAACTCACCCTTGTGGTGTTTCTCGTGCTGCCCGTCATCATGGTCGCCTCGGTGAAGTTCCACCGGGACTCCAACCGGGCCTATCTCGAGGTGCGCGAACAGGTAGGCCAGAACCTGTCCAACCTTCAAGAAGGCATCAGTGCCGTTCGGGTCATCCAGGCCTTTGGCGCCGAGCAGCGCCAGCAGGAACGGTTCGTGCAGTCCAACCGGTCGCTGCACCGAGCGCATCTGCACAGCGTTCGCGTGTCCACCTGGTACTTCGGGTTGGTGGAACTCGCTGGTGTGGTGGCCACGGCATTGCTGGTGGGTCTGGGTGGCTGGCTGGTGCACCGGGGCAGCGTGTCGGTGGGCACGGTCGTGGCCTTCGTGCTGTTGGTGGCCTCGCTGTTCGATCCCGTTCAGCAGTTGTCGCAGTTGTACAACTCGCTGCAATCGGCGGGGGCCTCGCTACACAAACTGTTCGGCCTGCTGGACCACGAGCCCGAGGTCGCCGAACATGATCAGGCGGTGGACCTTCCCCTGCACGGCCCCCTGGTGTTGGACCGAGTGGGTTTCACGTATCCGGGAACGCAACGCCCGGTGCTGCACGACGTGACCCTGCGCTTGGACGAGGGCCGTCGCCTGGCACTGGTGGGTCCCACGGGGGCTGGTAAGTCCACGCTCGCCAAGTTGATCGCCCGCCTCTACGACCCGGTCGACGGTTCGGTGTCGTGGGGAGGTGTGGACCTGCGCGACGCCACTTCGGCCTCGCTACGCCAACGCGTGGTGGTGGTGCCCCAGGAGGGGTTCCTCTTCGACGGCACGCTGCGCGACAACATCCGCCTCGCCCGTCCCGAGGCCACCGACGACGAGGTGAGATCGGCACTGGACGCCATCGGGGTCAGGGAGCGGTTCATGGCGTTCCCCGAGGGTCTCGACACCGAGGTCCGCGAGCGGGGTTCGCGTCTGTCGGCGGGGGAGCGCCAACTGGTGTCACTGGCGCGTGTCGCGCTGGTGGACCCTGCGGTGTTGGTGCTCGACGAGGCCACCTCCAACCTCGATCCGGGTACCGAAGCGGTGGTGGAGCAGGCACTCGACCGTCTCATGCGGGGTAGGACCGTCATCGTGGTGGCGCACCGTCTGTCCACGGTCCGCACTGCCGACCAGATCATGGTGGTGGCCGACGGTGGTGCGGTCGAGCGCGGCACCCACGACGAGTTGCTGTCACTGGGTGGGCGTTATGCGGCGTTGTCGCACGCCTACGATCAGCGCGCATGACCGATCTGGAACATCACGTCCGCCGCCTCGCCGACATCGAGGAGATCCGCCGTCTGAAGGCCGCGTACTGCGCGGTGGCCGATGACGATCACAACGGGCAGGCACTCACCGAGTTGTTCGTCCCGCACGGCACGTGGTCGGCGTCCATCAGTGGCGAGTTCCATGGCCATGACGCCATGCGTGCCCACTTCGACGGCATCCGTGCCAGTGGGCGCATCAAGCACTCCAGCCACATGGTCACCAACCCCGTCATCGACGTCGACGGCGACACGGCGACGGGCACCTGGAGTTTCCTCATGATGTACACCGGTGCCGATGGGTCGCGGGTGCGGATCGTGGGGTTCTACCGCGACACGTATGTGCGGGTGGATGGGCGGTGGAGGTTCGCCAGCCTGCACGCCCAGGTGCAGGATCAGGCCTAGCGGGCGACGAAGTACTTCGCCTGCGGGTGATGGCAGATGATCGCCGAGGTGGTCTGTTCGGGCTGGTACTGCCACCCGGTCTCCTCGTTCACCTCGATGCCCAGGCGTCCAGCGCCCAGCAACTCGGCCACTGTGGCGTTGTCCTCCAGATCGGGACAGGCCGGATAACCCCACGAGTAGCGACCGCCGCGGTACTGCTGACGGAACAGACCCGCCACCGTGGGACCGTCCTCGTGGGCGAAGCCCCACTCGGTGCGGATGCGAAGGTGCCACAGTTCCGCGAGGGCTTCGGTCATCTCCACGCCCAGACCGTGCAACTGCAGGTAGTCCTGGTAGCGGTTGTCGGCGAACAGTGCAGCGCAGGCCTCGCTCACCGCTGAACCCATGGTGACGATGTGGAACGCCGCGTAGTCGGGGTCTCCGGTACCGTCGTCGAGGGGGCGGAAGAAGTCGGCGATGCACAGATGCGGTGCCACCTTCTGCCGGGGGTAGTGGAACCGGCACTGCTCGACCGTGCGGGTCTCGTCGGTCCACACCACGAGGTCGTCGCCCACGGCGTTCACACAGAAGTAGCCGTACACCACTTGGGGAACCAGCACCCCAGACGCCTTGGCCTCGGCCAGACGCTCGCGCAGCAGTGGCCGCAGGCGCTGCTTGAACTCGTCGTCGGTCTCGCCGTCGGGTCGGAACTGCCACTGGTTGCGGAACAGGGCGGTCTCGTTGATGAACCCGGCGATGTCGTCCAGTGCCAGGCCCTTGACCACGCGCGTGCCCAGAAACGGTGGCGTGGGCACCGGGTTGGCCGGATCGACCTCGGGTGAGCGCACCGGCAGTGGAGTATCGGCCACGTCACGGCCCGAACGACTCGGTAGCAGTCGGCCGGTCGGCACCCGACCGAAGTCGGGATCCCAACAACCCGAGCGCTTCATCTCCATGAGCCGCTCCAGCGTCGACAGACCCTCGAAGGCATCACGGCCGTAGAACACCCGACCCTGGTACACCTCGCGGAGATCCCGTTCCACGTACGACCGGGTGAGCGCTGCACCGCCCAGCAGCACCGGGACATCGGCCATACCCAGTGCGTTCAGTTCTTCCAGGTTCTCACGCATGATCAGGGTGCTTTTCACCAACAGACCGCTCATCCCCAGGGCATCGGCATCCACCTCGCGTACCTTGGCGACCATCTCACCGATAGCCACCTTGATGCCCAGGTTGTGGACCTCGTAGCCGTTGTTGGTGCAGATGATGTCCACCAAGTTCTTGCCGATGTCGTGCACATCACCCTTCACGGTGGCCAGTACCAGTCGACCCTTGGAGGTGGATCCTGCGGTGCGGTCCATATGCGGCTCGAGGTGAGCCACGGCAGCCTTCATGGTCTCGGCCGACTGCAACACGAACGGCAACTGCATCTGGCCACTGCCGAACAACTCACCCACGACCTTCATGCCGTCCAGCAGCACATCGTTCACGATGTCGAGCGCAGCCATACCCTCGGCCAGCGCGACGTCCAGGTCGGCGGTGAGGCCGTCGCGGTCGCCGTCGATGATGCGGTGCTTCAGGCGCTCGCCGACCGGCCAACCACTGCGGTCCTCCACCACCTTGGCGGCGCTCTGCACGTCGGCGAACACTTCCAGCAACGTGGCCAACGGGTCGTAACCGGGTCGCCGCCGGTCGTAGATCAGGTCGAGACACACGTCGCGCTGGTCGTCGGGGATACGTGCCAGGGGGGTGATCTTCCCGGCATGCACGATGGCCGAGTCGAGGCCGGCCTGGACGCACTCGTGCAGGAAGACGCTGTTCAGCACGTGTCGAGCAGCGGGCTTGAGGCCGAAGCTCACGTTCGACACTCCGAGCGTGGTGTAGCACCCGGGAATCTCGGCCTTGATCCGGCGGATGGCGTCGATGGTGTGCATCGCGTCGCGCCGCAGGTCGTCGTCGCCGGTGGACAACGGGAACGTGAGAGCGTCGAAGATCAAGTCGCTGGCCGACAGTCCGTAGCGCTCGGTGGCGATGCGGTGCAGACGATGGGCGATCTCCATCTTCCATTCCACGTCACGAGCCTGACCGCGCTCGTCGATGAGGAGGCAGATGACGGCTGCGCCATGGTCCCGTGCCAGACCGAACACCCGATCCATGCGACTTCCTGGGGCCTCGCCATCCTCGAGGTTGGCCGAGTTCAGCATGGCGCGGCCACCGAGATGCTCCAGGGCGGCCTCCAGCACCTGTGGTTCGGTGGAGTCCAGCACCAGGGGCACGCTGACCTGCGTGGCGAAACGGCGGGCCAACTCGTCCATGTCGGCGGTTCCGTCACGGCCCACGTAGTCCACGCACAGGTCCAGCACGTGGGCACCCTCGCGCACTTGCTCGGTGGCCATCTTGGTGCACGTGTCCCAGTCGCTGGCCAGCATGGCGTCACGGAAGGCCTTGGACCCGTTGGCGTTGGTGCGTTCCCCGATGATCAGGAAACTGTTGTCCTGGCTGAGGGTGACGGGGCTGTACAGCGACGTGACGCTGGGCTCGACCGCGGGCCGCCGACGTGGCGGATCCAGATGGGACACGGCCTCGACCACCTGGCGGAGATGCTCGGGTGTGGTACCACAGCAACCGCCCACGATGCCGATTCCCAGGTCCTGCACGTGATGTCGATGGAATTCGGCCAACTCGGCCGGGGTGAGGTCGTAGTGCGTGCGACCATCGACGACGCTGGGCAGACCGGCGTTGGGCAGCACGCTGATGGGAAGGGCCGAGTGAGCGGACAGATGCCGGAGATGCTCCTGCATCTCGGCCGGTCCGGTGGCGCAGTTGATGCCGATGACGGCTGGGCGCAGCGCGGCGATGGCGGTGAGGGCGGCACCGATCTCGCTGCCCACCAGCATGCGTCCTGTGGTCTCCATGGTCACTTGCACCTGCAAGGGGACCTCGCGTCCCTCGGCTGCCATAGCGCGACGGCTCCCGATCACCGCTGCCTTCACCTGCAACAGATCCATGCAGGTCTCAATGAGGAGAAGGTCGGCACCACCCTCGATGAGACCTCGGGCCTGCACCTCGTAGGCGTCGCGTAACTCGGCGAACGTGATGTGCCCGAGACTGGGCAACTTCGTACCGGGGCCCATGGATCCGGCGACGAACCTGGGCCGACCGTCGGTGGCGAAGTCGTCACACACCTGTCGCGCCAGGCGCGCTGCCTGCACGTTCAGTTCGTGGGCGCGCTCGGGAATGCCGTATTCGGCCAAGACCGGCGCGAACGCTCCGAAGGTCGCCGTCTCCACCGCATCCACCCCAACGGCGAGAAACGCCTCGTGCATCCCCACGATGACATCAGGACGAGTCGCCACCAGCAGTTCGTTGCACCCCTCGAGGGCGGTGCCGCCGAAATCGTCGGCACCCAGATCCAGGTCCTGTACGTAGGTGCCGAAGGCCCCGTCGAACACGATGATGCGTTCGTCGATGGCGCGGAGGTAGGGGGAGATGCTCATGACCGTCTGCGACGATATCCCTCCCTACGGCTAGCGTGCGGGGTCCATGCCTCGTGAGCGCATCTACACCAAGGCCGGCGACGACGGGACGACCGGATTGTTCTACGGCGGCCGGGTGCCCAAGGACAGCGAGCAGCCCGCCGCGTATGGCACCGTCGACGAAGCTCAAGCCGTGTTGGGCCTGGTGCGAGCCGAGATCGAGGTGGGTAGCGAACTCGAGACCATGCTCGTGCCCATCATGCGTGATCTGTGGGTGCTCATGGCCGAGTTGGCCACACTCCCCGAGAACCGGTCGAAGTTGACCCCCGGATCATCGAGCGTCACCGAGGCCATGGTCGATCACCTCGAGCGCCTCATCGACGAACTCGACGAGCGGTTCGAGCCGCCGACTGAATTCGTGGTGCCCGGTGGCTCGAAGGTGGCGGCGTTGCTGGACGTGGCCCGCACCGTGGTGCGTCGGGCCGAGCGCCTGTCCATTGCTGCGGCCAAACCACCGTCGCTGGTGGTGCCGTACCTCAACCGCTTGTCGGATCTGTTGTGGACCATGGCCCGCTGGCACGAGGGCCACAGCCTGGCCGTGCGCGACGTCTAGAGACCGGAGTTCCCCATGCATCTTCCCATCGAACATCCCGCCCTCACCGTGAACGTGGTGCGCACTGCGCCCGCCGAGGCCCAGGTGATCGGCGTGCCGGTGACCAGCGATGGGACGGTGCCGCGGGCCTTGGGTCTGAGCCGTAAGGCGTTGACCCAGCACGGCTTCACCGGTGCCCGAGGCTCCACCCTCGTGGTGCCGTCGTCGGCGAAGGCCACCGTCGTGGCTGTGGGCGTGGGTGATGCGGCCACAGTGACCCCGGCGGTGCTCCGCGACGCTGCGGCGTCGCTGGCCCGGGCTGTGCCCGGCTGGTCCCATGTGGCCACCTCGCTGGCCGACGTCAGCGCCTACGACGGGGTGGATGCGGCAGATGCGGCCCAGGCCGTGGTGGAGGGTGTGCGCCTCGCCACCTACCGGTTCCTGGCGCTCAAGGCTGACCGGTCTGGTGCCCCCTCCATCGACACGCTGAGCCTGGTGGTGCCGGCCAAGACGGCCACAGCGGCATCGACGGGTGTGGAGCGTGGTCGCGTGGTGGCCGATGCCGTGCGCTTGGCCCGCGATCTGGCCAACACACCTCCGGTGCATCTCACCGCCACCCGCATGGCCGAAGTGGCCATCGAGGTGGGCACCGCCGTCGGTCTCACCGTGGAGGTGTGGGACGAGCACGACCTCGTGGAGCAACGGTGCAACGGTTTGCTGAACGTGAACCGCGGTTCCACCGAACCGCCGCGACTGGTGAAACTCACCTACAAGCCTCGCAATGCCCGTGGCCATGTGGCATTGGTGGGCAAGGGAGTCATGTACGACTCGGGTGGTATCAGTCTGAAGCCATCGGACCCCATGCACGCCATGATGAAGATGGACATGTCGGGTGCGGCTGCAGTGCTGGCCACCATGACCACGCTGCCCGCACTCGGCTGCCGCAGTGCGGTCACCGGCTACCTGGTGTGCACCGACAACATGCCGTCGGGGAGTGCGCTCAAGCTGGGTGACGTGATCACCTACCGCAACGGCCGCACAGCCGAGATCCACAACACTGACGCCGAGGGCCGCCTCATCCTGGCCGACGCACTCATCCTGGCGGCCGAGTCCAAACCCGATGCCATCATCGACATCGCCACCCTCACCGGGGCGTGCATGGCGGCGTTGGGTCCCAAGATGGCCGGCGTACTGGGCAACGACCAGGCCCTCGTGGACCGGGTGCTGCAGTCGTCTCGGCGCACCGACGAACTGGTGTGGCAGTTGCCTCTGCACCGGCCGTACCGCAAGTTGCTCGACTCGCAGGTGGCCGACCTGCGCAACATCGGCGGCCCTTACGGTGGCGCCATCACCGCGGCTCTGTTCCTCGCCGAGTTCGTGGAGGATGTGCCGTGGGCGCACCTCGACATCGCTGGCCCCATGAGTGTGGACGGCGACGAGGGTTGGCTGACCAAGGGCGCCACGGCGTTCGGTACCCGGCTGCTCATCGACGTGGTCACGCAGCACGACGGCCGTCGCACGACTCGTTGAGCCAGTGACGGTGGGCCGCCTGCAGGCCCACCGGGAGGCGTGACGCATAGCGAGCCGGGAGTGGTGGCATGGTGCGTCGCACCACCACACCCGTTCCCACCGACTGGACCAAGCCGAACACGGCGCATCGGGCCAAGGCCTTGGCGAAGGGACCTTTGGTGCCGGGACTGCTGGCGACGCCGAGGGCCTGGGCCGCTGCGGTGACGTCGAGGTGTAGACCCTCGGGGGACTCCTCGAGCGCTGCGTCGAGATGCCTCAGCAGCCAGGTGGCGGTGGGCCCCAACACCGGAAGCCAGAAGCGTTCGGTGTGACCACTGCGTACCGGCACCCCGATCCGGTCGATCAGCGGATCGGGCCATGGCTCCACCCACAGCAACGGTCCGTCCATGACCGGCAGGTTCCAGGTGATTCGCGGGCGGTGATAGATGACCGACATGGGGCCTCCTCGACGTGTCGCTCTGAATGTGGGGTGCCGATGGAGCGAGGCCGGAAGGGGATGTGGCACCATCGGACCGTGATTGATCCGATCGGTGTAGTCACCAGTGCCCAACGCATCACCGTGCTCACCGGTGCTGGTATCTCCACAGACTCGGGTATCCCCGATTTTCGCGGGCCCAACGGTCTGTGGGTGAAGGATCCCGAAGCAGAGAAGGCCTCGACCATCGAGCACTATCTCGCCGATCCCGCCGTGCGCAGAAAGGCGTGGCAGAACCGCCTCACCACGCCCATGTGGACCGCCCGACCCAATGTCGGGCACCGGGCGATCCATCACCTCGCCCTCACCGGCCGACTGCGCGCCCTGGTCACGCAGAACATCGACGGGCTGCACCAGGCTGCCGGCCATGACCCCGACGAGGTCGTCGAGGTGCACGGAAGCATTCATCGCTCTGCGTGCTGGGATTGTGGCGATCGTCGACCGATGCAACAGACCCTCGACCGAGTGCGAGCCGGTGAGGTCGATCCACCGTGTGAGGTGTGCGGCGGCATCTTGAAGAGCGACACGATCAGTTTCGGCCAGTCGTTGATCCCCGAAGTGATCGATGCCGCCATGCACGCGGCTGCTGACTGCGATCTGTTGCTGGCCGTGGGGAGCACCTTGGGCGTGTACCCCGTGGCCAACATGGTGCCCGTGGCCAAGAAGAACGGGGCTCGGGTGATCATCGTGAACGGCAGCCCCACCCAGATGGACCGCATCGCCGATGCCACCGTGGGGGGCGACATCGCCGAGGTGCTTCCCGAACTGGTCGGCTACTCGGTGCGCTGATTCCCGACCAACTGAGTAGAGTTTTGGTCATGCCCACGTTCCGCGATCTGCTCGCTGCCGCCAAGGCCGAGATCCGTGAAGTCGACACCGCCGAGGTGCAGGCACTGCTCGACGGTTCCGAGCCGCCTTTGCTGCTCGACGTGCGTGAACCCGACGAGGTCGAACAGGGTGTCATCCCAGGGGCACTTCATATTCCCCGTGGACATCTCGAAGCGCAGATCGAATCACGCATCGCCGACAAGACGGCGCCCGTGGTGGTGTACTGCGCCGGGGGAGTGCGCAGTGCGTTCGCCACTCGCACCCTGCAGGAACTGGGTTACAGCGATGTCGTGTCCATGGCCGGCGGGTTCGGTCGCTGGAAGGACGAGGGTCGCACCTGGACGTTGCCAGTGACGCTGACACCCGAGCAGCGCAACCGCTATCAACGTCACCTCCTGCTTCCCGAGGTCGGTGTGGAGGGCCAGGCCAAACTTCTGGCCTCGAAGGTGCTCATGCTGGGTGCGGGTGGCCTGGGCAGTCCTGCCGCGCTGTACCTGGCGGCTGCCGGAGTGGGCACCATTGGCATCGTCGACATGGACGAGGTGGACGCCAGCAATCTCCAGCGTCAGATCCTTCACAACATCGACCGGGTGGGTGACCGCAAGGTCGACTCGGCCAAGAAGACCCTCACGCTGCTGAACCCCGACGTGAATGTGGTCACCTACGACACGAGGTTGTCGGCCGAGAACATCATGGACATCATCGCCGGCTACGACGTCATCGTCGACGGTGCCGACAACTTTCCGTCTCGTTACCTGTTGAACGATGCCAGCGTGAAGTTGGGTATCCCCGTGGTGCACGGGTCCATCTTCCGGTTCGAGGGCATGGTGAGTGTGTTCCACCCCAAGGCTGGCCCCACCTATCGCGACATGGTGCCCGAGCCGCCGCCCGCCGAGTTGGCCCCCTCGTGCGCCGAGGCCGGCGTGTTGGGCGTGCAGCCCGGCATCATCGGATCCATTCAGGCCTTGGAGACCATCAAGGTGCTGCTGGGCCTGGGTGATCCGCTCATCGGGCGCATCCTCGCTGTCGATACCACGGAGATGTCGTTCCGGACGTTCAATCTGCGTCCTGACCCGGCCAACGAGGTCACCTGGGGTAACCGTGATCGCATCGTGATCCGTGAGCTCGAAGGGTTGTGCGCCCCCGGCCTTACGTCTCACTGACGAGTTGTGGTGGTGGATTGTCGACCACCACCGGAACCATGAGGCCCACTGACGCTCGCCGTTCTGAGCCGGAACCCTGAACGCTCAGTTCCACCAGACAGATCGGCGTGCGGTGCCGTAGGCGTCGGTGCTCGCCTGACACCGTTGCCAGGGCGCTGTCGAGGAGGTCGCCTGCGATGGCACGGTGACGGTCCGACACCCGACCCACCGGGGTGCCGCTGGTGCTCACCAGGCGTATGTCGGTGCCGTCGCGCAGCATCCACACCCACTGCGGCGGGTCTCCTGCGGTGCCCGGCTCGATCAGCACTTCCAGCCAGAGATCCTTCCCCGCTCGCAGGCGCATCTCGAGAGGCGGACCTGGCTTCCAACGGCGCACTCACTCACCGTATCCCGCTGTCCGTGGTGCGGTTACAACACCTCGCGGCTCTGCACCACCACGCCGGCGAGCACCAGGCTCATCCCGACCAGGTCCCCCGCCGAGGGGGTCTGGTCGAGGCCGATGAAACCCACCACCGCCGCGGTGACGGGCAGCAATGCCAAGAGCAGCGAGAACCGTCGCACCGGGATGCGGCGCAGCACGTGCTGGTCGATGCCGTAGCCGATGGCACTGGAGAACAGGCCCACCGCCGCACAGGCCACCAGCAGCGAGGGCGTGGTCCACACCTCGCGACTGCCTGGCACACCCACCGGTGCCAACATCACCACGGCGAAGCCCAGCCCTACTCCCAGGCCCGCCACACCGCGGTCCAGGCGGGCCACCTTGGCGCCGATCACGATGTAAGCCGCCCACATGGCCGATGCCGCCAGGATGAACAGCAGACCCAACGGTTCGTCGCCGATCTCGAGGCCCGACAGCACCACCACGCCCACTGCCGCCAGCCCCAGCGCAACGGCATTGCGGGTGGTGCGGGTGCGGGCGGCGGCCACGGCGATGGGTCCGATGAACTCGATGGTGACTCCGGTCCCCAGCGGTAGCCGATCGATGCCCAGATAGAAGAACGTGTTCATGAGGGCCGTGGCCACACCGAACACGGCAGCGGCACGTAGTTCGGCCCAGGTCCAGCGCCCTCCCCGCCTCAGGCGCGGCAACGACACTGCCACCAAGGCCACGGCAGCACCCAACACCCGGAACCAGGCCACCGTGACCGGATCCACCTGGTCGAACAGGTTCACGGCGATGACAGCGCCAACGTACTGGGCGATGGCGGAGACGACGAACAGCGCCTCGGGGGGTACCGCCGCCGGCCGGCGGTCCGACGTCGACGTGATCAGTCGAACAGCTCCGGGTCGGTATGGCAGATCTCCTGCCACAGCGGCTGGAAACTGAACCATCCGGCCAGCGGGAATCCCGTCTGCTGTGCGGTGTAGCGGGCGTACTCGTCGGGAATCAGTTGCGGTTCACCAGCTGCCATGGCCGCCAACTGCGCCTGGCAGCTGCGTTCCATGGAGATGAACCAGAACGCCGCTTCTTCTACCGTCTGCCCTACGGTGAACAGCCCGTGGTTCTGGTGGATGGCCGCTTTGCCGCTGGTGAACTTGGCCGCCAGTTCCTCGCCGGCAGCCATCTCGAACACGACGGCACCACCTTGTTCGCTGATCACCACGTGGTCGTCGAAGAAGATGCACGAGTCCTGCGTGAGAGGCGCCAACGGAATGCCCAGGGACGAGAACGCCTTGCCGTACACCGAATGGGCGTGTGCTGCCGCCACCACATCGGGTCGGGCGCGGTGAATGGCCGAGTGGATCACGAACGCCGCCCGGTTCACCGGTGCGTCCCCATGCACCACCTCTCCGGTGTGATCCACGCAGATCAAGTCACTCGAGCGCATGTGGCGGAAACTGCGCCCGAACGGGTTCACCCAGAATCGGTCGTGGTGTTCCGGATCGCGCACGGTGATGTGCCCCGCCACTCCCTCGCCGAACCCCAAGCGTCCGAACACCCGTAACGCCCCTGCCAGGGTTGCTTTGCGGTGGACGCGTTCGCTCTCCACGTCGTCGAAGGTGGGTGGCGAGTACTGCACGTTGACCATGCGCCTCACGTTACGCCTGCTGGTGTGGGCCATCATGAACGGGTGAACTTCGAGATCCGTCCCCCCGACCTCGCCCCGCCCGCGGCGAAGTATGCCCACGGCGTGCTGTCGCGTGGTCCTCAGTTGCTGCTGCACACATCCGGTGTGGTGCCCACACGCGTGGACGGCACCGTGCCCGACACCCTGGAGGAGCAGGTGGCCCTGGTGTGGGAGAACATCGCCGCCATCGTTCGTGCCGCCGACATGAGCCTCACCGACCTGGTGTCCATCACCACCTATGTAGTGGTGGGGGAGCCCTTGGCGCCGGTCATGGCCGCTCGGGATGCGGCACTGCAGGGCCACCTGGTGGCCAGCACCCTCATCACGGTGCCTGCACTGGCTCAGCCGTCGTGGAAGGTCGAGATCGCCGCAGTCGCTGCTCGCTGAGCTCAGCGAAGATGCCGTACCGCCAGTGGGGGCCTGGGCGGTATGGCCACCTCGTCGCCAGTCGCCCAACCCAGGTACACCAGTGCCACGATCTCCGTGCCCTCGTCGAACCCGCACCACTGTGCCACCGGCGCTGAGGCGCCCTTTGGGCAACTGCTCCAGTACGAAGCCAGTCCGGCGGCGGTGGCGGCCAACAGAAGGTTCTGAACCGCCGCTGCCACGGCATCGCGGTTCTCCACCGTGCGCAACGGCGAGTCACCGGGCTCGCTGCCCACCACCAGCACTGCGGGTGTGCGCCCGAACTTGGTGCGGGTCTTGGCCACGCGAGCCGGCTCGTCGCCTCGTGCCGCCATGGCCTCGGCAGCCACGTCGCCCAACTCCCACCGGGCGTCACCGGTCACCGAGGCGAAGCGCCAAGGCCACGTGCGCTTGTGGCACGGTGCCCAGGCTGCGGCCTCGCACAACTGCTCGATCACCTCGTCTGGGACCGGGCGATCCTGGTCCACCTGCATGGAGGTGCGACGCGACCGGATCACGTCGGTCACGATCTCGTACCTGGACGACACGACGGTCTTCTCAGTCGTTGGCGTGCAAAGCGGCGTTCAAGCCACCCCACGATCCGGAACGGGGCAGTGCTTCCACGGCACCGCTCTGGCTGTTGCGACGGAACAACATGTTGCTGATGCCCGACAGGCCGAGTGCCTTGGTCACCTCGCCATCGGGAAGGCGCACCTGGGTACCGGCGGTGAGGTACAACCCGGCCTCCACCACACAATCGTCGCCGAGCGCGATGCCCAGACCACTGTTGGCACCCAACAGGCACCGCTCACCGATGGAGATCACCTGGGTGCCACCACCCGACAGTGTGCCCATGATGGACGCTCCACCACCGATGTCGCTGCCGTCGCCCACGACGACACCAGCCGAGATACGACCCTCGACCATGGAGGCGCCGAGGGTGCCGGCGTTGAAGTTGCAGAACCCCTCGTGCATGACAGTGGTGCCCGGCGACAGGTGCGCCCCCAGGCGAACCCGGTTGGCATCGGCAATGCGCACACCCGATGGCACGACGAAGTCGGTCATGCGGGGGAACTTGTCGACACCGTGCACGTTCAGCACCTCACCGGCGCGCCGCATGGCCACCCGAACGGCGTCGACACGGTCCACCGGCACCGCACCGATGTTCGTCCAGGCCACATTGGTCAGCAGGCCGAACGCGCCGTCCAGGTTCACCGTGCGGGGCTTGGCGAGGCGATGTGACAGTAACTGCAGTCGCAGATACACATCGGACGCGTCGGCGGGCGCCTCATCGGTGTCGATGATCTTGCGGACCCGCTTCACCGTGACCCCGCGGCGTTCGTCGGAGGTCACCGGACCGTGTCCGGCGTCCAGTGCGCTCATGGGTGGGGCTTGATCGCCCCATCCCAACTCGGCGTACCAGGTGTCGAGGACGGTGCCGTCTTCGGCAATCGTGGCCAGACCGTGGCCCCAGGCAGCAGGCATCACAGCACCTCCGGTCGAAGTGTGGGGAACAGGATGACGTCTTTGATGGTGTGCACACCCGACAGCAGCATGACCACCCGGTCCATGCCGATACCCAGACCACCGGTGGGGGGCATGCCGTACTCGAGAGCTCGGAGGTAGTCCTCGTCGATGCTGCCGCGCTCGGCGTCGCCGGCGTCCTTGGCGGCCTGCTCCTCTTCGAAGCGAAGGCGCTGCTCGACGGGATCGTTCAACTCGCTGTAGCCGTTGGCCAACTCGCGCGCACCCACGAACAACTCGAAGCGTTCCGTGAGGTGCGGGTCGTGGCGATCGGCACGAGCCAGGGGCGAGATCTCCACCGGATGCCCGGTCACGAACGTCGGCTCGATCAGCGTGGCCTCGGCCGTCGCCTCGAACAGTTCCTCGATGAGCTTGCCCGAACCCCAGCGTGGCTCCCAACGCACACCGTGGTCCTCGGCCAGACCGCGTAGCGAACCCACCGACTGCGAGGGGTGCACTTCCACACCGGTGGCCTCAGCCACCAGATCGATCATCCGTCGACGAGGCCACGGACGGTCGAGGTCACAGCGGTGCAGCGAGCCGTCGGGAGCGGGGATGTCGACTTCGGTGGTGCCGATGGCGTCCCGGGCCGCTGACACGATCAACTCCTCGGTGATCGCCATGACCTCGCTGTAGTCGGCGAACGCCTGGTACAGCTCCATCATCGTGAACTCGGGGTTGTGACGCGTCGAGATGCCCTCGTTGCGGAACACGCGCCCGATCTCGAACACTCTTTCCATACCGCCCACGATGAGGCGCTTGAGGTGCAGCTCCAGCGCAATGCGCAGGTACAGCTGCTGGTCGAGCGCATTGTGGTGCGTGAGGAACGGCCGGGCGTGGGCACCGCCGGCTTCCATGTGCAGCACCGGTGTCTCCACCTCGATGAAGCCGTGGGTGGCCAGCGTGCGGCGGAAACTCGCCACCACGGCGTGACGCACTTCGAAGGCACGACGTGCCTCGGCGTTCACGATGAGGTCGGCATAGCGCTGTCGGTAACGGGTGTCGGGGTCGGTGAGGCCGTGCCACTTGTCGGGGAGCGGGCGCACGGCCTTGGACAGCAACTCCAGCCGGCTCACCTTCACCGACAACTCACCGGTGCGTGTGGTCATCACCTCGCCGTGCACACCCACCCAATCGCCCAGGTCGAGGTGCCCCGCCTCGGCGAAGGCCTCCTCGCCCAGCACGGCCTTCGAGATGAACAACTGCACCTCACCGCTGCGGTCGCGCATCTGGGCGAAGATCAACTTGCCCTGTTCACGACGCAGCATCACCCGACCTGCCACCGCAACTTGGGCTCCGGTCTCCGATCCCGCCTCCAAGTTGCCCCATGTCTCACGAATCTCGGCCAGCGTGTGGGTACGGTCGAAACGGTACGGGTACGGCTCGGTACCGGCGGAGCGCAGGTCGTCGATGCGTTGCAGTCGGCGGGCGCGCTCTTCGTCGAGGGTCACGAGCACGACACGGTATCGGTTCCGCACCGGTGGCACCGACCCGATACGTTCACCTGCTGTGTTGCGGCGAGGACTGGTGCTGGCGGTGGTGACGGTGCTGGGACTGTCTCCTGCTGTCGCCCAGGCCCAGGACCTTTCCCTGGGGGCCAATGCATCGCGTCAGGCAGTGCGACTCGCGGCGAGTGTGCCGTCAGCTGTCGATGTGGTGCGAGTGTTCAACCCCGGTGAGTTGACCGCCGCGACCGAGCAGTTGGCCCACCAAGCCGCTGTTCTGGCGGGGGCAGCTTCGGCCAATGGCCGCGGTGGCACCCTGGCGGTGTCTGCCGTGCGCCGACGGGGGGCCGTGGTGCAGGCCGCACCCGCCGGGTGGGCGTATCCGGTGTCGTACAGCCTGATCCTCCCCGATGTGGCCACACCGCTCATGGGGCGGCGCGTGGGGGGTGTGCTCGGTTGGGGCGGTGTGGTGCTGTCCACCACGGCCGCTCGACTGCGCACCGCCCAGGTGGGGGATTCCTTGGTGGTCAGCGGCCCCGACGGCCGGCCCGTGGAACTACTCGTGGGGGCCATCGTGGGCGACGAGGTCACCGGAGGGACCGAGGTCCTGCTCGGCCCGGAGACCGCCGCCCAACTCGGCCGCACCAAGGGCACCCACGTGGTCATCTGGAATCCGCGTTCCCGAACCGCCCTCGACGCCGCACTGCGAGCGGTAGGTCTGTACGACCGCCACGAGACGCGTGTGCGTCGCAGTTGGGACCCGCCCGATCCCGACCTCACCCTGGGACTGGCCGCCACCAAGGTGGCCCTCGGTGAGTTCGCCTACCGGGTACTGCCCAACGGTCAGGTGAACATCGATCCCACCTGGGTGGCCACCAGTATCAGCGGTGGCGGTGAACGAACCTGGTTCGATGCCGTCGGGGTACGTGCGGCATGTCATGTGAAGGTGCGAGGCGCCGTCCAGGCGGCCCTGAGCGAGATCGCCGAGGCAGGCCTGGTGGGAGGCATCGACCTCGCCAACACCAACCAGTACGGCGGTTGTTTCCTGGCGCGGTTCAACCGCATCGGGGGTAGTGCGGCCGGATCGTTGTCGCGCCACACCTGGGGGATGGCCTTCGACATGAACACCGTGACCAATGCCCAGGGTGCGGTGCCGCAACTCGACTGCCGCATCGTGCGCATCTTTCGCAAGCACGGATTCGCCTGGGGTGGCAACTTCACCAGGCCTGATGGCATGCATTTCGAATGGGTCGGCGAGCCGCGACATGAACTCCAGTACCCGTCGCGCTACTGCCCGAACACCCCTGGGTAGCCTGGCCCCGTGTCCACTCGCTTCGTGATCATCGGCGGTGGCCCCGCTGGCCACACCGCAGCCACCCACGCTGCCCGACTGGGTGCCCAGGTCACCGTCATCGAGCGAGATCTCATCGGTGGTGCCGCTCACCTGCTCGACTGCATTCCCTCCAAGACCATGATCGCCACCGGCGGTGCCATGACCTTCAGTCGCCGCCTGTCGGGCATGGGTCTGGAGCAACGTGAGGCCGAGGTCGACGTCGAGGCGCTCACCACGCGCATCGAGAGCATCAAGAACCACCTCTCGTCCAGCACCCAGCAGTTGCTCGACAGTCAGGGCGTCCGCATGGTGCACGGCACCGCCCGCCTGCTGGGTCCGCATCAGGTCGAAGTGCGCTCGGCTGCGGGCGTCGAGGTCGTGGCGGCCGACGCCATCCTGGTGTCCACTGGTTCGCGCCCCCGTATTCCCGACTGGTGCCACCCCGACGGTGAGCGCATCCTGACCACCCGGGACTGCTACCCACCCAAGGTGTTCCCCGCCAGTGTCTGCGTGGTGGGTTCGGGTGTCACCGGTGTGGAGTTCGTGCACATGTTCTCGTCCTTCGGTGCCGAGGTCACCCTGGTCGTGAGTCGCCAGCAGGTGCTTCCGGGCAAGGACCCCGAAGTGGCGGCGGTGTTGGAAGAGGACTTCCTGCGCCGAGGCGTCAAGCTGTTGAAGGGTGCCCGGGCGACCTCGCTGGAGCGAGAGGGCGACGAGGTGGTCGTGCGATGCGATGACGGCAGAGTGGTTCGGGCCAGTCACGCTGTACTCGCCATCGGGTCGGTGCCCAACAGCGACGGCTTGGGCCTCGAGTCGGCGGGGGTGCACCTCGACGGCGGGTACATCCCCATCAACCACCACTGCCAGAGCAACGTCGCCCACATCTATGCCGCTGGTGATGTGAGCGGCAAGTTGCCCTTGTCGTCGGTTGCGTCCATGCAAGGACGCAAGGTGGCCGAACACGTCATGGGCTTGCACACCCGAGAGCACCGCCACCTCGACTACGACAAGGCGGCATCTGCCATCTTCACCGAACCCGAGATCGCCGATGTGGGGCTTGCCGAAGCCGAGGCGTTCGCGGTCGGTCGCAAGATCCGTGTCACCAAGGTGCCGTTCTCGGCCACACCCAAGGCGCTCATCAACGCCGACTCGCGAGGCTTCGTGAAAATCATCTCCGACCCCGCCACCGGGGTGGTCCTGGGAGGATCCATCGTGGGGCGCCACGCCGCCGAACTCATCAGCGTCATCGCTCTCGCTGTCACCGCCAATCTGCGGGTCACCGACATCGTCGAGAGCCTGCTCGTGCATCCGGCACTGTCGGAAGCCCTGGCCGAGGCCGCCGAATGAGCCCCGCTCCGATCCTCAAGCGCATCGCAGCGTTCTTCATCGATCAGGCCCTGTTGCTGGGCGTGGTGCTCGGTGTGGGTCTCGCCGTAGGTGTGGGACGCAACGACGACAACGACGCCGCAGTGCTGGCTGTGAACCTGCTGGGCGTTGCGGCAGCCATCGCGTACCACACCATCGCCATCGCCAAGTACGGACGCACGCTGGGAAAACAACTCATGGGGCTGCGCGTGGTGGCTCTGCCCGAAGGTGCGCCCGTGGTGTTGTCGTATGCGGCGCTGCGAGCACTGGTGCCCTCGGCGGCCGGATTGTTGCCCGTGGTGGGCGCCATCGCAGGTATCGCCGTGTACGCGTGGGCGCTGTCCAATCCCAGTCGTCTGGGTCTGCACGACAAGTTGGCCGGGACCATGGTGGTCCCCGCCAACGCCCCGCTCGACATGCCACCCGGACCGCCCTCGGACATGCCGGAACCCCCTCGATGGCCCGGACCCTGATCGCCAACGGCACCGTGGTGTCACCCACGGGCGCCGCGCCCGCCGATGTGCTCGTCGAGGGCGAGATCATCATCGCCGTCGCACAACCCGGTTGGTTCACCGAGCACGCCGGAGACTGTGACCGGGTCATCGATGCTTCGAGCAAGTACGTGATCCCCGGTGGGGTCGACGTTCACACGCATATGGAGGTGCCCTTCGGGGTCACCGTGGCGGTCGACACCTTCGCAACCGGCACCACTGCCGCGGCATGGGGAGGCATCACCACCATCGTGGACTTCGCCGTGCAACGGGTGGGGGAGGACGTCCAGGAGGGCCTCGCCCAGTGGCACGCCAAGGCTGAGGGCAACTGCGCCATCGACTACGGGTTCCACCAGATCATCGGTGACGTGAACGAGCAGTCACTGGCCGCCATGCGCTACCTGGTCGACCACGAGGGCATCACCAGTTTCAAGATGTTCATGGCCTACCCGGGCGTGTACTACAGCGACGACGGGCAGATCCTGCGGGCCATGCAGGTGGCGGGTGAGTTGGGCGCGATGATCATGATGCATGCCGAGAACGGCATCGCCATCGAC
>CAYMUC010000021.1:0-33865 GCA_964393535.1 uncultured Ilumatobacteraceae bacterium | reverse complement strand
GATCTCGTCGGGGAAGCGGCTGATGCCGTTGCCGATGCCGTGGGTGAGGCTGGCGTCCATGAACCCGCCGTTGCGGCCACTGGCCGCCGAGCCGATCTCGTGGGCTTCGATCAGCACCACATCGCGCGACGGATCGCGTTCTTTGGCGATGATCGCCGTCCACAAGCCCGTGTAGCCGCCTCCCACCACGCACAGGTCGCACGACTCGCTGCGCACCAGTGTGGGGTTCGACTCGGGTTCGTCGGCGTCGTCGTACCAGTACGGGTACGGATCGGCGTCGGCAATGGCGTCGAGATGTCGTCTGTCGACGTGATCGTCGTCCATGAGGGGCTCCAGCGCGTTCGCCGTTGACCCTACTGGACGCTACTGAGCGAAACCCCTGAGGATCCGCTCCAGGTAGAGACGTTCGAACACCGAATCCTTGAGTCCGCCCGCCACGCGCAGGACCCTTGTGGGTTCGTGCGCCGCGATGCGGTTGAAGGGCTGCCACACCTTGGGGCCTTCGAAGTTGCGGCGACCCACTTCGTAGACATAGTCCCAGCCGTCCATCGGACCGCCCTTGGCCGCCAAGAGCTTCCCGCCGAACTTGGAGGAGAAGGCCTGGGCCCGGCGAAGGTCGGCACCGTTCCGGGCGATGAAGCCGAAGGTCATGTGTTTGTCGGGGAAGCCCAGTTCCTTGGCGGCTTTGACGGCGGTGTTCCAGCGGATGCGTCCGGCGATGCCTCCGGCGAGGGCCCCGACGCCCATGGCGATCCCCAGTTGCAGAGCGCTGAAGGGAGTGTTGACACCGGCGGCGTTCATGATGCCCCAGGTGGCGGCGTAGACGGCTCCGGCCACGAGGGCACCGATGGCGGCGCCCACGATGAACCCGACCGAGGGCATGAACAACGAGGCCAGGACGCCTGCTGCGGCGCCGGCGATGCCGGGGACGTAGTCGAGCACCGATTCGCCGGCGGGGTCGTGGGCGTTGACGGGGTTCTGGTTGGCGTAGTCGTACAGGTTCGCCGACCCTCCGACACGGGGGTCGATCTGCAGGAATCGACCGAGTGCCGGCACGTAGGCGCGGGCGCCCATCATCACCACGGGGGTCGCAAGGTCCATGGTCTCGTTGCCGTTGGTGGCCTGCCAGGTGAGGCGCTGTGTTCCCGGCACTGCAGCGATCTGCTCGGTGAGAGGGTTACCGAAGGGGTCGAACAGTTCGAGATCACCCACCGGGGCGCCCTGGTCGTCGGTGCTGAGGAAACGGTCTCCGTTGATGGAGGTGTGCTCCCAGGTGGGTGAGGCGGCCGGATCGTAGAACCAGGTGTAGGCGGTGCCGCCGGGGAGGTCGACGCGCTGGGCAACGGGCTCGCGGTCGGCACCGAGGGTGATGCCGCCGGTGGCGAAGTGCACGACATCGGTGCCCTCAGCGGTCTGGGTGCCCCGCGACACGAGCGTGCCGTCGGCACCCCGCTGGTAGGTGATGGTGGTCGTACCGTCGGCGATGGTGGTGACCTGGTTGTGTTCGTCGTAGCCGAGGGTGAGATCGCCGAGGCGGGTGATGTTGCCAGCCGTGTCGTAGGTGATCGCGTCGCCGATGTCGTTGGTGTCGGTGGCGGTGAGGCGACCGTTGGTGTCGTAGGTGGAGGTGGCGGTGATGCCGTCCTGCGTCGCGGTGAGGCGATTCGACTCGGTGTCGTAGGTGTAGGCCCAGGTGTGGGCGGTGGGCAGGATGCCAGCGGTGGCGCTGGCACCTACGAGGCGACCAGCGGTGTCGTGGCTGTAGTCGAAGCGGGTGGTGGCCCCGTTGGCCGTGTACGTGTCGGCCGACACGTGACCACCAGCCGAGACTTGGCGAGCGAGTCGGTAGCGGTCGCCCGTGGGAGTGGCCCAGTCGATCTGCGCCGGTCGGTTGGTGTCGTCGTAGCCGAGGGTGGTGGTGACACCGTTGCCATAGCGAGCGGTCGTGATGAGGCCGCTGGTGTTGTGGGTGTACTCGGCGATGACGCGATCGTTGTGGGTGACCGCACGCAGCCAGCCGCGGTCGTCGAAGCTGTGCTCGATGACGGTGGCGACCGCACCCGGTGCCGTGGTGGTGAGGCGGGCGACGTTGCCGGTGAGTTCGTCGTACACGGTCTCGATGACCACACCGAAGCGGTCGGTACTGCGGACCTGACGGCCCAGCAGGTCCATCTCGGTCTCGGTCACCACCGTGGTGTCACCTTCGGTGCGGGTGGTGCGGGTGCGAAGCGGATTGCCCTCGGGGGCGAAGTCCACATCGATGCGCGAGGTCGCACCACCCGAGATGCGTTGGGTGGACACTGCCCGACCCGCAGCGTCGAAACCGGTGCAGGTGATGGCACCGCCGGCGAACCGGGTCGCCGTGGCGCGTCCGGCATCGTCGATCCAGAACTCACTGATGGTGCCGTCGGGCAGGGTGATGGTCTTCTGTGAACCGGCCTGGTTGGCCGGCGCTGCGTCGGGGCAGGGTGGGGTGGCGATCTCACGGTCACCCCAGTAGCCGAACGTGGTCACTCGGCCCGCAGGCGAGATGGACCGCTGCTGGCGACCCCAGCGGTCGGTGCCGAAGTCGATGCGGGTGACGGCTCCCGCCTGTGTGAACCGCGCCGTCAGTCGTCCGTCGGCCGGGTTGGCGTACTGACTTGCCGAGACGTTCACTTCGTTGGCGCCTTCCACCGTGGGGTCGACCACCGAGGTGCGGGTGGCATAGCCGTAGTTCGGTCGCAGACGGTCCGTGGGCAACGACTGCTCCACACCGCCGGTGTCCGGACCGGACCACACGATGTCCAGTGCAGCACCCGCCGAGGCGGCGACCACATCGATCTGGAGTTGTTGCAGTCCTTCGGCCAAGGGCAAGCCGTCGCAACCACCGTCGTCACAGCGAATGGAGTTCACTCGCAACGACACACCGGGTGTGTTCGAGGCCAACGAGTAGACACCGGCGCTGTCCACGACGAACTGGCCCGTCATGAGTGCCGACCACGAGGGGGTGCCGGTGGGTGAGTCGGCCCAGTTCACGGTGAGCGACGGAGCCAGTCTTCCATCGATGGTCGGACCGAGTTCACGAGCGGCAGGCAGCGTGCGATCCGTCGCCGAGGGCCAATAGGTCACGTCCAACCCGATCATGGGAGTGGACGTACCGTCGGGGTTCTCGACCTCGTCATAGCGGCGCACCGTCGACGAGGCCACCGACGAACGCGACGGTCCGGTGGTCTCCACCAGGTGGCCGTCCTCGTAGCGGTACACGGTACGCAGACCCGACTCGTCGGTGACGGACTGCACCCGGCCCGATGCCAGATCCCACTGGTATGTCGACGTCTGACCGGCAGCGTTGATCAGGGTCTCGGTGAACCAGGTCGTCTCGTCGAAGGTCACCTCGAGCAACGGCCGAGACACGCAGTCGTCGTTGACCCGCGTGGTGTTCGACGACGCGTACTCGTAACTGCGCACGCACCGGCGAGCACCTGGCGACGCCGCTGGCGGTGTCACGGTGGCCACCCGAGCCCGATCGTCGTAGGCGATCTGCGTCGTGAATTGCGCATCGGCGCCGTCGACCACGCCAGCCGCCGCCGCAGCCGCCACCAGTGGAGATCTCACGGCGCTGATACGCCCGGCAGCGTCGTAGGCCACATCGGTCACCGAGGCCGCCAGTCCGGTTCCGTACGCGTTCACCAATCGGCCGATGGACACATCACCTGCGGGGGTCGTCACGTAGAACACGGCACTCTGCGACCCGTCCCAGAACCTGATGCCGCAGAACATGCCGTCGGGGGCTGCGACGAATCCGGCGGGTGGCGTGGCGCAATCCTCGCCGCCGTAGTGCAAGGTGACCTCGCGACCCGACACCGGGTCACCGATCGCCCGGAGGCGACCCTGCGACCACCGCTGCGACAACACCGGGCGGTCGACGCCGGCTACTTCGGCCGGGTACGCCACCGACGCATCGGCAGCGTCCACCCGGAACACCTCCACCAACTTGGGTGCCGTCACCACGAACGATCCGTCGGCGTTGCGTGACAACACCGGTGCTACGCCAGCGGTGCCCACCGAACCCGACAGCGCCACCGGGTCGAACGAGCCGTCACCCGCCGCCCGGTAGTTGGTCACCACACCGGTTCCCGACACCAGTCCGACGGTGTCGTCAGGACGTATCTCCAAGCGCACGAACTGCGATGACGTGGCCGGCTGTAGATCCCAACCCGCTGGCACACCTGCCTCGGTGGGATTCGACGGCAGGAACCGCAACCCCACACCCAACTGTCCCGCCAGCGATCCCATCGACGACGACGACCACACCAAGCCCAACTCACCCGAGGCCAGACCCACCGACAGCCCGTCGCCCAGCGCGTCGACCTCCTGGACGTCACGCATCTGAACGTTCACCTGGAACACGCCACCCACCGGTGGCTGGGTGCCATCGGCGGACGTGGCCGCCCACGCATACACACGCCCGTGCTTCAGGCCTGCGTCCACCGGAACACGCGACGAGGCGCCCGACTCCACGTACCGCAAGGGGGCGAACGACGACCCTCCGTCGCTGAGATCGTCCACCTCGAACGTCCAGGCTCCCGCCCCGCCGGGGACGACCAGCGTGGGCGACAACGACGACGACACCCAGGTCTCGGGCGTCACCACCACGCCGTCGAACAACGGCACGCTTGCGCCCGTGCCGGCGCCACCGGGCAGTGGTGCCAGGCTCGCCGGGTCGCCCTGGCGTCCTGGCGCAGCCGCCTCGCGAGCTGCCACTGTGGTCGACACCTCGGGGGCGCCCACCACCACTCGTGAATCGCCGTCGTCGCTGGAGCATGCACCAGCCAGCACCGCCATCACACACAACCCCGCCACCCGACGACGCATCCCTAGGCTCCCAACATCACAGTCAACGGCGGTGACTGTACTGGAGGTGCGGTGTCGGCGACATGTCACCTCGACCGGGCCATCCCCACTAGCGTCCGGGCGATGGACTTGGGTATTGCAGGACGACGAGCGGCCGTGGCCGGAGCATCAGCCGGATTGGGACTGGGCGCCGCCAAGGCCTTGGCCGAGGCCGGGGTGCAGGTCGCCATCTGTGGACGGGACGCCGGCCGACTTCGAGCAGCTGCCGAGACCGTCGGACATGGCTGCGTGCCGTTGGTGTGCGATGTGGCCGATGCCGAGGGCGGGGCCCGATTCGTGGCCATGGCCACCGAGGCCCTGGGCGGGGTGGACATCCTGGTGCCCAATGCCGGTGGTCCGCCGTCGGGAACCTTCGCCTCCACGGCAGTGGACGCCTACCAGGCGGCGTTGGACCTCAGCCTCATGTCGGTGGTCGGAATGTGCAAGGCCGCCGTGCCCGCCATGCAGGAACAGCGGTGGGGCAGGGTTGTGGCCATCACCTCGGTGTCGGTGCGTCAACCCATTCCCATCCTCATCCTGTCCAACACGGCGCGTGCCGGTGTCACCGGCTTCCTCAAGACGGTGGCTCTCGAGGTGGCTCGCGACGGGGTGACGGTGAACTCGCTGCAGCCCGGTCTACACACCACCGACCGGGTGACGTCGCTGTACGGCGGCACGGTTCCCGACGCGTTGGCTCAGAGCGTGCCTGCGGGCTTTCTGGGTGACCCCGACGACTTCGGCAAGGCGGCCGCGTTCTTGTGCAGCGATGCCGCCAAGTTCATCACGGGCGCCCAGTTGCAGGTCGACGGCGGCACGTACCTGGGCTTGCAGTAGCCCCAGGCTGACGTCAGCCGGCCTGACGAGCGGTCCGCTGCTCCTCGTAGTTGGCGATCGCGGTGAGTTGCGCACCGAGCGTGGCATCGACCCACCGACTGCCCGCCGCCACGATGCTGTCGTAACTGTTCTGTGGGCCGGCCAACTGTCCGGTGAAGTGCGGCATGACGCGCTCGGCGAACAACTCGTAACTGCGCAGCGTCTGATGCCAGTCGGCGAGGTCGGCCCCGAGGAAGAGATAGCAGCCGAACCCGCCGGTCTTGTCGAGCAGACGCTCGATCTGGGCGATGGCCATATCGGGGGTGCCGATCACCATGCGACCGGTCTCGTTGGCGTAGTCGCAGTACTCGTCGAAGTCGGTGGGGGGCGGCGGCGAGTTGGGGTCACCCAACGGGATGATGTGGCTCAGGTACTCGAACACCCATTGCAGGCCATAGCGGCAGTTGGCCTTGGCCTGTTCGTAGGTCTCGGCGATGTGCATGGGTCCCATCAGGCGGGCCTTCGTGCGGTCGACGGTGTGGCCGTGGAGGGCGGCTTCTTCCTCCCACACCTTGAGGTTGTAGTCGAGCACTCCGAACGCCGCGGGCTCGGTGGCGGCGATGGACAGCAGTCCCACGCCGTACTTCCCCGCGAGTTTCGAACCCGACGGCGACATCGAGGAGGCGATGGCGATGTCGAAGTTGCTGTAGGGCTTCACCTGCAGCACGGCGTCCTGGCAGGTGAACCAGTCGGTGACCTTGGTGACGGTCTCGCCGCGGAACAACCGGATGATCACGTCGAGCGCCTCCTCCATGCGGGGCCGCTGCGTCATGGGGTCGATCCCCAACATGGCGGCGTCGGAGGTCAGCTGGCCCGGCCCAGCACCGAACATCATGCGGCCGCGGGTGAGGTGATCCAGCATCACGATGCGATCGGCCAACATGAACGGATGGTGATAGGGGAGCGAACTGACCCCGGTCCCCAACTTGATGTGCTTGGTTCGTTCGGCGGCCGCCGCGATGAACACCTCGGGTGAGGCGATGGTCTCGCTGCCGGCCGAGTGGTGTTCGCCGATCCACGCCTCGGCGTAGCCCAACTCGTCGAGGTGCTCGATGAGTTTCAGGTCACGGTGCAGTGACAGCGTGGGGTTCACCCCCGTGAGATGCATGGGTGGCATGAAGATGCCGAACCTGAGCCCCGACGCGAACGTGTCCATACGGTGTTCCCCCTGTTCCCGGTACTGCTCACTTCATAGACGACGGGCCGACACCAGATCAGGGTCGGACGACCAGGCGGCGTCCGGATGCAGGATGCCAGCGATGGTCTCCACGCCCTCCACCAGGCGTGGCCCGGGTCGGACCACCACACCGTTGGCATCCAGAGCCCACACGGGCACCCCAGTGGGGAGGTGATCGACCACGGCCTGTGCCTGCGCTGTGGCACCGTCGAGGTCGAAGCCGCAGGGTGCCACCAGGATCACGTCGGGTTGGGCCTCGGCGACGGCATCCCAGGTGGTGGGCACACTGCGCTCACCGGGCCGTGCCAGCACCGGCTCACCTCCGGCGGCCGTGACCAGTTCGGGGACCCAATGCCCCGCAGCGAAGGGAGGGTCGCTCCACTCCAGCACGAAGACGCGTGGTCGGGGTCGGTCGGCCACCAGTGTGGCCACACGGAGGAGTCGTGCCTCGAGGGATGCCACGAGCGCCTCGGCGCGGTCCGCCACCCCGGCGGCTCGCCCCACGTCCAGCACGGTGTGCAGGACGCCCTGCAGGTCGTGTGGGTCCAGTGTGACGATCTCGGCCGAGCATCCCAGGCGCGCAACGGCGGCATCCGCGTCGCCCGAGGGCAGCGCACAGACCCGGCAGAGATCCTGGGCCAGCACGAGATCGGGATCGCAACGGCGGAACGCCTCCAGCGACAACTCGTACAACTGCTCTCCGGCCGCGACCTTGGCCCGCACCAAGGCGTCGATGGCGCCGGGATCCAGGCCGTGCGTGTCGAGACCACCGACGACGATTTCACGTCCCTGGCGGGCGTCGGCGGGTTCGTCGCATTCGAAGGTGACGCCGACCACGCGGTCTCCCAAGCCCAGGGCGAAGGCGATCTCGGTGGCCGACGGCACCAACGACACGATGCGCTGAGCCGACATGGGCTCGCTCAGGACGCCGACGCCTCCTCGAGCGCACGCCGAACCAACACCTTGGCCAGGTGGGTGCGGTATTCGACGCTGGCGTTGAGGTCCGACTGCGGCTCGGCCTCGGCAGCGGCCAGTTCGGCGGCCTCGGCGATGGAGGCACCCGACGACAGCGCACTCGACACACTGGTGGCCAGAATGGGCGTGGAGCCCATGTTCACCAGGGCCACACCCGACGATCCGTTCGAACGCCAGGCCGCCACACCCACGATGGCCCAGTCCTGGGCTCGGCGGTTGAACTTCTGGAAGCTCCACCCGGCGCCGGTCAACTTGGGCACCCGGATCTCGGTGAGCATTTCGTCGGGGTTCAGCGCCGACTCCAAGAAGCCCTGATAGAACTCACTGGCAGCGATCTCGCGGGTGCCCGACGGTCCCTGCACCACATAGGTGGCGCCCATGGCCAGCGTGGTGGCCGGCAGGTCCGAGGCCGGGTCGGCGTGGGCGATGGAGCCACCGATCGTGCCGCGGTGGCGCACCTGAGGGTCACCCACGTGGCTGGCGGCATGGGCCAGCAACGGGTTGTGCTGGGCCAACAGTGGCGACTTCTCCACGTCCATGTGCCGGGTCAGAGCGCCGATGGCGATGTGGTCGCCGGCATCGCGGATGTAGGACAGGTCCGACACCCGACCGATGTCGACCAGCACCGAGGGCTGAGCCAGGCGCAGCTTCATGAGCGGCAGCAGGCTGTGCCCACCGGCGAGGAACTTGGCGTCTTCGCCGTACTCGCTGACCAGAGCGATGGCTTCAGCGGCCGACGAGGCTCGCTTGTAGTCGAATGCTGCGGGGATCACTGGCTACCTCCGGAGGTGGAACGAGCGGACTGTAGTGCGGACCACACGGTGTGCGGTGAAGCGGGCATGGGCAGGTCGTGGACACCAAGGCCCGACAAGGCGTCGACCACGGCGTTCATGACCGCTGGGGCGGCGCCGATGGTGCCGGCTTCGCCCACACCCTTCACGCCCAAGGGGTTGGTGGGTGACTGGGTGATGGTGTGGTCGGTGGTGATGGAGGGCACGTCGGCGGCCGACGGCACCAGGTACTCGGCGAGTGTGGAGGTGCGTAGGTTGCCGTCGGCGTCGTACACGGCCTCCTCGTACAACGCCTGGGCGATGCCCTGCACCACGCCACCGTGGACCTGGCCCTCCACGATGAGCGGATTGATCTGGTTACCGCAGTCGTCCACCGCGACGTACTGCAGCAGGTCCACCTGACCGGTCTCGGTGTCCACCTCGACAACGCACATGTGGGTGCCGAAGGGCCACGAGAAGTTCGGTGGGTCGTAGGTGACGTGCGCCTCGAGGTTGGGTTCCAGACCGTCGGGCAGGTTATGGGCGGTAAAGGCCTCGAAGGCGATGGCCGCCAACGGCATGGCCCGGTCTGGGCTGCCCGAGACGGTGAAGGTGCCCTGCGCGAACTCGAGGTCGTCCTCGGAGCATTCGAGTTGATGGGCGGCGATCTTCTTCGCCTTGTCGATGACCTTGTCGCACGCCATGGTGATGGCGACGCCACCGACCACCAGGCTGCGCGAGCCGTAGGTGTCGAGGCCCAGTGGGCTGATGGCGGTGTCGCTGTGCAGCACGTCGACGTCGTCAGGGCTCACGCCCAGCCGGTCGGCCACGATCATCGACCACGATGTCTCATGTCCCTGGCCATGCGGACTGGCACCGGTGACCACTTGGATCTTGTTGGTGGGCAACACCCGCACGGTGGCGGCCTCCCAACCGCCGGCGCCGTAGTTCAGCGAGGCCAGCACCCGCGAGGGTGCCAGGCCGCACATCTCGAAGTACGACGAGATACCCACCCCTAGGCGTTTGGTGGCGCCGGAGACGTTCTGGGCGCGCTGTCGGGCGCGAAGGGTGTCGTAGTCGACGTGGCGGGCGGCGAGTTCGGCTGCTGCGAGGTGATCGCCCGAGTCATAGGTGAGGCCCGAGAACGCCGTGTACGGGAACTGCTCGGCCTTGATGAAGTTGCGCTTACGCAACTCCAACGGGTCTACGCCCATCTTCGTGGCCAGGGCGTCCATGGCTCGTTCGATGGCGTAGGTGGCCTCGGGTCGCCCTGCGCCGCGGTAGGCGTCGGTGGGGGTCATGGTGGTGAACACCGCCGTGCAACTGAAGTCGTAGGCGGCGGGGATGTCGTAGACCCCGGCGTACAGGAAGGCCCCTAACAACGGGATGCCAGGGGTGACCAACTGCAGGTAGGCACCCATGTCGGCCAGCAGGCGAACGCGCACGGCGGTGAGGCGCCCGTCGGCATCGGCGGCCAGTTCGATGTGCTGGATCTGGCCGCGACCATGAATGGTGGCCTGGGTGTTCTCGGTGCGTTCTTCCACCCACCGAACCGGCACCCCATGCTTGCGGCTCAGCGCCACACACAGCAGTTCCTCGGCGTACACGTTCAGTTTGGAGCCGAAGCCACCCCCCACGCTGGGTGCCACCACTCGCAGCTGGTGTTCGGGGATGCCCAGCGTGAGTGCGGTCATGACCTTGAGGATGTGGGGCACCTGGGTGGACGAGTACAGCGTGACGTCGCCACCGAAGGGTTGGGGTACTGCCGCTGCGGCCCGGGGCTCCATGGCCATGGGGATGAGTCGTTGCTGCACGTACCGTTCGGACACGGTGTAGGCAGCCGAGGCGAAGGCGTCGGCCACGGCGTCCTCGCCCACCTTGAGATCCCAGGTGTACGAGCGGTTGGTGCCCAGTTCGTCGTGGATGACCACCCGGTCCGACAGGGCGTCCTCGAGGTCGACCACCGCCGGAAGGGGCTCGTACTCCACGACCACAGCCTCGAGTGCATCGCGCGCAGCGGTGTCGCTGGTGGCCAGCACCACCGCTACGGCATCGCCCACGTAGCAGGCCTTGTTCACGGCCACGGGATAGTGGGCCGGGTTCTTCATGTCGGCGGTCACCGGCCAGGCACACGGCATGGGACCGGCCCACAGATCGGTGAGATCGGCTCCGGCGTAGGCCGCCACCACACCTGGAACGGCCAGGGCCCCCGACACGTCCACCGACAGGATGCGAGCGTGGGCATACGGGCTTCGCACCAACGCCAGATGCAGTGCCCCCGGAATGACCAGGTCGTTGGTGTAGCGGGCCTCACCGGTGAGTAAGGCGGGATCTTCCCGGCGCAGTCGGCGGGTGCCGATGACTCCGGTGGGTTGGTCCAGAACGGTCATGACGTGCCCCCCAGCTTCGTCGATGTCGTCAGGTGATGATGACGGTGTTGGTGATGTGGAGCGTGATGCTCAGGCCGACGCCGCGGCCAGCACCGCAGCGACGATGTTGTGGTACCCCGTGCACCGGCACAGGTTGCCCTCGAGACCCAACCGCACGTCCTGTTCGGTGGGGTTCGGGTTCTCGTCCAGCAGGCTGATGGCTGCCATGACCATGCCGGGCGTGCAGTAACCGCACTGCAGGCCATGCTGTTCCATGAATGCCTTCTGCATGGGGTGCATCTCGCCACCCGATGCGAGACCTTCGATGGTGGTGACCTGGCAGCCGTCGGCCTGCGCCGCCAGCACGGTGCAACTCTTCACGGCTTCGCCGTCGAGATGCAGCGTGCAGGCTCCACACGACGAGGTGTCGCATCCGATGTTGGTGCCCGTGAGCCCGAGGTGCTCACGCACGTAGTGCACCAGCAGGGTGCGCGGCTCGACGTCACTCACATGGTCGGTGCCGTTGACGTTCACACGGATCTGCACGTTGGGACCCCCTTGAAGCGGGCCGCCCTTGCTGCGACCCCGGTACCCCTCCATCATGCACCATGGCGGGGGGCGCAGGGAACGCCGTGCTCAGAACCCGTTCAGGACAACAGATTTGCGAGGTCGAACGCCGCACCGACGAGCAGCAGTGTGCCCACGACCAGTGCGAGGGAGGTGTAGTGCCACCGCTTGCGGTGGTGGACTCGCCAGAAGCGGCGCATGCTGCCCACCAGGAAGTAGATCGCCACGGCCGAGATGATGAGGCTGATGGCCGGGCCCACGCCAGTAGCGAGGCCGATGGCGGGGATGACGAACGGCAACACGATGTAGGTGAGCAGGCATCGCACCGTGGAGACGAGGATGGAGGTGCGGAACGCCGCCCTGGCATCGGCTGCCGTCACGCCACCGGGGTCGCCTTCGATACGGAGCAACCGCCGCATGGTCACATCGGCCCGACTCAGCGTCACCACACCGGGGTCGGACTCGCAGATGGGTTGCACTGCCACGGTTCCACCGTAGCGCGCCCCACGGCGGGTGCCACATGATGTGGGCATCTGGCGTGCCAACATGCCGTTCGTGAAGAGTGACGCCGACCCGTGGCAGCAATTGGCCCGCGGGGTTCACCTGCCCTACCCCAGCGATCTCGAGGTGCCCGCGCTCACCGAGGTGCTCCTCGACGTACCCGACCCGGACCCGGTGGCCGATGTGGAGGCTGCTGCCGTGGCCGAGGTGACGAGGCGTCTCGCGGATTCGGTGCATCGGGGCATGACCGTCGCCGTGGGTGCAGGTTCCCGTGGGGTCACCGACCGGGTGGCGTTGCTGCGGGGGGTGATCACCGGGTTGCGCAGCCTGGGCGCCGAACCCTTTGTGGTGCCTGCCATGGGCAGCCACGGTGGGGGCACCGCAGAGGGACAGGCGGCCATGCTGGCGTCCCTGGGCATCACCGCCGAGACGGTGGGGGCTGAGATTCGATCCACCATGGACGTGCAGGTGGTGGCACGGACGGCCTCGGGCATGCCCCTGTACCTCGATCGACACGCCGCCTCGGCCGACGCCATCCTGCCTGTGAACCGCATCAAGCCGCACACCTGCTTCAAGGGGCCGGTGGAGAGTGGCTGCACGAAGATGGCCGTCGTCGGTTTCGGCAAGCAGCCAGGCGCGGCGCAGATCCACAGTTGCGGCCCAGTCGAGATGCGCCGACGACTGTTGGACGGTATCGAAGCCTTGCGCGCCACCGGTCGTCTGCTCGGCGGCGTCGGCACCATCGAGTCGGCAGGGGGCAGCGTGGTCGAGGTGGCAGCGCTCACCGCCGACGAGGTGGGTGGGGCAGCGGAGGTGGATCTCACGGACCGGGCCCGTGCCATGGTGCCGCCACTGCCCTTCGGCGACATCGACGTGTTGATCGTGGACCGAGGCGGCAAGGACATCTCGGGAACCACCATGGACCCCAACGTGACTGGGCGGTTCTGGGTACCGGGCCTCGATGACCTCGAGGAACCGAGGGTGAACGCCATCGTGTTGGCCGGTCTGACCGAAGTGACCGGCGGCAACGTGCTGGGGATCGGTTTCGCCGACTTCATCCCCGCCGAGGTGGCCAATCGAATCGACTGGGCGACCACCTACCTCAACTGCTTCACCGCGGGCGCCTCGGGAATGCGCCGGGCCCGGCTGCCCATGGTGCTTCCCGATGTCGACGCCTGCATCAAGGCTGCGCTGTGCATGTGCGGACGGGGACTGCACGAATCCAAGCGGGTGGTGCGCATCGAGTCGACACTGCACCTGCAGCGGTGCTGGGTGAGCGATGCCGTGTTGGCCGATCTGCCGCCCGGTGTCACACGCCCAGTCGGCTCAGGCCCCGCCACGCGAACACCAGTGTGAGCCCGGCGAGTGGGACCGCCGCCGCCAGTCCGACCAGTGTGGTGTCCCAGGCCAACCCGTCGAGGAAGCCCTGGCGAGCCAGGTCCAGAACGTAGGTGAGAGGGTTCAGGCGTGCCACTTCGCGCAGCCAACCCTGCATCACGTCCAACGGCGTCTGGGCCGAGGTGAGGAACAGGGTGAGAAACACCGACAACTGCATGATGGCGGCACCACGCATGTCGCGGAAGCGAAACGCCAGTGCCAGGGCCCACCCCACACCGATGGTGGCGAGCGCCAGTCCGGCCAGCAGCAGGGGCCCCACAGCCCACACGCCCGAGGTGGGCCGGGCCCCGGCGGCGACACCGATGACCATGACCACGGTGATCACGATGAGGGTGCGTGCCCAGGCCGACAACAATGGCCCCAGGACCAGCGCGGCGCGCGGGGACGGTGTCATGCGGAGACGGTCGTAGAAGCCGGTCTCGAGATCGCGGATGGTGGAGAAGCCGATACCGATACCACTGAAGGCCGAACCCATGCAGACGCCGAGTGGGAGGAACCAGTTGATGGAGCGGTCGGTGGGGAAGCCGGGGATGCGGGTGATGGCGAAGAACGTTCCCGAGAAGGCGATCATCTGGAACACGGGCATGAGCAGTGCCGGAAAGAACGCGGACGGAATTCGGCGGATGTTGCGCAAGTTGCGAACCGCCAACGCTCCCGCAGCACGGGTGGTCGCACTCATGACGCACGCACCCGGGCCTTCAGTGCCGCCAGGCTGAGCGCAAGGGTGACCACCGCCAGTGCTCCGGGGACGGCTACCGCCTCGAGGATCACCTTCACCCCGAGCCCTTCGATGACCAGCCCGCGTATGCCTTCCACCAGGTAGGAGACGGGGTTCACATCGGCGATGGTCGCATAGATGCCCGACATGGTCTGGCGAGGGAAGAACGCACTGGAGAAGAACAACAGGATGAAGAGCAGGGGGAATGCCCCCTGCACCGCCTCGGCCGATCCGGTACGAAGGGCCATGGCCGCCATGAGGGCCCCGAAGGCCAGTCCGATGAGCCCCCCGCTGAGCACGATGGCGAGGAACCCCAAGGGGCCCGAGCGCACCGTGACGCCGAAGGGCAGCAGTACCAAGGTGAACACGGCAGCTTGAGCGGCACCGAAGGCGCTGGCTCCGGCGAGGCGACCCACGAGCACGCTGAGCCGGGACACCGGCGATGCCAGGAGGCGGTCGAAGAAGCCGGTCTGGATGTCGGTGGCCAGTGCCGTGGCCCCCACGGTCGAGCCGAACAGCACCCCCTGCACGATGGTTCCGGCAAGGGCGAAGTCGAGGAAACTGTCGACCTGGGGGAACCCGGGCAGGCTGGTGGCCCGGCTGAACGACGATGTTCCCAGGGCGGCGAAGAACATGGGGAAGACCAGCGACGGCACCACGAGTGCCGGCTGGCGGACGATGGCCAACATGGACCGCCACGACATGGCCCGCACCTGGTGCAGGGTGGTGGCAGTGGTCACGACGCCCCTTCGAGGCGGTGACCTGTGGCCTCGGCGAACACATCGTCGAGGCTGGGCGCGTTCAATTCGAGATGTCGCACCGCGATACCCCGCAGGTCCAGGGCACGGATGACCTCGGGCACGGCCTCGGCCCCCGACGCCAATCCCACGCCGAGGGTTCCTTCGGCAGTGGGTCGCAGGTCACCGAAGGTGCCCATGACCTCGCGCGCCGCCTCGACGTGGTGCGCTTCCACGCTGACCAGCAGGGTGGGTGCGCCCACTGCGGCCTTCAGGTCGCGAGGGGAGCCCTGGCGAACGATGCGCCCCTGATCGACGATCGCCACTCTGTCGGCCAACTGGTCGGCCTCTTCCAGATACTGGGTGGTGAGCAGCACCGTGGTGCCCTCATCGTTGAGGCGGCGCACCTCTTCCCACAGGGTGATGCGGCTCATGGGGTCGAGACCGGTGGTGGGCTCGTCGAGGAACAACACGGTGGGTTGGTGGATGAGTGACAAGGCGAGATCGAGGCGCCGACGCATACCGCCCGAGTAGGTGCCCACACGACGGTCGGCCGCCGCCGTGAGGCCCACTCGTTCGAGGAGTTCGTCGGCGCGTCGACGCACCTGGGTGGGTGCCAGGCCGTACAGCACGGCTTGCAGTCGCAGCAGTTCCATGCCGGTCATGAGCGGATCGATGGCGGCGTCCTGCAAGGCGACGCCGATACTGCGGCGGACCTTGTCGGCCTGACGCACCACGTCGAAGCCGGCCACCCGGGCCGTCCCTGACGTGGGACGCAACAGCGTGGTGAGCATGCGCACCGTGGTGCTCTTGCCGGCACCATTGGGCCCCAGCAGCCCGAAGATCTCGCCGGCCTCGACCGTGAGGTCGACACCGTCGACCGCCTTCACGTCGCCGAAGGTACGAACGAGACCTTCGGCGACGATGGGGGGTTGTGTGCTCACCAGTACTGGTTTCAGGCCTTGGTGGCCTGGATGGCCTGCCACACCCGCTCGGCAGTGGCAGGCATGTCGACATGGCGGACACCGAGGTGGCCCAGTGCGTCGACCACGGCCGACTGCACCGCCGGCGTGGAGCCGATGGTGCCGGACTCGCCGATGCCCTTGGCGCCCAGCGGGTTCACCGGGGTGGGCGTCTCCATGTGGATGACTTCGAAACTGGGCAACTCCGCTGCCGAGATGAAGGCGTAGTCGGCCAGGTTGGAGGTGATGGGGTTGCCATCGGCGTCGTAGCGCACTTCCTCGAGTAGGGCCTGAGCGGTGCCCTGGGCCACGCCTCCGTGGATCTGGCCCTCGAGGAGCAAGGGGTTCAGCACGCGGCCGGCGTCGTCGCACGCGACGTGGCGCAGGTGGCGCACCTTGCCGGTCTCGGTGTCGACCTCGACCACGGCCACGTGGGCACCGAAGGGGAACGTGGCGCTGGAAGCGCTGAAGGTGGTGGCCTGCACCAGGCCGCCATCTGCGGCGGCGGCCTCGGCGCACTGGGCCCAGGTGGCGATGACAGCCGGCGTTCCGGCCACATGGAACGCCCCCCGCTCGATGTCCAGCACCACGTCGGCCTCGTCGGCCTCGAGCAGTCGGGCAGCGAACTTCTTGGCCACATCGACCAGTTCCACTGCTGCCTTCTGCACTGCCGCACCGCCCTGCTGCAGCGATCGAGAACCCATGGTGCCACCGCCCACGGGCACCAGGTCGGTGTCGCCCCACACCAGGTCGATCTGGTCCATGGGGATGCCGGTTTCCGAGCTGGCGATCATGGACCACGACGTGAGGTGACCCTGGCCGTGTGGCGAGGTACCGGTGTACACGATGGCCCGACCACTGGGTAGCACTTCGATCTTGGCTTCTTCGCCCATGGGGGGCACGCCGCCGGTGATCTCGACGTACACGCTGACGCCGATGCCCAACTGCTTCACATCGCCCGACGCCCGGCGTGCCGCCTGCTCGGCCCGCAACTGCTGGTAGTCGACAGCGGCGAGCACCTTGTTCAGCGACTCTTCGTAGTTGCCCACGTCGTAGGTCTGGCCGATGGACGTGGTGTGCGGCTCGGAGAAGGGCTTGATGAGGTTGAGACGCCGAACCTCGGCCGGATCCTTACCGATCTCGGCGGCGAACATGTCCATGGCCCGCTCGATGGCCGCCGTGGCCTCGGGACGCCCCGCCCCGCGGTAGGCGGTGGTGGGGGTGGTGTTGGTGACCACCGAGGTGGTGCGACACTCGATGACGGGGATGTCGTACACGCCCGACGCCATGGGCCGGGTCATGAAGGGGGCCAGGATGGTTCCCATGTCGGCGAAGGAGCCCGAGTCCTGGAACACCTGCAGGGCGTAGTGCGTGACCTTGCCGGCGCGGGTGCCGCCGATGGTGACGTACTGCACCTGGGCCCGACCGTGACCGAGGCCCACCATGGACTCACTGCGGGTTTCGCGCCAGCGCAGCGGGCGGCCCACCTCTTTGGCCAGGCGGCCCAGGAGGATCTCCTCGGAACCGGGAACGATCTTGGCGCCGAAGCCGCCACCGACATCGGGGGTGATGAGGCGCACCTGGCCAGCCTCGAGACCGTTGCCGGCCACGATGGCGTCGCGGGCACCCTGAGCGTGCTGGGTGGACAGCCACTGATAGAGGCGACCGTCGACCCATGCCACCGCCGAGCCGCGCACCTCGAGCGGGCAGGGAGCCACGCGCTGGTTCACGAAACGGCCCTTCACCACCACTTCACAGTCGGCGAACAAGGCGTCACCGCTCATGTCGGGGATGCCCAACGCTGTGGTGTCGAACACCACGTTGGACCCCGCTGCGTCGTACAGCAAGGTGCTGGAGGCAGCAGCAGCCTCGACATCGACGAGCGCTTCGAGGACGTCGTAGTCCACGATGACCGCCTCGGCGGCGTCTTCGCCCTGATCACGGTGCTCGGTGATGACCGCAGCGATGGGTTCACCAACGAAGCGCACCTTGTCGCTGGCCAGCAGTGTGCGCGCCACCATGGGGTTGAACGCCGCAGGCATGGGCTGTAGGCCAAGATCGGCTGCGGTGTACACCGCCACGACACCCGGCATGGCCAGAGCGTCGCTGGCGTCGATGGACACGATGGTGCCGTGAGCCACCGTGGACCGCACGTAGGTGACGTGATACGCCCCCTGCAGTTCGGGTACGTCGAGCAGGTCGTCGACGTACTCGCCGCCGGTGGTGAGGAACTTCGGATCCTCTCTACGGAGGACTCGGTTGCCGAGGATGCTGCCGGTCACGTGGGAACCCCCTGTTGTACGTCGAGACGGGCGCCGCGGGGACGCCAACGCTGCGAACACTAGCCAGCGGGTGTGTCACCCATGTCACCCGACTCCCTGACCGCGGACAAGGCGGCAGCTGCAGCGTGCGACGCACGTGCGTCCAAGATGGCATCGACCACCGAATAGGGCCATTGATCGGGCAACGTGGCGCCCAGCGGTGACCGTTCCACCAAGGCGAGGCGTCGCTCTCCTCGCTGCACGAAGCCGAGTTCGTTGCGAGCAGCCTCGATGACGCCGGCATCGGTGTTGAGACGGGCGATCTCGGCCTCCAGTCGGGTGTTCACCTCGGTGAGCGTGGCCAGTTCCACCTTCCGCTGTTCCAGGGCCTCGTCCTGGTTCCACCACGACTGAAGGGGTGAGACCAACAACGTTCCCGCCAGTGCCACCAGCACCACCAGCACCACGACGCCTGTCAGGAATCTCCACCGGGGACGCCGCACCAACCGGTCGGCAGCCGGGATGGGCCGAGTGAGATCGCGTCGCACCCGACGATTGTGACTCACCGACGGGGTCCGAGGGCGCGCGCCCCCCAGAACGCCGCCGCTTCTCCCAGTTCCGCTTCGATGCCGAGGAGACGGTTGTACTTGGCCACCCGGTCGCTGCGAGCCGGGGCCCCGGTCTTGATCTGACCGCAGTTGGTCGCCACCGCAAGATCGGCGATGGTCGTGTCCTCGGTCTCACCCGAACGATGGCTCATGACTGCCGTGTACCCGTGGCGAGTGGCCAGTGAGACGGCGGCGAGGGTCTCGGTGAGGGTGCCGATCTGGTTGACCTTCACGAGGATGCTGTTGCCGACATGGCGGTCGACGCCCATCTGGAGTCGGGCGGGATTGGTCACGAACAGGTCATCACCCACGAGCTGCACGCGGTCGCCCACAGCCGCCGTGAGTTGAGACCATCCGTCCCAGTCGTCCTCGGCCATGCCGTCCTCCAGGGAGACGATCGGGTAGGCGGAACTGAGCCGCAACCACTCGTCGGCCAGCTCCGACGACGACAGGACTCGACCTTCACCGGTGAGGTGGTAGGCGCCGTCGCGGTACAACTCGCTCATGGCGGGGTCGAGCGCCAACGCCATATCGGTGCCCGGGCGCAGCCCGGCCGTCTCGATGGCCTCCATCAACAGCACGATGGCCTGCTCGTTGCTGGCCAGATCGGGGGCGAAACCACCCTCGTCGCCCACAGCGGTGGACAGACCCCGTTCGTGCAGCACTCGCCTGAGGGTGTGGTACACCTCGACACCCCAGCGCAGTGCCTCGGAGAAACTGGCAGCCCCCACTGGCATGATCATGAACTCCTGGAAGTCCACGGAGTTGTCGGCGTGGGCACCGCCGTTGAGCACGTTCATCATGGGTACAGGCAGTACGTGGGCATCGACTCCGCCGACGTACCTGTGCAGGGGAAGCCCGAGATGCATGGCGGCGGCTCTCGCCACCGCCAGGCTGGTGCCCAGCAGCGCATTCGCCCCGAGGCGGGCCTTGTTGTCGGTGCCGTCGGCGTCGATCATCGCCTGATCGATCGTGCGTTGTTGCAGGGCACTCTGGCCGACCAACAGGTGGGCGATCTCACCGTTCACGTGCGCCACGGCCTTGGGGACACCCTTGCCCAGGTAGCGACTGCCGCCGTCGCGCAGCTCCACCGCTTCGTGCTCCCCGGTGGAGGCACCCGACGGCACGACGGCCCACCCACTGGCACCGCTGGCCAGCGTGACCTCCACACCCACGGTCGGGTTGCCTCGGGAGTCGAGGACTTCACGGGCCTGCACGCGCACGATCTCGCTCATGGCGTGCGAACCTACCCTGCGTCGGGCGCAGTCGACCCGGTCTCGACCCGGGTGCGGTACTCGTCGACCACGGCGCGCAGAGCGGCCTCGGCGTCCTGACCCGCCGAGCGTGCAGCCACCACGATGGCCAGCAGGGTCTTGCCCAGTTCGTCCAGGGTGAGGTCCGACGCCGCCAAGTCGGCGGTGATCAGGTCGACCAGGGGAAGATCATCCACGATGGGGGTGCCCAGACCCGCCCGTTCGGCCCGCTTGAGCACCTTGGCTGCGTAACTCAACGCCGGCATGGAACGGGGAATCCCCTCGAAGGGGGATGCGTCGGGGCCGCGTTCGTCTGCCTTGGTGTCTTCCCACGACGCCACCAACTCCTCGGGGGTTCGCTCGCCGGCATGTGGCCCGAACACGTGCGGATGACGACGAACCAATTTGTCGTGGACGGCCCGGCACACGTCGGCCATGGTGAATCGCCCCTGTTGTTCGGCGATGGTGGCGTGGAGTTCCACCTGGTACAGCAGGTCGCCCAACTCCGACATCAAGGCGTCGTCTGCATCCACCGAGACGGACTCGGGGTCGTCGCCCACGGCGGCCAGTGCGTCGGCGACTTCGTAGGCCTCCTCGATGACGTAGCGCACCAGTGAGGTATGCGTCTGCTCGCGGTCCCACGGGCACTGCTCTCGCAGAGTGCGGGTGAGTTCGTGGAAGCGCACGTACTCGCGGCCGACGGGTGCTGCCAGGTGCGGTACGTACACCGACGTCAGGTGATCGGCGGTGACGGTGCGGTCGAGGTCGGCCCAGGTGGTGGTCACGATGGACTCGTCGGGTGAGCCGAGGCGTTGCAGAATCACGACCTCGGCGCTGTCGACGTCCTCGGCTGCCAACTTCATCTCCGACAGCACCCAGTCGGCATGGGTGTGGGCTACGAGCAACGGGCCTCGTTCGCCAGCCGCATCCACGGCGAAGCGGTGCCCGTCGACCAATCTCACGCCGGCCTCTACCGGGTCGATGCTCAGACGAGTCCACACGAGGTCGAGGAAGGACATCGCCGGATGCACCACCGCCTCGACACGTTCGTCGCTGCGCAGCAGAGCCACGGTGCGCTCGAGCACCCACGGCGAACCTGGCACGGCATACAACACCTCGCCGTGCTCGGCGGCTGCGTCGGCCAACGCGTCGACGATGCCGGTATAGACGTCCTCGAAACGGTCGGCCTGCTCGTACAGCGCGTCGAACGACAAGGCCCCGGGCACCACATGAGCACTGGGATGCACGGTTGTGCGCAGGTATCGGTGGGGGACCGACTCGATGACGTCCAGTGTGGCCGCCGGGATGTAGTCGACCCCCGCCGGCCCCAGTCCCACGACGACGACTCGGGGACGACGATCGCCCTCGCTGCCGGTGCCCACGGCGTACTCAGCTACCGATGGCGACGACGGCACCCTGGATGGGATCGAAGCGCCCGAACTTGCTGGCCACGTCGATGTCGGCGCTGAGCAGCACCTCGGCCACGGCCGCTTCCACGTTGCCGCCTCCGGTCAACCGGGCGACGGCCTCTGCGACTTCGTCGAAGGGTCGCAGGAGGATGATGTGCCACCCGAACTGGCTCTGCACCGGGTCGGTGGGGACACCGACCGTGGCGTTCAGGGCACCTTGGACGAACTCGGGCACGAGGCTCTGTGCGAAGGTTGCGCCGTCGAAACAGCCAGCACCTGCCGCCGGTTCGATGATGCCGCCGTTGACCGCCGAGCCCTGGTCGATGGAGCGTTGGGCAGCCACCTCGGCGAAGTCGGCGCCGCTACGAAGTTCCGTCAGCACCTCCTGGGCTTCGGCCTCGGTCTCCACCAGGATGTGGCGCGTGCAGGCGATGGCCGACACGGCGATGCCGGCTTCGTAGTCGGCACGCAGAGTCTCGGGGTCGGGTGCGGCGGCATCGCTGAAGGCTCGCAAGGCTGCCAGCGACTCGATGAACAACTCTCGCAGTTCCTCGGGTGCCTCCTGCCAGAGAGCGCCGTTGGTGGAGGCGAGTTCATCCGACACCGACTGACGCAGGGAATCGCTGATGGCGATGCCCCGCTCGGCGAGGTCGTCGGTCAAGGCGACGCCGGTGATCCAACGGTTCAGCAGGTTGCGAGCGAAATCGGCGTCGAGAGTGTTGGAGCCCACCAGGAACGACTCGAACCCGGGAACCGCTGCGATGTCGTTCAGCAACTCCTGGAAGTCCCTGCCCGACAGGGAGCGGCCATCCACACTGGCGGCATCGGAGGAGAACGTGGCGCAGGAGGTGAGGGTTACGGCGGCGGTGGCCACAGCCAGCGCCCACCGGGTTGCACGGCGACGAGTCACGGGGTCAGACGTTACCCGCGGCGGGCGGTATGAGTTCGGTGAGGAACTTCACGAGGAAGTCGGCGGCATCGGTGCGGGGTGGAATGGGCACCACGATCTGGCGCTGGTCCTCTTTGACGAGGGCCCCCTTGGCCAGTCGCTTCAGTCGCAAGGATTCGCTCATCTTCAACTCGAGAGGCGCAAGGCGCGCCTGCGACGAGGTGATGGTGAGGTCCCGCAGCCCGAGACGATGGCATTCGGCCCGCAGATGCCCCACGGTCAGCAACGCCTCGGCCGCCGGCGGTACCGGGCCGTAGCGGTCTTCCCATTCGGTGCGCAGATCGTCCACCTCTGCGTGGGTGGTCACCGCAGCGAGGCGTCGGTACGCCTCGAGTCGCAACTCTTCCTTGGGCACGTAGTCGGAGGGGAGGTGAGCATCGGTGGGTACGTCCAGTTTCACCTCGGCGGGCTCGCGCACCGGCTCGCCCTTCATCTCGGCGACGGCCTCGGTGACGAGTTGGCAGTAGAGGTCGTAGCCCACCGCTGCGATGTGACCGCTCTGTGCCTCACCCAGCAGGTTGCCCGCCCCGCGAATCTCCAGGTCACGCATGGCGATCTTGAAGCCGCTTCCCAGTTCGGTGGTCTCGCCGATGGTGCGTAGACGTTCGTACGCGTCCTCGCTGAGGGTTCGATCGCGTGGGTGGAACAGGTACGCGTACGCCCGTTGTCCGCTTCGTCCCACACGACCGCGCAACTGGTGCAACTGCCCCAAGCCCAGCAGGTCGGCACGTTCCACCACCAAGGTGTTCACCGACGGCATGTCGATACCGCTCTCGATGATGGTGGTGCACACCAGCACGTCGTAGCGGCCTTCCCAGAAGTCCACGACGATCTGTTCCAGTGTGCCCTCGTCCATCTGCCCGTGAGCGACGGCCACGCGCGCCTCGGGCACCAACTCTCGTAGACGACCCGCACAGGCGTCGATGGAGGCCACACGGTGGTGCACCCAGAACACCTGACCTTCACGAAGCAACTCGCGCCGGATCGACTCCACCGCCACCCGTTCGTCGTACTCACCCACGTAGGTGAGGATGGGTTGGCGATCGGCGGGCGGGGTCTGCAGCAGCGACATGTCGCGAATGCCCACCAGGCTCATCTCGAGCGTTCGAGGAATGGGTGTGGCCGACAGCGTCAGCACGTCGACATCGGTGGCCAGGCGCTTCATGGCTTCTTTGTGCTGTACGCCGAAGCGTTGCTCCTCGTCGACCACCAGCAGGCCGAGGTTCTTGAACGCCACCCCTTCGGACAGCAGGCGGTGGGTTCCCACCACGCAATCCACCTCGCCGGTGGCGAGACCGTTGATGACCTGGCGCGCCTGGGCGGCGGTGAGGAATCGGCTGAGCACCTCGACCCTGATGGGATACCCGGCGAAGCGGTCGGCGAAGGTGTTGCCGTGCTGCGACGCCAACAGGGTGGTGGGTGCCAGCACCGCCACCTGTTTGCCGTCCTGGATGGCCTTGAACGCCGCCCGCACGGCGATCTCTGTCTTGCCGAAACCCACGTCGCCACAGATCAGGCGGTCCATGGGGTGCGGTCGTTCCATGTCGGACTTGACTTCTTCGATGGCTCGGCGTTGATCGGGGGTCTCCACGTAGCCGAAGGCCTGTTCCATCTCGGCCTGCCATGGTGTGTCCTCACCGAAGGCGTAGCCCTGGGCGTTCACGCGCTGCTGGTAGAGCAGCACGAGTTCCTGAGCAACCTCGCGCACGGCCGAACGGACCCGGGCCTTGGACTTGGCGAAGTCGGTGCCGCCAAGGCGGTGCAGGCTGGGTGCTTCACCACCCACGTACTGGCGCACCGTGTCGATCTGGTCGGAGGGGACGTAGAGCTTGTCGTTGCCCTTGTAGGCGAGCAGCAGGTAGTCGCGCTCCACCCCGCCGATGGACCGGGTGACCATGCCCTCGTAGCGCCCGACGCCGTGATGGTGGTGCACGACGTAATCGCCGGGTTTGAGATCTTCGAACGTGCCGGTGCCCTCGCGGCGCGGGGTTCGAGGTCGTCGGTGCGCTCGGCGCCGACCGGTGAGATCGGCTTCGGCCACCACGGCCAAGCGCGACGCTGCCAGCGAACATCCACGGTGAAGAGGCGCGACCACGATGCTGCCGCCCTGACGTGGCGGGTCCTCGCCCGGCGGAACCATCCGCAGGTCGAGACCCTGTTCGCGCAGCACTTCGGCGAGTCGCGCAGCGGAACCCTCGCCGTCGGCGGCGACCACGACGCGCCATCCCTCGGCGAGGAGTTCCCCCAGACGCGTGGCCAATCCGTGGCCGTCGCCCACCACAGGCGCCCACCCGATGGCCGCCACTGCCGGCGCATCGGGAGCATCGGGGGTGCTCACCACCGACCACGCGCCCATACCACTGCTGTCGAGCAATCGCGCCGGCTCGGCATGGAGACGCGGGAACGGGCGCGTCGGATCCCGTTCCCAGGTCGAGGCCAACGCTCGGGCCAGATCGTCCTCTTCGGCGAGCAGATCGCTTGCCCGGTCGCGCATACGCCGAGGCTCCACCAGCACCACGCGTGCCCGGTCCCCGTACACGTCGGTCACGACATCGGTGAGCAGGCGAGGCTCGTCGGTGAGCCACGGGCTCCAACTCTCCATGCCGTCGAACAGGGTCTGCTGGGCGAGACGCTCCCAGTGCTCCCGACCCCACGGTTCGCTGGCCGCCAGTGTCTCGGCGCGGCGGGCGAGTTCGTCGCTGGGTACGAGTTCGCGGGCCGGGAAGATCAGCACCTCGTCGAGGTCCTCGGCCGAACGCTGATCGCTCACCCGGAAGGTGGTGAGGCGGTCGAGTTCATCGCCCCACAGGTCGAGGCGTACCGGCGCATCAGCGGTGCTGGGGAACACGTCGATGATGGACCCGCGCCTGGCGACCTCACCTCGGTGCTCGACGAGATCCTCGCGTCGGTATCCGCATGCCACCAGATGAGCCATGACCACGTCGGGGTCGAGAATCTGGCCCCTGCGAACGAGGATGGGCTCCATGACCTCTGTGCCGGGAGTCAGGTGCTGGAGCAGTGCGCGGACACCGGCCACCACCACGGCCGGAGCGCGGTCGGGGTGGCGCAGGCGCCACAACACCTCGAGGCGCTTTCCCATCGTCTCGACCGCCGGACTGACCCGTTCGAAAGGCAGGGTCTCCCAGGCTGGGTACAGCACCACCTCGCCCTCGGGCAGGAACTGACAGAGGTCGCCATACAACTGGCCTGCTGCGGTCCCGGTGGGCGCAGCGATGATCATGGGTCGGCGGGTGGACAGGTGCGACACGGCGGCCAGGGCCACGGCTCGTGCCGCCTCGGGGATGGCCACCACGCCCGAAGGCAGGGTGAGGGCGGCCGCCAGTCCGGGCTCATCGCGCAGGTCGGGGGGGAGTGACGTGAGGCGCATGCCTGACCCGACGCTACCCAGACCTCAGCGAGGGCCGTTGAATCGCTGCATCGCTGCGTCGGGACCGTCGTTCAGGATGGTCTCCACGGCATCGCTGGCCTCTTGCACGGCCACGTCCAACAGGCTCCGCTCGGCGGCGGGTACACGGGTCAGGACGTGATCGGCGCCACGGTCCCGGTGTGGTGGCTTGCCCACCCCGATGCGCACCCGCACATAGTCCTGGGTGCCGAGGTGCTGGGTGATGGAGCGCAGTCCGTTGTGTCCAGCAAGACCCCCGCCGACTTTCACCCGCACCACACCGGGAGGGAGGTCCAACTCGTCGTGTACCACGATGAGTTGGCTGGGTTCCACGATGCCGTGGCGCCGCATCAGCTTGCCGACCGCACGCCCCGATTCGTTCATGAACGTCGTGGGAAAGGCCAACACCACGTCATGGTCGTCTATTCGGCCCTCGTAGACGAGAGCGTCATCGCGGCCGGGCCGCAGACGCACACCGCGTCGACGGGCAAGTTCGCCGACCGCCTCCTCGCCGACGTTGTGTCGGGTGCGCGCATAGGCAGCACCCGGATTCCCCAACCCGACGACGAGGGTTCGGCTCACTCAGCGGCGTTGTCGCCGGCTTCGGCTTCGCCAGACCGACCAGCGGTAGCAGCCCGGCTCAACATCACCGTGACCACGGCCATCTCCGGGTCACCGGTGGCGGACACGCCCGCAGGCAACGTGAGATCGGCCAGACGCACCACGTCGCCGACCTGCATGTTCGTGATGTCGACGACGATCTCGTCGGGGATGTTGCCTGGGGTGCTGGAGATCTCGATGGTGTCGACGGCGGGGTCGACGAGACCACCAGCCGACAACACGGCCTTGGCCTCGCCCTCGAGGCGCACGGGCACGGACACGGTCACGGCCTCGGACAGGTTCACCTGCAAGAAGTCCACGTGGCTGACCGTGCGGCGCACCGGGTGACGCTGCATCTCCTTCACGATGGCCGGGTACACCTTGCCGTTCACCTGGAGATCCAGCACGGTGTTCGTTCCGGCCGAACCCGACAGCGCCACTCGCAGGTCGCGACGCTCCACATGCAGGACCAGTGGCTCCATGCCCTGGCCGTACAGCACGGCGGGGATCTTGTCTTCGCGACGCAGGCGACGCGATTCAGACGAGCCGGTGGTACGGCCGGTGTGGGCGACGAGCACTGTCTGGGCCATGGTACGTTCTTCTCTCCGCTTCGGGACCGGCGTGCGATGTTATCGGCGAGGTCGCCGCTTCTGCCACCCGCCGGTGTCGTGGGGGCCTGTCAGGCCTGGTTCTCTCCGCCGAAGATCTCGCTCACGCTGGCCTCTTCGAACACCGCCGACAGAGCCTGGGCGATGATCTCGGCCACCGACAGCACCTCGATCTTGTCGATCTGCTTCTCGGGGGGCAGGGGCAGAGTATTGGTGAGCACGACGCGGGACAGCCGCGAGTTCTTCAGGCGCTCGGCGGCCGGATCCGACAACACCCCGTGCGTGGCCATGGCCCACACCTCGGTGGCCCCTCGGTCCAACAGCAGTTCGGCAGCCGACACGATGGTGCCGCCGGTGTCGATCATGTCGTCGGTGAGGATGCACTGGCGACCTTCGACATCGCCGATCACATCGAGGGCCCGGGCCACGTTGGTGGTGCCCTTGGGGCGTCGCTTGTAGACGAAAGCGAGGTCCGCGCCGAGGTGCTGGGCAAGGCGCTCTGCCACCTTGATGCGACCGGCATCGGGCGACACGATCACCGGGTCGGTTGCGTGGCGGCGAAGGTACGACTCGATCACCGGCATGGCCGTGAGGTGGTCGACCGGACCGTCGAAGAACCCTTGGATCTGGCCCGAGTGCAGGTCGACCGACACCATGCGCTTGGCGCCGGCCGTCTTGAACAGATCCGCCATGAGTCGAGCCGTGATGGGCTCGCGTCCCTCGGCCTTACGGTCTTGGCGGGCGTAGCCGTAGAACGGGCACACCGCCGTGATGCGCTTGGCCGATGCGCGTTGCGCAGCGTCGATCATGATGAGTTGCTCCATGATCGAGTCGTTGATGCTGCGCCCGTCCCAGCCGTAGTGCGTCTGCATCACGAAGACGTCCGCACCGCGAATGCTCTCGGCGAACCGCGGTCGCACCTCGCCATTGGCGAACTCGACGAGGTTCACGTCTCCCAGGGTGATGCCCAGATGTCGGGCCACCTCCTCGGCCAACGCGGGATGCGTGCGGCCGGTGAACAGTGCCAAGCGTTTGGTGGTGACCTTCTCCAGTGCACCCTCCATATCGTCGAACCCTTTCGCCGGTCAGCCGTCGGCCCCAGTGTAGAAGGGGGGCACGTGTCGGCCCGAAGTGACGATGGTGCCCGTCGGCAACGAGGCGAACGGCCCCACCACGGCATCGGCGCCGATGCGGCTACCGCGAGCGACGCTGTGGCTGATGGAGGCACCATCCTCGACCACGCAGTCCACGAGGTGGGCGTGGGGGCCGATCTCGCATCCGTCACCTACCACCGTGGAACCGGCCAGCACCGAGCCGGGATGCAGTGTGACGTCGCGGCCCAGTTGCACCGTCACGTCGAGGTACGTGTGATCGGGATCGACCAACGTGACCCCATGGAGCATCCAGTGACGATTGATGCGGCGCCGCAGCACCTGCTCGGCCCCGGCAAGTTGTGCCCGATCGTTGACGCCGGCGGTCTCGTCGAAGGGTGCCAGCACCGTTCCTACCTGATGGCCCATGCCTGCGAGCACCTGCACCACATCGGTGAGGTAGTACTCGGCCTGTGCGTTGTCGGGAGAGGTCCGGCGAAGCGCCGGCCCCAAGAGGTTGCGTCGGAACGCCAGGATGCCCGTGTTGATCTCGTCGATCGACAGTTCCTCGACCGAGGCGTCGCGTTGTTCCACGATCCGCACCACCCGGCCGTCGCGAGCGCGAACGATTCGCCCGTAGCCGGTGGGGTCGGGGGCCGTGGCGGTGAGCACGGTGGCGGCCCAACCCGAGGCTTGATGTCGGGCCACCAACTCGGCGATGGAGTCGGCTGTGAGGAGGGGAGTGTCACCCGGTAGCACCACCACGGTGTCGATGTCATCGGGCACCACGAGATCGTCGTCCATCGAGTCCAGTGCGTCGAGGCCGATCATGGTGGCGTGGCCCGTGCCACGCTGCTCGGCCTGCTCGGCGAACGACACCCGTGCCCACGCCGGTGCGTACTCGGTGAGACGCTTCTCGACGGCTTGAGCCCCGTGTCCCACCACCACGACCGTTCGATCTACGGATACCTCGGCGAGGGCCTCGATGACGTGCAGGACCATGGGCCGGCCGCACAATCGGTGCAATGGTTTGGGGCGTGCGGAGCGCATGCGGGTTCCCCCGCCGGCGGCCAGCACGATGGCGGTGGTGGTCACGCCACCGTTCTAGCGCACACGTTCCGGGGAAGGGACTCGAACCCCTATTAACGGAACCAAAATCCGCTGTCCTACCACTTGAACGACCCCGGAGCGACCGCCACACGCTAGCCGCTGAGGGCCCAAGGTCCCTCCTTGCAGCGACGTGTGCCCTGGCTTGTCGGTGTGCTGTTGGTCGACAATGGAACCATGACCAGTACTGCATCCATGTCCCAGATCGTGGTGGGCGCCGATGGCTCTCCCGGGAGTGACGCCGCCGTGGCCTGGGCAGCGCAGACTGCGGCTCGACACGGAGCGGCACTGAGCGTCGTCGTCGTGGTGCCGCCTCCGGCGAGCGAGGTGGTGGCGCCGGTGGGCATGCCCATCGCTGTGATCGAGCCCGAACAGGCTCGGGTGCCCTATCGCGAGTTGTTGGACCGCACGGTGGCCACGGTCCGTGCGGAGGCACCGTCGGTGAACGTCGAGGGGATCTTGGTGGATGGGCCAGCCGCTGACGAGTTGTTGTCGGCGGCGAAGGGCGCCGACCTGTTGGTCGTCGGCCGCTCGGGCCGCAGCCAGGCGGTGTCGGTGTTGCTGGGTTCGGTCACCCGTTCGGTGCTGCACCATGCCACGGTGCCGGTGGCCGTGGTGCCCATCGGTTCCGGAGGGCGAGGGGCCGACACCATCGTCGTGGGGGTGGACGCCAGTGCTGGCAGCACGGCTGCCCGCACGTGGGCGATGGCCGAGGCCCAGCAGGCGGGTGCGTCTCTGCACTTGGTGCACGCCTGGCGTTACCCCTATCTCGGGGTGCGCGCCGGTGCTGGCGAACTGGTGCCGCTCATCTACGAGGACGCCAAGCACCTGCTCGATGACGAGGTGGCTGCAGTGACGGCGGCGGGGGTCGCCTGCACCGGTCACCTGGTCGAGCACGTCGAGTCCACGGGCCTTCTCGAAGCGGCGAGCGATCTCGACGCCGACCTCATCGTGGTGGGCTCCCGCGGTCGAGGGGGATTCGCCAGTCTGCTCCTCGGCTCGGTGTCCACCGTGGTGTCCACCCACGCCCCGTGCCCTGTGGTGGTCGTGCGTCCGGCGGACTGAGCCAACGGCTTGGGTGAACGGCGGTCGCGACCGCTAGCGTCTCTCGGGCTATGGGATCGCTGATCAAGAAGCGCCGCAAGCGCATGCGCAAGAAGAAGCACAAGAAGATGCTGCGCCGGACGCGCCACCAGCGTCGTAAATAGCGTTCACGGACGCGTGCGGGTCACGACCACATGCGCGTCTGGTAACGCTGTCTCCAACTCTGGGTACGCACCGAGAACGAACCACGTGGCGCCGCTACCGGCCAGAACCGGGGCGGCGCCCGTCGCGTCGCGGATGCGGTCACGCCACCGTGCCAACTGCGGTACGACGTGCAGTGCTGCCGGTTCCAGATCGTTGGGGCCGTCTGCTGTTGGCCCGCCCAAGTCGTCCCACGCCCGGTACACCGCCGGGGTGCTCACGAACAGTGGCGGCACGATGAGTGTGATGTCCAAGGCGGTGGTGGGCAGGGGCTCGATCACCTCGCCGATGCCGGACACCCGTGCGCGACCGCCGATCATGCAGAACGGGATGTCAGCGCCGAGGCGCGACGCCCCCTCGAGGTCCTCGTAACCGGCCCAGCGCAGCACCGCTGCAGCATCGGCCGAGCCACCACCCAGACCGCCACCTGCCGGGATGTGCTTGTGTACGGTCACTGAGGCACGCCGGTCCGCCAACTTCAGCGCTCGGCTCACGAGGTCGGTGCCGTCCTGGGGAATGCCGTGGGCGAACTGTCCCGTGAACTGCACGTCGTCTCCGGTGGGGTCGATCACGAGTTCATCCGCCACGTCCAACGTCACCATCTCTGCATCGATCAGGTGATACCCGTCGGCTCGCACCCCGGTGACCCGCAACTCGAGGGTGAGCTTTGCTGGCGCCTGAACGGATATCGCTTCGGTCATGGACACTCCCTGACGGTTCGCGTCAGACGAACCCAGTCGTCCAACGACAGTTCCTCGGCGCGGGCAGTCGGCGCCACCTGCGCCCGTTCGAACTCGTCGAAGGTCACCAACCCGTCCAGTGATCGGCGCAACATCTTGCGTCGCTGGCCGAAGCCCGCCCGCACCAACCTGAACACGGCATCCCGGTCGACGTCGGGCGGAACTGCGGGTTCTGCATGCCTGTTGATCGCCACGAGGGCCGACGTGACACGGGGACGTGGGAGGAACACCGTCGGTGGCACGGTGGCCACCACACGAGCCGTGGCCCACGAGGCAACCTTCACACTCACGGCTCCGTAGGCGTCATCACCGACGTGGGCGCAGAGGCGTTCACCCACTTCGGCCTGGACCATCACCAGCATGCGCTCGATGACGGGGACGGTGTCGAGGAGATCGGCGATGAGTGGGGTGGCGATGTTGTAGGGGAGATTCGCCACCAGGGTCCACGAGTTGGCACTGGCCAACAACCGCTTCCAGTCGGCGGAGAGGGCGTCGGCCTGGTGCAGGGTGATGCGCTGTGCCACCTCGGGTTCCTCGACGTGCACTCGGGCGAGTTCGTCGGTGAGCACCTGCACCATGGCGGGATCCACTTCGACGGCGGTGACCACGGCCCCGGCCTCGGCGAGGGCGAACGTCAGCGAACCCAGGCCGGGACCGATCTCGAGCACATGGTCGCCGGGTGCCACGTCGGCCAGCCGGACGATCTTGCGAATGGTGTTGGGATCCACCACGAAGTTCTGGCCCCGTGCCCGCCGCGGTGACGCACCGGCGGCCTCGAGCAACTCCACAGCCCGCTTGCGGGTGAGCACGGGCCTTACCAGCTGACGCGAACCGGAAGCGGCGCGTCGGCCAGGTCACCGATGGCCAGAAGCGCCTCGGTGTGCAACATGACCAGGGCCCCGTTCGGCGGCGGCTCGAGAGCCACGTTCACACACCGCACCGAGCGTCCGTTGTTCACGTTGGTGACGGTGAGCCGGGTGCCCAGCGGCGCCAGCACCGTCTGGCATGGAGCCGCCCTGACCTCGGCAACGGTGGTGCTGTCCCATCTGCGGAACGTGGCACGCCCGGTTGCCTGCTCTCCCGGTGCCGTGGTCGACACGACGGCGGGTTCGGGAAGCGGTGGCGTGGTGGGACCGGCCATGAACACCGGCGCACCACCGTTCACGGCAACCGCTACCGGGGTGAGCGTTCCATCTGACGCCTGGTCGCGACCCATCAACCACAACGTCGGGAGCGCCACGATCGTGATGATCGTGGCGAACACCAAGCGGCGACGGTCGGCGTGTACCAGGTTCACAGAGGTTTCTTACGCTACGAGACCAGTCCGGGAAACGCAAAGGTCGCATTCACCGACGTCAGTTCGGCGATCGTGGCTACCGGTACGTCACGCACTGCGGCCAGGGCAGCGCCCACGGCCGTGACCAGGGCCGGCTGATTGGGTCGTCCCCGGTGCGGCACCGGTGCCAGGTACGGGCTATCGGTCTCCACGAGGAGTCGATCGTCGGGACACCAGGCAGCAGCTTCGCGGAGTGCAGTCGCCGAGGGGAACGACACGATGCCTGAGAAACTGAGCCACGCCCCGCGCTCCACGGCGGCTGCGGCCTCCGGTGGACCTCCCGTGAAGCAGTGGAACACGGTTCGCTCGGGCACGCCTTCGGTGTCGAGGACATCGAAGGTGTCGTCCCAGGCATCGCGGGTGTGGATGACGAGGGGCAGTCGGTGGCGGTGCGCCAGCGCGATCTGTGCGGCGAACACCTCACGCTGTACATCGCGCGGTGAGTGGTCGTAGTAGTAGTCGAGGCCGCATTCGCCGATGGCCACCACCCGAGGTCGACCCGGCTCATCGCCGTCGAGCAAGTCCACCAGGGCGTCCACTCCGTTCACGGCATCGTGGGGGTGGAGGCCGATGGTGGCCCACACCTCGGGCCTGCGATGGGCGAGGCGCATGGCGAGCACCGACCGCTCGGCACTGGTGCCCACACAGATCATGCGGCTCACGCCCGCTTCCACGGCGGCGTCGATGGCGGCGTCAGTGCCGCCGGGAATGCGCTCGTCGTCGACGTGACAGTGGGTGTCGGTCCACATCACGACTCTCGGCGGGGGAACAGTGGTGACCCCTTCAGCACTGGTCGTCCAGCCGGGTAACCGCCCCAGCCCGCCGCCTCTGGCAGACGCTGATCCGACACTGAGCCCTCGAGGCCGATGCGTTCCCAGATGGCCTGGGCGGTGGTGGGCATGGCCGGCGCCACCAGAAGGGCCACGATGCGGATCGCTTCCAGCGCATCGCCCATCACGGCGTCCACCGCCGGGCCGGGTTCGGCCCGCCAGGGTTCGTGGGCTTCCAGGTAGGCGTTGGTGGCACGGATGAGTGACCACGTGGCGTCCAGTGCCTTCGACGGCGCCACCTGATGCAATGCTGCTGCGGTGGCGTCGTAGGCCTGTGCAGCCGCGGCCTCCAGGGGACTGCCGGGGGTGGGTGCGTGGCCGGTGCCACCGCATTGCTTGTGCACGACCGAGGCAACACGAGACACCAGGTTGCCCAGGTTGTTGGCCAGGTCGCCGTTGTAGCGGGCGGTCAACCCTTCGGCGGTGAAGTCGCCGTCCTGGCCATAGGGCGTCTCGGCCAACACGTAGTAGCGAAAGGCGTCGACACCGACATCGTCCAC
>CAYMUC010000020.1:6262-34053 GCA_964393535.1 uncultured Ilumatobacteraceae bacterium | reverse complement strand
CAGCGCAGGTAGTTGATCTCGTACACGTAGCCGAAGCGCTCGCCCGGCGACGTGGGGTTCTCGGGATCGTTGTCGGCCCCGCGTACGTAGATGCACCTCGCTGGGCACACACCTGCGCACAACTCGCAGCCGATGCACTTCTCCATGCCGTCTTCGTAGCGATTCAGCACATGACGGCCGTGAAGGCGTTCGGGCTTGGCGATCTTGGCGTCCCGCTTGGTCGCGGCGCCCTCACTTTTGCCCTTGGCCCGCAGTCGGCGGTGCACACGCCCGCCGCTGTACTCGGTGGTGACCCTCTGCGTCTGACGCACGGTCACCAGGAAGCCTCCGAGGTAGCCCATCAGAACATCGCCCCCTCTCGTTCGCGGCGGGTGGAGGCCACCCGAAGGGCGGCGACCATGAGGCCGAAACTGGCCAGCAGCACCGCCAACGACACCACCGTGACCACCACCACGTTCCAGTCCTGATCCCGGCCCACCCGTTGAGCCGCCAGCAACAAGAACCAGCCCAACGACGACGGGATGAGGATCTTCCACCCGAGGTCCATGAGTTGGTCGTAACGGAAGCGGGGCAAGGTGGCACGGAACCACACGTACACGTACAGGAACACCAACACCTTGAGCAACAACCACACGGTGCCTTCGAGGTCGTTGGGAATGAGCGGTATGTCGAGCGTGGTGTTACCGATGGACACCGGCTGAGGGCCACCGAAGAACAGCGTCACGATGATGCCCGACATGGTGACCACGTTCATGAACTCCGCGAGGAAGAACAGGGCGAAGCGAATGGACGAGTACTCGGTGTTGAACCCCCCGACCAGTTCCTGTTCCGCCTCGACGAGGTCGAACGGTGGCCGGTTCAACTCGGCAGTAGCCGCCATGAGGAAGATGATGAAGGGCACGAAACCCGTGGACACCACATGCCAGTCGCCCAGCGAACCCTGTGCCGCCACGATGCCAGCGGTGGAGACGGTGCCGGCGATCAGCAGCACGCTGGCAAGGCTGAGGCCCAGTGCCGCCTCGTAGCTGACCATCTGTGCAGAGGCTCGAACTGAACCCAACAACGGGTACTTCGATCCCGACGACCACCCGGCCAGCAAGATGCCGTACACGGCGATGGACGACAGTCCGAGCACCAGAAGAATGCCCACGGGAGGATCGACCAACTGGACACGGGTGGTCTCGCCGAACCATGTCACCAGTCCGGTTCCACCATCACGGAAGTCACCGCCGAGCGGAATGACGGCGAACACGAGGAAGGCCGGCACCAGCGACAGGTACGGGGCGAGGCGGAACACCATCTTGTCGGCCCGTTCGGGCAGGAGATCTTCCTTGAAGAAGAGTTTGGTTCCGTCGGCCAGTGTCTGGAGCAGACCGAAAGGACCGGCCTTGTTGGGGCCCACACGGTTCTGCATGGTGGCGATGGCTCGACGCTCGAACCACACCATGAGCATGGTGACCACGAGGCCGACCACGAACACGACCACGACCTTCAGCAGCACGATCAGCACCACGCGCAGCGACAAGTCACCCACCAGCATGGGATCGAGCGATAGCTGGGGACTCACAGCGACTCCACTCTCACGTCCGTGACGCTGGCGTGAGCGTCGATGAGGACACGGATGTCGGGGCCGGCCTGATTGAACGGCGCCCACACCGTGCCGCGGGGCACCTGTTCATCGGCGACGACGTCGATGGTCAGTGTGGTCGTGGCACCGACCACCTTCACTGTGCCCCCATCGGCGACCCCGAGGCGTGCGAGGTCACCGGGGTGCACGTGCAATGCCGCCTTCGGGGCCAGGGGTGCGAGATGCGCCGAGTTGGCGGTGGCTACGGCCTGGTCGTAGAGCTTGCGCGACACCACGAGACGGAAATCGTACGCATTGCGCGGTGGTGCCGACACGGGCGGCACCACAGGCGTCTGCGACGCTGCCGAAGCCATCAACACGCCGTCGCTGGCGGCGGGTGATGCCACCGCATCGGCGATGGCTCGGCCGATCTCACGGTGACTGGCGGCAAGGCGGCGACGCAACTGCTCGATGGTGACAAACCCGAGGTCGACCCCCAGCACTTCGGCCAGTTCCACCGCCACCATCCAGTCGGGACGTGCCGTGCCGTGAGCGGTGACCTTCTGGGCCACCGTCGACACCCGCCCTTCGAGGTTGGTGGTGGTTCCTGCCTTTTCGTGGGCGGCGGCAGCGGGCAACACCACATCGGCCGCCATGGTGGAGGCGGACGAATGCGTGTCGAGCGAGATCACCCTGCGTGCACCGGCGAGGGCCCGTTGCGCCAGATGCGCATCGGGCACGTCGCTCGTTGGATCGCTCCCCACGAGGACGAGGCAGCCCACCTGACCGGCGGCGGCCCGGTCGAGCAACTCGACGGCTCCGGAACCCTCGGCGGGCGCCCATCCCACAGTCAGCGCGCCGCGCACGTTGCCGCGACGCAAGACCGGAAGCACTCGTGCACCGGGCACGGCCTCCAACACGGCGGCGACGGCTGCCATGACGTGGTCAGGGGACTCGGCGAGGTTCGACCGACCTGCAATGACCACCACATCGCCCGATGCCAACTGGGCTGCCACCTCAGGCCGGGCCACGAGGTCGCGCACCACGTCGGCCTGCGTGCCGGGCAATGCCAGATGCGACTGCCACGTGAGGCCCGTGAGGCCAGTGGCGCGCGGGGCGATCTCGAGCAGACGACTGCGTCGCTTCTCGGCCGCATCCCGCACCCGCAGGTACAGCACCGGTAGCTCTTCTTTCAGGTCTGGTCCCAGCAACACGATGGTGCGCGCCGAGGCAGCCTGATCGATGGTGGCCTGAGGGAACTGGAACACGCTGGCAGGTAACCCATCGGCCAACTGCGCATCCATGAGTTCCGCACCGAGTGCACGTGCGAGTTGCGCCCAGGCAAAGGCGTCCTCGTTGGTACCACGTGCCCCACCCAGGAAGGCCACCGAACCGGGACCCGACTCGGCGATGGCGTCACGGATCAACTGCGCTGCTGCACCGAGTGCTTGGGTCCACGACACCGACTGCAAACCCTCAGCGGTGCGAACCATCGGTTGAGCCAGGCGCTGATCGCTGGTGAGGGCCTCGAAACCGAAACGACCCCGGTCACACAGCCATCCCCAGTTCACCGGGTCACTGTCGACGCCTTGGGTGCGCACCACGCTGTCGCGACTGGACTGCACCTGGGTGCGACAGCCCACAGAACACGTGGTGCACGTGCTCTCCATCTCCTCGAGGTCCCAGGGTCGGGCCTTGAAGCGGTACGGCGCCGCGGTGAGCGCGCCCACGGGGCAGATCTGCACCGTGTTGCCCGAGAAGTACGAGGCGAAGGGCTGATCGGGGAAGGTGAGCACCTGGGTGTTGTTGCCCCGATGCGTGAAGCTGATGAGGGGATCACCGGCCACCTCGTCGGCGAACCGGGTGCACCGGTCGCACAGGATGCAGCGTTCGCGATCCAGCAGCACGAGATCGCTGATGGGAATGGGCTTCTCGTAGTGCCGCTTCTCCTCGACGAAGCGACTCTCCCCCGGACCGTGGGTGAACGCCTGGTCCTGCAGAGGGCACTCTCCACCCTTGTCGCACACCGGACAGTCGAGAGGGTGGTTGGCCAACAGCAGTTCCAGCACACCCTCTTGGGCCCGCTTCACACCCGGAGTGTCGGTGCGCACCACTTGGCCTTCGGCCACCGGGGTCATACACGACACCACCATCATGGGGCCGCGCGGGCCTTCCACCTCCACGAGGCACTGCCGGCACATGCCCACCGGACTCATGCGTGGGTGGTAGCAGAAGTGCGGCACATAGGTGCCGGCGTCCTCGCATGCGTCGATGACCCACTGACCGGGTGTGGCCTCGTGCGGCTGACCGTCGATGGTCACCGACACGGTGGTCTTGGGGGGACTCACCGGAGTGTCAGACATGAGCGGCCACCGCCTGATGATGTGTCGGAAGACCTTCGACACCGTCGATGGGTCGGCCATGGCGGATGTAGTGGTCGAACTCGTGGCGGAACCGAACGATGGCCGACGCGATGGGAGAGACGGCCGACGGCCCGAGCGGGCAGATGGTGGTCTGGCGCGGTGGCCAGGCCATACCGGGGCTGATGCTCTCGCTCACCTCGACCAGCAGGTCCAGATCCTCGGGTCGACCCTGGCCGTCGAGGATGCGGCGCAGGATGCGCTCCAACCAGGTGGTGCCTTCGCGGCACGGCGTGCACTTGCCACAGCTCTCACGGGCGAAGAAGCGAACCACGCGCCAGCAGGCGGCGACCATATCGGTGGTGTCGTCCATGACCACGATGGCGCCCGAGCCCAACATGGAGCCGGCGCGATCGATGGTGGGCTTGTCGAGGGGGAGATCGAGATGCTCGTCGAAGAACCACATGGCCGACGCTCCCCCGGGGATGAACGCCTTCACCTGACGACCCTCGCGCACACCGCCGCAGTACTCGGGCGCCTCGAACAGCATGCGGAACGTGGTGACGCCGTTGGGCACTTCGAACACGCCCGGGCGGTTCACGTGACCACTGACGGCGAACATGCGCATGCCTGTGGACGACGGAGCGCCGATGGCTCCAAAGGCACTACCACCCTGGTTCACGATGGAGGGCAGGTTGGCCAAGGTCTCGACGTTGTTCACGATGGTGGGCTGCATGTACAGACCCTTGCTGGCGGGGAAGAACGGGGGCTTCAGCCGTGGCATGCCCCGCTCGCCTTCCAGGCTCTCGATGAGGGCGGTCTCCTCGCCCACGATGTAGGCGCCCGCACCCCAGGTGAGGGTGATATCCACCGAGAAGCCGGTGCCGCAGATTCCACGTCCCACGAAGCCGTTGGCGTACGCGTCGTTGAGTGCCTGTGCGAGACGTTCCTGCGCGAGGGCCATCTCACCGCGCACGTACAGAAACGCCTGCGATGCGCCGATGGCATAGCACGCGATCACGATGCCCTCGATGAGTTGATGGGGGTCGCGCTCCATGAGCAGACGGTCCTTGTAGGTGCCGGGCTCGCTCTCGTCGCCGTTGATGACGAGATAGCGGGGCTCCACACCTGCGGGCAGGAAGCCCCACTTGGTTCCGGCGGGGAAACCCGCACCGCCACGACCCTGGATCTCGCTGGTCTTCACCTCGGCATGGACCTGTTCCGGGGTCATCTCGGTGACGGCGCGTCGCAGTGCGGTATAGCCGCCAGTCCTCACATACCCATCGAAGGTGAAACCGTCGGCCAGGTCGAAGCGACTGGTGATCAGCCGGGGTCCGGTGGGCACCAGACCTGGTACGTGGAAGTGGGTGGGAGTAGGGGTGTCGCTCATGTGAAGACTCCTCAGCGTGCGTCCACGGCGGCCTGCGCCTCGACGCCCACGTTCGCCCAACGATCGGTGGTCCGCTGCCGCACACGGGCCAGGGTTCCGTGCTGGGGGATCTCGTCGCTCAGGACTCCAGCGCGCAGATCGGCGACGAGACGATCGAAGTCGGCGGGCGTCACCCGGTAGCGGTAGCGGTAGTTCACCTGTAGTGCCGGTGCCTCGGTGCACGCAGCGATGCACTCGACGTCTTCCAAGGTGAACATCCCGTCGGCGGTGGTGCTGCCGGCCTTGATGCCCAGGGACTCCTCGGCATGCTCCAGCAGTTCCCAACCGCCCAGCAACTGGCACGAGATATTGGTGCAGACGTTGATGCAGTAGCGCCCGATGGGCTCGAACTTGAACATCTCGTAGAAGCTGGCCGTGCCGTACACCTCGGCCGGAGTGATGCCGATCAACTCGGCGAGGTGCTCCATGGCTTCGGTGGTCACGAACCCATCCTGCTCCTGAGCGAGGTGTAACAGGGGTATCAACGCGGATTTCGGCCGGGGAAACCGGCCGATGATCTCCTTGGCTACTGCCACGTTCGCTTCGCTCAGGCGCGCCATGTACACCACTCCTCGACCGTCAACGGTCCACCTCTCCCAGCACCGGGTCGACCGACGAGATCACGGCCACCGCATCAGCCACCAGACGTCCGCGCATCATGTGCGGCAGACACTGGATGTTCACGAACGATGGAGCGCGGATGTGCATGCGGTACGGCTTGGACGATCCGTCGCTGACCAGGTAGCAGCCGATCTCACCACGCGGACTTTCGATCGCCACGTACACCTCGCCCTCGGGCACCTTGAAGCCCTCGGTGAAGATCTTGAAGTGGTGGATCAGCGCTTCCATCGACTCGTCGATACGGGCACGCGGCGGCGGGGTGACCTTCTTGTCCTGGATCCGGTAGTCGCCAGCCGGCATGCGGTCCAAGACCTGACGCACGATCCGCATGGACTCACGGATCTCGTTGAGACGAATGGCGTAACGGTCGAAGGCGTCCCCGTAGGTACCGACGATGACGTCGAAGTCCACCTCGTCGTAGTGCAGGTAAGGCTGGTCACGCCGCAAGTCCCAGGCCACGCCGGTGGAGCGGAGAATGGGCCCGGTGGCTCCCAGTGCCAAGGCTTCGTCGGCGGTGATGACCCCCACGCCCTGGAGGCGCTCCCGCCAGATGGGCTGGTCGGTCATGAGGATGTCGTACTCGGCCAAGCGCTCGGGCAGCGCGTCCAGCAGTGCGAGCACATCGTCGCGCCAACCGGCGGGAAGGTCGGCTGCAAGACCACCCGGGCGAATGAAGTTGTGGTTCATCCGCAAGCCGGTGACCTTCTGGAAGAACCGCAGCACTTCCTCGCGCTCACGCCAGCCGTAGATCATCATGGACACAGCGCCGAGGTCCATGCCGTTGGTGGCCATGAACAACAAGTGGCTGCTCATGCGGTTCAGTTCCGACAGCAGCATGCGCATCCACTGCGCCCGCTCGGGGATGTCGCCGTCGATGCCCAGCAACTTCTCCACCGCCATGGAGAACACCAGCTCGTTGTTCAGCGGCGACAGGTAGTCCATTCGGGTGACGTTGGTGCCACCCTGCAGGTACGTGAGTTCCTCACCCGTCTTCTCCATCCCGGTGTGCAGGTACCCGATGATGGGCTTGCACCGCAGCACCGTCTCACCCTGCAACTCGAGCATCAACCTCAACACACCATGGGTACTGGGGTGTTGAGGCCCCATGTTGATGATCATGGTCTGCTCGGGGTCGGCCTCGGCCATCTGAGCCTCGACCTGGGCCGCCATGGACGCAGCGTCGGCCTCGCTCATGCGCAGCACAGCGCCCACTTCACGCATGAGCTCTTTGGCAGTCAGTGCGCTGCGGGGCTTGAGTTCCTGGCCACCCTCGTGGGTCTGCAACTCGTTGGCCCGGCTCACATCCTCGATACCCAGGTCCTCGTGCGTGGGATGAACGGCGGTCATCGGGTACCTCCCGAGCGGTGATCAGCCGAGAACTGCACGGGGATTCGGCCCACGGCGTAGTCCTTGCGCAGCGGATGACCGTCCCAGTCCTCGGGCATGAGAATGCGATTCAGGTCGGGATGACCATCGAAGGCGATGCCGAACATGTCGAACACTTCGCGCTCCATGGCCTCGGTGCCGGGCCACAGGTCGAACGCCGTGGGCAACGTCGCGTCATCGGCGGGCACCTGCACGCGAATGCGCAGGCGACGTCGATGTTCGATGGACAAAAGATTCAGCACCACTTCGAACCGCTCCCCCACCACTCCGTGTGGGAGTTCGCGGGTAGGACCCACCAGGTAGTCCACCGCAGTGAGGTCCACGCACATGGTGTAGCCGTCGGCCACGAGCGCACGCATGACTCTGATGTAGTCACCGCGGGGAACGTGGACCACGGCCTGACCGCGTGATTCGGTGAGGGGGCAACCATGCACCGTTGGTGCTTCCACAGGAGCGGGGGCGTCGTCGGTGGAGATATCGGCGGGGTCGGACATGATGGTCAGCGCACTCCGAGGATCACGGGAACGCTGGCCGCCGAGGCCGGAATCTCCTGAACGTGCACGTTGGCTCCGGCACCGCTGTGCTGGCGACGCCGCATGATCTCGCCATCCTCGATGAGTTGGTGCAACGTCTCGATGGCATGAATGAGCGTCTCAGGCGTTGGTGGGCAACCCGGCGCATACACATCGACGGGGACCACTTGATCGACGCCCTGCACGATGGCGTAGTTGTTGAACATGCCACCACTGGACGCACATACGCCCATGGAGATGACCCATTTGGGTTCCATCATCTGGTCGTACACCTGACGCAGCACCGGGGCCATCTTCTGGCTCACTCGGCCCGCCACGATCATGATGTCGGCCTGGCGTGGCGACGCTCGAAACACTTCCATGCCGAAGCGGGAAATGTCGTAGTGCGCCGCGCCGGTGGCCATCATCTCGATGGCGCAGCACGCCAACCCGAACGAGGCCGGCCACGACGAGCGGGACCGAGACCACTTCACGAGGTCTTCGATCTTTGCCGTGATGACATTGTGCGCCAGACCACCGAGGCCGTCGGACTTGATGTCGCCGATCAGTCCCATCAGGCTGCCGTCCCTGTTCTCGATCCACCAGCGGTGAGATCACGACCCTCGAGGCCCACACGACGAATGGTGGAGGTGGTGGTACGAGCCGCCGACACCTGGCCGTCCAGGGGCTGGCTGCGCTTGAGCGGACCCCAGTCGAGACCGCCACGAGCCACCTCGTAGACGAATGACAAGAAGATGAAGGCCGAGAAGATCAACAGCGCCACGAAGCCGTAGGCACCCAGCTCGTTACGGGCCACCGCGTAGGGGTAGATGAAGATGATCTCGATGTCGAACATCACGAACAGCATGGCCACCAGGTAGAAGCTGACCGGAAAGCGCATGGGCAGCTCACGCGTGGGGACGATGCCGCACTCGTAGGGCGCCTCCTTGGCTGCCGAGGGACGCGACGGGGCCAGCAGCCGTGATGCCACCAGGCTCAGTACGGCGAACAGAATCGCCAGCACGGCGAGTGCAACCACGGGAAGATACTGGCCCACTGGTCACTCCTTGGCGGCGACGAGCTCGCCCTGACGGTTGGCCACGAGGGTCCGCTCACGGCGGTGCAACATCCAACACAGCACCAAGAAGATGCCTGTGGAGCCCAGGGTGACGAAGGCGGCGGGCTGACGATGCGTTCCCATGTCACGGATCATCAGCACATAACGACGAGGCTGCTCCTCGTCCACGATGGGGCGAGCAGGCGCACGGCCGGGTTCGACGAACTGAGGTACCACGGGAGCCACTTCCACCATGGCGTAGTGGGGCTCGTGAAGGAACGCCAAGAAGTCGAACGTGTCGTTGATCTTGGGGTACCGGTCCCCGCCCTTGTCATAGACGGCCTTGGGCACGAACTCACCAGTGTCGAACTCGCCTGCCTGATTCACCAGGATGTCCTCGGCAGCAGCGATGGCCTGGCCGCGCGAGGGGTCCGAGTCGGCCAGACGAGTCCACCCGCCCTCAGCAAGAGCAGCATCGACGAACGCGTCCAACTCGCCGCCCCTGAGACCTTCGGAGAGGATGGGATCGTCCACGGCGTCGGCTTGGTGCAGCAGAGTCGAGTCACGAACGATGGCCACCGGATTCACCGGCTCCCAACTGGGAAGGCGACCCATGAGGCCGATGCCGTAGGTCCACCACACAGCACCCATGACCGCCATCCAGCCGAACAGGGCGGCGACGGTCACGAGGAAGCCCAGTCGACTTCCCAGGTTGGTACCCAGGATGAGGTACACCGAGCCACCAAGGGCCACTGCCCCGATGATGACCGACAGATAACCGCGAAGTTCGGGATCCCAGCCGATGGCGAGCAGATTGGCGAGTACAGGCATCGGGCTCACAAACTCCGGATGTAGTCGGCGACGGCCTTGAGTTGGTCATCGGTCAGGGTGGTTCCGAAACCAGGCATCTTGCCGCTGCCCTGGCCCTGGGCGCCGTAGCGAACGCCGTACTCCGAACCGACCCGCAGGAAGTTGATGAGGTCGGCCTCGTTGGGGAACTGGCGGACCACCGAGCCACCGGTGAGGTTGGGGCCCAGGGCACCGCCGCCAGTGATCTGGGGCTGGCCGTAGCTCCAACCCTTCGTATGGCAACGTGCGCAACTGTAGGCACCAGCGCCGAGTTCGGAGTTGAACAACGCCTCGCCAACGCTGGAATAAGTTCCGTTGGCCACGAGTCGTTCGGCTTCGGTCTGGATCTCGTTGCTCTTCTCGGCGGCCAACTCGCCGCCATCGCACGAGCGAGGGTCTTCATCGGGCACCAGACAGTTCTCACGAGGCTGCTGGATGCTCCAGATGTAGGCGATGAGCGTCTCGATCTGCTGCTCGTTCATGGGGCCACCGCCGACCAAGCCCCACGGAGACATGGGCGAGAAGGGACGGCCGTACTCGAGGATGAACTGGACCTCAGAATCGGAGAACCGAGACATCACCGTGTCGAGGGCGGGCGCCTTCCAACTGACGATCTTCACCTCACCGGTCAACGGGTCGGTGACGGGATACTCGGCTACACCGCCGGTGGCGGCCATACCACCGTGGCACCCTGCGCAGTTGAAGCCTCCGTCTGCAGTGCTGGCGAACAGCCGCGAGCCCATGCCCACGAAGGTGTCCTCCCACTTGTCGACAGCACCCGACTGACGAGCAGGCTCGAGAACCCAGTACACGGGCAGAACGATGGTGATGACAGCGAGGAACACCACACCCAGCAACTGAGTGCGCTCGAGCTTCTTACCTTCGAGGGTTTCGTCGTCGTAGTAGGGCTTCCGGTTGGCTGCGAGCTCGATCTCGCTGCCGATCTCTCGACGACCAGCCTTCAGGTTGAACAGGCCGTAGACGACCCAACCCAGAGCGATGACGACGGCAACGATGATGCCGATATTGGTAGCGACGTTGGCGACCATGGTCAGTGACCCCCGCCGCTGGTGCAGTGCGGACCCTCGGCCTCTTGGCCGGTGGTGTTGACGCCCACGGGCTGGCCACCGAACACGGCGCCGGTGTCCACGATGAGGTCGCCAGCCGAGGTGACCTGCATACCGAACAGGTCCATACCACGGGGAGCAGGGCCTGCCTTCTTCTCACCCACCCGGTTGTACTGCGAACCGTGGCACTGACATTCGAACCACTGTGAGGTCTTGCACTCGGGAATACGGCAGCCGAGGTGAGGACACTTCTGATAGAGGGCGATCACGCCGGCCTCCATGCCGCTGAGGACAGCACCGGGGTAGAGATCGCGGGCCTTGCCCAGAGCGTCGGCTGGATACTCGGTGATCCAGGCGCGGCCTTCGGCGAGGTAGAAGAACCCGTCGTTGGCACGGATGTTGTTGATGACGTCGTTGATCTTGCCGGCGTTCACTTTCGATCCGAAGCCGCCTTCGGCACCGCGCCACAAGAACGCGAGCACGGCAGCGCCGAAGGCACCCAGGCTGGCGCTCATGAGGGTGATGGACGCCCGGTTGAAGAACTGACGCCGCGACACGCCGATGGCGTCGGGATCCGGCGGCGACCACGGTGCAACGGCCGCCGGTCCTGCGGGCACCAACTCACGGCTGCGGGCCTCGGCGGCTTCCCGCTCTACGGCGGGCACCGACGCCGGGCGATCCTCGCGGGTAGCGCGGTCGCGACCCCGAGTCTCCCGACTCAGTTCGCCTGCGCCACGCACATCCTGGCGGCGGGTGGCGGTGAGGAAAGCGACGCCCGCCAGCACGACGAGTGCTGCGATGGCAATGGCGATGATGGCTCCTGCGCTCATGTCGTTGACCTCACAACTCGAAGAAGATGCCGTCGCGCCACGGGAACACGAAGTTGAATCCCGGCCCACGGAAGAACGAACCGATCATGGTCAGCACAGCCCAGAACATGAGGTGCACCGTCATGAGCGAGATGATGAACTTGCGATCCTCAGGCTTGTTCGACGGGTTGCGGTCCAGGTAGGGCGCCAAGATGAGGGCGATGAGGCCCACACCGGGCAGGGTCACACCGGCGACCATGGGGTGGAACATCGTCAGCATTTCCTGCAGACCGAGGAAGTACCACGGAGCCTTGGACGGGTTGGGCGTGGCGTTGAAGTCGGCTGCAGCCAGCAATGGTGCGTTCACGAAGATGGAGAACACCACCAGGAAGGTGAGTACCGACAGAGCGGCCACGAACTCGACAGCCAACAGGTGGGGCCACGTGTGGACCTTGTCGACCGGGGTGGCCTTCACCTCTTGGATGGAGCCCGACTTCACCACGGTGAGCAAGCGTTGGGTGTGGCCACCGGGACCTGCACCCACGGGAATGCCTCCCGCTGCCGGCGCAGCCGCCACGACCGAAGTGAGGCGCTCGGCAACGGCCACGGCGCCGCCGCTGTCAGCCTCGCCCTTGGCGCGGGCTGCCTTGGAGCGCTCCAGCAGATGTGCCGGGATACGAGGATCGGCGGCCGGCTGTGCGGCACTGGCATCGCCGCCTGCGCCAGCGCTAGAGGAAGCAGCCTTGTCACGGGCGGCCTGCGCCCGCTTGAGGAGGTGCTCGGGAATCTCGGTCATGTTGGTGACTCCTTCGTCGAGGGCACGTCAGATCACAGCGGACCTGAGATGCCACCGTCCTTACGCACTCGCCAGAAATGGATGGCCATGAAGATCACGATGACAAACGGCAGCATGAGTACGTGCAGCACGTACCACCGCAGCAGTGTCTCCGCACCGATCTCTACGCCGCCCAGCAACACGAACCGCACCTGGTCACCCACGACGGGGCTGTAACCCATCATGTTGGTGCCCACGGCCACGGCCCAGAGGGCCAGCTGGTCCCACGGCAGCAGGTAGCCGGTGAAGGACAGCAGCAGTGTGAGCGTGAGCAGCACGACCCCGATGACCCAGTTGAACTCACGAGGGGGCTTGTACGCCCCGTGGTAGAACACGCGAGCCATGTGCAGGAACACGGCCAGCACCATGAGGTGTGCGCCCCATCGGTGCATGTTTCGTACCAGTAGTCCGAAGGTCACCGAGGTCTCGAGGCTCTGGATGTCCTGCCAGGCGTTCGCCGTGGTGGGCCGGTAGAAGAACATCAAGAAGATGCCGGTGACCGTGAGCAGGATGAACAGGAAGAAGCTGAGGCCGCCCAGGCACAGCGTGTAGCTGACCTTCACGGCGTGACGCTTCACCTTCACTGGGTGCAGGTGATACAGCACCGAGTTCATGATGACGTAGGACCGGTTCCGGGGGCTGTCGGTATAGCCCTTCCGGAAGATGGAACCCGGGCGGAAGATGGAACTCCACGCCTGGCTTCCCTGTACTTGATCCTGAAGCTTCGCCACCCGCTCTTTGGCGGTGGGGCGGGGCTTTTCGTTGATGATCTTTGCCATTGCTGTCTCGGTGTCCGTTCTCTCAGAACCGCATGCCGTAGGCGTAACCGTGGTTGTTGGTGCGCTGATGCGCGTCACCGGTCGAACCTGGCTGACCGGCCTTACCGAGGATGATCACCCCGGTGGGGCACCGGTCCACGCACAGCGCGCACCGGGTGCAGATGTCATCGTCGATGATGAACAGCACGTTGTCGGACGGGTCCATTCCCGGCTGTTCAGTACCGACGGCTTCGGCCACCGCATTGGGGGTGACCATGTGGATGCACTTCCAGGGGCAGATGTCCACGCAGCCCTCGCACATGATGCACTCGGACTGATCGATGTGGATGAACTGCTTGGGCTTGACCGCCTTGGTGAGGTACTCCGCGTCGACCTCGACCAGTTGGTACTGGTCGGTGTAGGGCATGAGGGGCGGGTTGGCGTCGGTGCGTGCCATGAGGATCTCCCGATCAGGCCTTCTTCACCAGCGGGCGGCCATACGACGAGGTCTCGATCTCCTTGGCAGCGGTGGCCTTGACGCCCCGCTTCTGCCACCACGAGAACAACCAGATCATGAGACCCAGGTAATACGCGTGGATGACGATGACGAGGATGTCCCGCACGGCCTGGTAGGAGATCGTGATGGGGAAAGGTCCGCCCAGGGTGTCCGGCTTCAGGATGTCGAACGGTCCGTAGACCAATTTGTCCTTACGCCAGGCGAGGTCGTTGTCGGCGTGGACGATGAACTGGTGCGGCACCACACCGAAGGCGAGGAACAGCACGCCGAAGACGTAGGTGGCACCCAGCATGGTCTCGCCCCAGGTACTGCGACGCTGAGGATCTCGGCGCTTGCCGTAGGGGATCACCACAAGGGCCAGCAACGTGGTCGCCACGAAACTGATGATGAAGGCCTGGTTCATTCCCGGCCAGCGGAGGATGTCTATTGCCAGCATGATCGTGAAGCGCGCTGCCCCTCTGGGTGGTCGTGTCCGTCGATGCTAGTGCCCGTGCCCGGCATCGTTCCCAACTGGTGGGCGTCGGTCCTGATGACGGGGGTGGACGTCTCGCAACGAAGTGTGACTCAGGGTCTACCACGGCACACCACCGAAAGCGCCAGATCGTGCATTCGTGACCGATCTCATATCGATGGACCTCGCGCGATGAGGGCCCTGAGATTCCCCAATCGAGGGGTGAGAGGTCTATGTTGGGGAGCATCGTGCCGGACGTGATGAGGCGTGTTGTGAAAGGCCTGCCGTGACCGAGATTCCCGAACACCTCCTGAAGCGCTCGCGAGAGCGTCGTGCTGCCGCCGGTGGCGGTGGTGAGGGTGCTGCCTCCGACGCGCCCGCAGCCGCTGTCGAGCGGGCTGCTGCGCCTGTACCGGCCAAGGCAGCTGCTCCCAAAGAGGCCCCCAAGGCGCCGCCTCCGCCCAAGCCCGACCCGCCCTATGTGGTGGCAGCCAAGCGGCGTCGCCGCATTCCGTTCTGGGCCATGGCGACCCTGAGCCTGCTACCGGTGTGGGCGTTCCTGTACGTGCGGTCCGTCACCGAGGCCGAAGTCGTGGTGGAGGGGCCCATCGGCTTGGGCGCCGAGGTGTACAACCAGTGCTCCAGTTGCCATGCCGCCAACGGCCAGGGCGGCGCTGGTCGGCCGCTGTGGCAGGGCTCGGTCCTGGCCACGTTCCCCCGCATCGAGGACATGTTGAACTTCGTGTACGTGGGTAGTCAACAGTACGTCTCGCAGGGTGTCGAGTCGTTTGGTGACCCCAATCGTGAGGGCGGGGCCCACGTGCCACTGGCCTACAACGGAGCGCCCATGCCCGGCTTCGGTGGTCAACTCACCGACTACCAGATCCTCGCCGTGGTGTGCCACGAGCGGTACACGCTGTCGGGCGCAGACCCCACCAGCGAGGAATGGGCCGCCGAATATGCCGAGTGGTGTGCGGCTGACGCCCCGATGTTCGCCGAACTTCAGGGTGGCGCCACCAGCTTCAGCATGCTCGAGGGTGTAGGCACCGAGCCTCGCCCGTCGGTGCTGACCAACTCCTGACCGCCCCGCAGGGGTACTTCACATGACCGACCGCCCCGACGTGGTCGTCGTGGGTGGTGGTCCGTCCGGGGCCGCCACGGCGTCATGGCTGAGCCGGTGGGGTCACCGCGTGGTCTTGGTGGACCGGGGACATCAACCGGGGCCTTCTCGGGGCGCCCGAAGCCCATTGGGTCAGGTCGTGACCCCACGAGCGGTTCAACGGCTCATCGAGTTCGGCGTGGATCCTCTGGAGCGGGGCTGGCACCGTCACCGAGGGTTACGGCTTCGCTCGTCTGGACGATCGGTGGACGTGGTGTGGGCCACAGGCGCGACGTCGCAGCGGGCCAGCGTGGGTGTGCGCCGCGACGTGCTGGAACGAGCCCTTGTGGCTCGGGCCCGCGACGACGGTGTGGTGGTCCTTCACGGCCACGAGGCGGTGACTCCTTTCATCGAGCGCGGCTTCGTCCGCGGAACGACTGTTCGAGACCTATCCAGTGGGGTCATCAAGGAACTCACAGCCGACTACGTCGTGGTGGCCGACGGGGCAGGGAGCCGATTCGGGCGAGCGCTGGGAACGCTGCGCACCACGAGTTGGCCCTCGCTCTCCACCATTCGTGGACAGTGGCCGTCACAACGCCACGATGATGTCTGGGTGGAGAGCACGGTGGGGGTCATCAGGCCCGAAGGCGAACGCCTGGCGGTGACCACCACCGTGATCCCCCTGGGTGATGGGCACGTGACCGTGGAACTTCACGTCCCCTCGACAGCACGCCAGACCTCGAGCCTGAACCTTCCGAGCCTGTTGGACCACGTGGTGGCGCAATCAGCACAGCGATGGGGCCTCGACGTTGCCCAGCCGAGCGCTCAACCCCGGGCCCAACGCCTCCCGCTGGGGTTGTCCATTCGCCCGCGATCAGGCCCCACCTTCGTCGTCGTGGGCGACGCCGTGGCGGCCGTGAACCCGTTCAACGGAGACGGGCTGAGTTTCGGTCTGCAGTCGGCACGCTTGGCCGCCGAGGTGCTGCACGAGGCGTTGCGCACCGGCGACCCCACCGTGCTGGCCACCTATTCCAAGATGCTCGACCGGGACTTGGGCGGGTTCTTCAAACTCGGCCGCTTCTACCTACGTCAGGCCGGCCGGCCGGCGACCGCAGCGACCATGGGGCGCCTGGCGATGAGCCTCCCCGGTACCGCGGGGCGTGCGGTTCGCTTCATGACGGGACTGGCCGACGTGGAGACACCTGCTGATCCGGCACACCGAGCCGCACTGGCTCTGGCGCGCTCGTTGCCAGAGGCCTGACAGGAGTTCTCCCGGATCAACCCGCCCGGCACGCCACGATCGACACCTCGTTCACGTCGAGGTCGTAGATCGCCACGCTGTCGGCTCCGATCCGGGCGACAAAATCGCGAAACGACGTGGTCTCGGTGGTCGTGCAACGCCGGGTGACCACGTCGACGAGTGGGACCACCCAACCGTTCTCCAACCGGGCCTCGCGACCTTGGTCCAGCACGGCCACCACTCCGGGCAGAGTGACCTCGGTGTCGCGCTCGACAGGTGCCAGCACGAACCACACCGCCGCTCCGCCGAGATCGTCCATGAGCAAGGCGCAGGTGGACGCCAGGTCGGGCCGCGGACAGGTGACCACCCCGGGCGTGTCCTCGCCGATCAGAACGGTTCGGCCATCGGACAGCCCGAAACGAGCCGTCCCCTCGCTCCGGCCGTCTCGCACCGACCACCCAGCATCCAACTGGGCTTCCACCACGATGCCAGCGGTATCGATGCGTCGCTCAGGTTCGGAAGGGGCCGTCACCGAGGATGTCGGCGACACCACCGACCCGATCAGCAGCGTCAGCACCACGAGGGCCACCACGCCGCCCAACGCCGCCCAGAATCGACGTGACAACAGATCGCGCATTCACCGCACCGCTGTGACCGCAGCCCTGGCCGCCTGGTGCGCAGCGTCGCCCAGTTGCGCCAGCACGGCCTCATCGTGGGCGAGTCCGATGAACAGGGCCTCGTAGGCGCCGGGGGCCTGGGCGACGCCGGCGTGCAACATGCCCCAGAACCAACGGGCGTACATCGCCTCGTCGGTCGTGGTGGCACCGGCGAAGTCATGGGGTAACCCGTGTCCGCAGAACATGCCCACCAGTGTTCCCACGACGGGGAACTGCACATCGAGACCGGCGGCCTCGCACGCCTCGCGCATGAGGGCGGCTGCATGCCGGGCACGAGCGGCCAACTCCATGTACACGTCGTCGGTGAGGCGGTCGAGAGCCGCCAGACCTGCGGCGGTGGCCAACGGGTTGCCCGCCAGTGTGCCGGCGTGGAACACCGGGCCGAGGGGCGAGAGATTCTCCATGAGCGAACGACGGCCCCCCACAGCACCGATGGGCAGTCCGCCACCGATCACCTTGCCGAAACAGGTGAGGTCTGGCTGCACGTCGTAGCGGGCCTGTGCCCCACCACGACCGAGGCGGAACCCGGTGATGACCTCGTCGAAGATCAGCACGGCACCCACCCGGTCACATTCCCGGCGGAGTCCCTCGAGGAAGCCGGGAACCGGGGCCACCACACCCATGTTGGCGGCCACGGGCTCCACGATCACAGCCGCCACCTGGTCGTCGAGTTCGGGCACCTGGTTGTAGGGGGCAACGATGGTGTTGGCCACGGTGGCTCGGGGGACCCCCGCCGTTCCGGGCAGTCCCAGGGTGGCGACGCCGCTTCCGCCTGCCACGAGCAAGGCATCGGTGGCCCCGTGGAAATTGCCCGAGAACGTGAGCACGCGGTCTCGCCCGGTTGCCCCTCGCGCCAGGCGTATGGCCGTCGAGGTGGCTTCGGTACCCGAGTTCATGAGGCGCACCTGCTCGCACGACGGCACCGCCGCCGCAATGGCCTCCGCCAGTTTCATCTCACGAGGTGTGGGGGCACCGTACGAGGTGCCATCGACCGCCGCTCGCTTGATGGCCTCGGTGACCGCCGGATGCGCATGACCGAGGATGACGGCGCCGTAACTCTGCACCAGGTCGACGTAGCGACGACCCTCTACATCCCAGATGTGAGCGCCTTCAGCACGGGCGACCACGTAAGGCCGACCGCCCACGGCACGGAACGCACGGATGGACGAGTTCACCCCACCGGGAATGACCTGCCGTGTGCGCTCGAAGATTTCGTCGTTGGAGGCGAGGCCGGCTCCGGTGCACACCACCGGGTCACAGCCAGCAGCACGGCAACGGTCGGGATCGCAGTAGGGAATGGTGCCGGTCATCGTGCCATCTCCTCGGCGAACCAACGGGTGAAATAGGTGAGGATGAGATCTGCTCCGGCTCGCTTGATAGCCGTGAGATGTTCCAGTGCCACGGCATCGTGATCGATCCAGCCGTTGGCGGCCGCCGCCTTGACCATGGCGTACTCACCGCTGACGTGATAGGCGGCCACGGGAAGGTCCACCCGCTCGCGTACTGCGGCGATGACATCGAGATACGCCAGTGCCGGCTTCACCATGACGATGTCGGCGCCCTGTTCCACATCGGCAGCGACCTCGGTCAGCGACTCACGCACGTTGCGGTGGTCCTGTTGGTACTGCCTCCGGTCGCCACCGCCCACGATCTGCACGTTGACGGCGTCACGGAACGGTCCGTACAGGGCGCTCGCGTACTTCGCCGAGTAGGCCATGATGGCCACCTCGTGGAAGCCGGCACCGTCGAGGGCATCGCGCAGAGCACCCACCTGGCCGTCCATCATCCCACTGGGTGCCACGACATGCGCTCCGGCCGCCGCCTGGGCCAATGCAGCCCTGCAATAGATCTCCACGGTGGCGTCGTTGTCGACGGAGCCCGCTTGGTCGAGCACTCCGCAATGACCGTGCGATGTGTACTCGTCGACGCACAGGTCCGCCATCAACACCACCTCGTCGCCGACGTCATGGGCGAGATCACCCAGCGCCAACTGCACGATGCCGTTCGGATCGCAGGCTCCCGAGCCCTCGGGGTCTTTGTGCTCGGGAACCCCGAACAAGATGACCCCACGCACGCCGAGTTCAGCCAACCGCTGCACCTCGGCTCGCAGGCTGTCCCGACTGTGCTGCACCACACCGGGCAGCGAGGCGATGGGGAGCGGTTCCTGAACGCCCTCCCGCACGAACAACGGCGCGATGAGGTCGTTCACTCCCAGCCGGGTCTCGGCCACCAGATCCCGAAGTGCGGCCGAGCGACGCAGGCGACGGGGACGATGGCGGGGAAACGACATGTCCGCATGTTACGAGCCGAGGGTGGATCCACCCGGTCGGCGTTGCAGGACGGCACGGACCGTGGCCGCCACCAGGCCATCGAGCGTGTGGGGGTGGGCCACCCCGACCACCGGGAGGTGATGGTCCATGGCCACCTGCTGGGTGACGGATCCCATCACCACCACATCGGGACCCCGATCATGATCCACCAGCACAGCCGCCCACGATCGAGCCGCAGAACCCGAGGCGAGGGTGACGAGGTCGGCCCCGAGGAGCAGGTCGCACTCCGCGGGCGAGGGCGTTCGAGCCACGGTGCGGTACACGGTCACCGGCGTGACCTCCCATCCCTGGTCTCGCAACTTCTGCACCAGCACCGGCCGTGCGAGGTCGCCCTGAGCCACCACCACATGCCCGCCACCCTGACCCATCGTCTCCACCACACCTTCTGCCACGTGGTCCTCGGCCACGAGAGTGGCCGAGGGACCACCGGCGGTCACGAGCGCCTCGGCTGTGCCCGGCCCCACCACCACCACGGCGGGGCCGTCGCCTTCGCGCCGATGCCAGACTTCGGCGAGGCACCGCGCCCCATTGGGGGAGGTCACGACCACCGCATGAGGCGGCTTCAACGGATCGGCGAGTGCCTCACCCAGGGCTGCGATGCCGTCGGCATCGGACACCACCTCGATCAGGGGCACCACCGCTACCTCGGCACCAACGGCGCGCAACGCCGACGCCAGCCGCTCGGCCTGGTGTGCAGGCCGAGTCACTGCCACGGTGACACCGGCCAACGGCAACTCGTTCATCTCCAGACCTGTGCACGAGCGCGACGGGCTGCCTCCTGCGCCAGCCCACACGCGGTCGCAAGATCCCTACCGGGGGGCCCGAGATGCAGCGTCTCGCCGACCCAACGCTGCCCGTGGTCATCGGCCAGGAAGGTGTGCAGCACCTCGTCACGGACGTGGGCGGCGACCGGGAGCGAACACCCACTGCCCAACTCGGCGAGAAAGGCTCGTTCCACCGTCACGGCCGCACGAGTCGAAGCGTCGTCGACACCCGCAACCATCGATGCCACGGCATCGTCGCCCTCGCGGTGCTCCACCGCCACGCAACCCTGGCCGATCATCGGCACCATGTCGTCGACGTCGAACAGGTGGACCTCGTGCTGTTGACGCACCTCGTGGGTGATGCCCAACACCTCGAGGGCGGCGGCGGCCATCACGATCGCTCCCCCGTCAGGGATTCGGCTCAGGCGGGTGGCGATGTTGCCCCGCAGGTCGGTGAACTGTAGGTCGGGATACAACCGACGCAACTGCGCCCTCCGCCTCACCGAACCGGTGGCCACCACCGATCCCGCACGTAGGTCGTCGATCGCACATCCGATCAGCGCATCGCGGGGGTCCCTTCGAACGCAGAAGGCCCCAATGCTCAGACCTGGTGTTGGACGGCTCGGAAGGTCTTTCGCCGAATGCACGGCCACGTCGGCCCTGCCCTCCAGCACCGCTGTCTGTACCTCCTTCACGAACACGCCCTGTCCGCCGATCTGGTGCAGGGGTACGTCGAGGCGGCGATCACCGGTGGTGTCCACGAAGACCAACTCCACGGCGAGGCCGGGGTTCGCCTGGGACAAGGCGTCGGCGACTGCCTGGGCCTGGGTTCGTGCCTGAGGGCTGGATCGCGTGGCCAGACGCATGGCGTCAGCCGAGGTCGTACAGATCACGCACGGCGTCGGCGAGCCGCTCACCCCGTGGCGTGCCGGCCTCTCCCTTGAGCCTCACCGAGGGGCCGTGGAGCAACTTGGCCACAATGCCTCGCGTGAGTGCCTCCACAGCCGCCTGTTGGTCGTCGTCGAGGCCGGCGAGTTTGGCGTGCTGGCGCTCCATCTCGCCGAGGCGGATGCGCTCGGCGAGTTCGTGCAGCGAGCCGACCAATGGCGCCGCCTGGCGGGCGGTGGAGTCCAGACCGAAACGCTCGACCTCGTCGCTGACGATGTCGCGCACGTGCTGAACCTCGGCCTGACGGGCGGCCACACCGCGAGCGGCCCAGTCACGCAGGTCATCGAGGTCGTAACGGGTGACCGAGGGCAATTCGCCCACGGCGAGGTCCACGTCACGCGGCACGGCCAGGTCGATGACCAGCATGGGCCGCTCCGTCCGAGCGACCAGTGCACGGGCCACCTCGCTGGCGTCGAGGACCGGCCGACCAGAGCCCACACAGGTCACCACCACATCGGCGTCGGGGAGATGGTCGGCGAGATCGGCGAGGGGAGCCATATCGGCACCCACGCGATCGGCCAATTCCCGGCCACGCTCCACGGTGCGGTTCAGTACCGTCACCCGATCAGCACCGGCACCGGCCAGTGCCGTGGCCACTCCCTGACCGACTTCACCGGCGCCGATGACCAGGACGCGGCGTCCGGCCAGGCCGTCGAGGTGTTCCCGAGCCATGTCGACGGCGGCGTAGGAGACGCTGGCCGTGGCGCGGCTGATGGCGGTCTCGTTGCGAGCACGCTTGCCCACCTCGAGAGCGTGACGGAACAGGGCGTTCAGGGTGGAACGGGTGGCGCCTTCGTCATGGGCCCGTTCCCACGAGCGCCTGACCTGACCGAGGATCTCGGTCTCGCCCAACACCGAGGAATCCAACCCAGCCGCCACCTCGAACAGATGCGTCACCGCCGCCTCGTCGTAGTGGGTGTAGAGGTGGGGATGAAGGTCCTCAGGCGACATGGAGCCCAGTTCGCACAAGGTGTCGCGCAGATCGGCGAAGGCGCCGTGGAACCGTTCGGCGACGGCGTAGATCTCGGTGCGATTACACGTGGACAGCACCAACGCCTCACGTACGTCGGGCCGACTGATGAGGCCGTGAAGCACCTTGGGCAGGTCGTCGTCAGCGATCGAGAGCCGCTCGAGCAACTCGAGCGGCCCCGTCCGGTGATGGACTCCGATCACCAGGATCGACACGACGAGGGGTTCCTGTTCGACACCGAGTTCAACCTTAGGGCCTGTGGTACGCCGAGTGCTCACCGACGGCGACGGGACGGCGGGCGGCGTCGGCGCGACGCTGCTCGTTGTAACTGAGAACCTGCAGTTCGAGAGCAAGATCGACCTTGCGCACCGACACTCCCGGAGGCACGGCCAACACGACGGCTGCGAAGTTCAGAATGCTGGTGACGCCGGCTCTGACCAGCAGTTCGGCCGCCGACTGCGCAGCCGCCGGGGGCGTGGCGATGACGCCGATGGACACGTCGCGAGAGCGCACGATCTGGGGTAGATCGTCCACATGACGAACTCGCACTCCGGCGATGACGGCGCCCACTTTGTCGTGGTCCACATCGACGATGCCGGCCACCGGGAAACCACGCTGCGAGAACCCTCCGTACCCCGCAAGGGCCTGGCCGAGGTTGCCACCACCCACGATGACCACCGGCCAATCATGATGCAGGCCCAACTCACGACGAATCTGGTACACGAGGTAGGCCGTGTCGTACCCGACACCCCTGGTGCCGTAACTGCCCAGGTACGAGAGGTCCTTGCGCACCTTGGCTGCGTTCACGCCCGCCAACTCGGCCAGCCGGTCCGACGACACGTGATCCACGTCGTCGTCGCCCAATGCGGTGAGGATCCGCAGATACTCGGGCAGGCGCTCGACAGTGGCGTCGGGGATGCGGCGTCGGGACCGTTCTGCCATGGCAGACGGCACGCTAGGTGCACGTGCACACGTTCACAAAGTCGTTCTGGAGTGACGTTCGTCCTGCGCGGCGGCTTCTGCGGTGACGGGCGTCAGGTGAGTTGGCGGCGAAGCACCTTGCCACTGAGATTGCGTGGAAGTTCGTCCACGAAGAGGATCTTGGAGGGCGCCTTGTAGCGAGCGAGATACCGGTGGCAGTGCTCGATCATGGCCTCCTCGTCGAGTTCCACACCGCCCTTCGATACCACGAAGGCCTTCACCGCTTCTCCGGTCTGGCCGTGCGACACCCCGATCACGGCGGCTTCGGCCACCATGGGATGTGACAGCAGCACCTGCTCGACCTCGGCGGGATACACGTTGAATCCCGACACGATGATGAGGTCCTTGGCCCGATCGACCAGGTACACGTAACCATCTTCGTCGACAGTGCCGAGGTCACCGGTATGCAGCCAACCGTCGGCGTCGATGACCCTGGCCGTGGTCTGTGGATCGTTCAGATATCCGGCGAACACGTTGGCGCCACGCACCCACAACTCGCCCACATCGCCCAACAGCACGTCCTCACCGAGTTCGTCGACCACCCGCAACTCGACCCCTTCGACCACCCGCCCCACCGAACCCGGTTGGATGGTCAACCCGGCACTGGACGTGACCACGGGTGACGCCTCGGTGAGTCCGTAGCCCTCGGCCAACTCCAGACCGAACCGCTCGCGCAGTGCGGCCATCACTTCCACGGGGGTCTTGGCAGCACCGGTCAATGCCAGACGGATACCGCTGAGCGCGGTGGGATCGACCTCGGGTTGTTGGGCGAGCGCTGCCCACATGGGTGGGGCACCGGGCACCACCGTGACCCCGCGGTCGACCACCGAATCCACGAACGTCGACGGGTCGAACCGTTGGACCAGTAACAACGTGGCACCGGCGGCGAGGGTGCCACCCAGCACCACGTTCAGGCCGTAGATGTGCGACAACGGCAGGACCCCGTACACCACGTCGCCTGCCTCGATGGGTCGGGGCGACCGGCGGATCTGCTCGAGGTTGGCGAGCAGGTTCCCGTGCGTGAGCATGGCCGCACGAGGCGCTCCCGCTGTCCCACTGGTGAACATCAGCGCCGCCAGGCTGTCGCTGGTCACCGTGGCGACCGGTGCCGTCCCGACCGCCTGACCCACGATGCCCTGAGCCGACCAGGTGGGCCACGGGGCAGCGTCGTCGGCACCCACTGGGTCCACGGGTTCGCAGAACACCGTGAACCGAAGGCTGGGTACATCGGCACGCTGTAACTGGCGCCACGCCGGCTCGGCCATCTGACCCACCACTGCCGCCACGGCACCCACGGCGGTGGCCTGTTTGGCCAACTCGGGCTTGGGGCTGGTGGGATGCAACGGCACGGCCACCGCTCCAAGACCCAACACCGCCAGATACGACACCACGAAATGCCGCTTGTTTCCGATGGCGATCACCACAGCGTCGCCGGGAACGATGCCCTCTGCGGCGAGGCCTGACCGGAGTGCGGCGACCTGACGACGCAACTCGCCGTACGTCGTCACCCGACCCCGACTGATGAGCGCTGGGGCCTCGTCAGGATGCCCGTCGATGATGCTGGCCAGATTCATCCGCTGCGCCCCCCATGTCGCTGCGGCTCGTCACAACACGAGCAACTGCACGATGCCAGCCACCAACAGCGCCGTCAGCAGCAGGGCCAACGTCAACGTGGTCGCAGGTCGCACAAGACCACACTAACGCCTCGCTCCTACGGGCGGCGCAGGTTCACCGGCGTGGTGACGCCACGCGGTTGGTCGACACCATCGGCCACCGACAACACCACCTGGTCACCGGCTGCCACGCCGGCTTCGACGGCAGCCGCCGTTCGTTGGCCGCACAGGCTGAGCATGCCGCTGGCATCGACCAACAGACCCAACGCCCCCATCGGAATCTCCTCGTAGCCCGCAACCCACGTGGCGACACGTCGCACGGTGTTGCCCGCAACGTCCCGCACGCCCACGGCGAAGACCGATCCCGGCGCCACTGGCCACCGAGTGGTCACATCGTCGGGTCCCACGTTCAACTGAGCATTCCCGAAGCGGTCCACCCACAGAACTTCTGCCACCACGGTGTCACCCTCGTCGCGAGGCAGTGGGACGACGGCTGGCATGAGCAGCACCGGATCCAACGGCTCGCCCAACTCACTCAGGTCGGCACCGCCACACAACCGGGCCGCCACGGGCGCGAAGACGTCTCGGGCCCGGAACGTGGTTCCCGGCGCTCCCAGGTGAAGGCTCGTGTCGGAGAGGGCCACGGCCCGCTGAGCTCCACCCGCCATGGCCACGCCGGGCGCCATCACACCGTTGTCGGGACCTACGAAGATGCCGGCACCATCGGCCACCTCGATGGCCACAGCCGGCCGCTCCCCCGGCGAAGGATCGACGGCGGCGATGACGATGCCTTCGGGGAGGTAGGCCACCGCTCGAGCCAGCGCCAGCGAGGCCGCACGCACGTCGAAGGGCGGCAACTCGTGGGCGAGGTCGACCACACGGACATCAGGAGCCAGATCGGCGAGCACCGCCCGCACCACACCCACGCTCTCATCGGCAGTGCCGAGGTCTGACAAGAAGGTCACGGTGTCGTAGCGGCGTCCCACGAGGCGTCACGCTAGGGCCACATGGCTCCGGACGCGGCAGAGCCGGTGCCAACCCCCCGATGGCACCGGCTCCGTCGGCGCAGCCCTTTCGGGCGCGGCTCCCGGTTGCAGTTGGGCCAGACGGCCCTTGACTGAACCGGTGGTCTTGTGACCTGGGTCTCACCCTAGACCGATGATCCCCCGTATGAAAAGTGTCACCCGGCGAAAAAAATTGGGGCGCTCACCCGAGCTCGCGACTGCGGCGGGCTGCCTCGCTCACCGCCGCAGCGAACGCCGCCCGCACGGCGTGACGTTCGAGAGCGGCCAGGCCTGCCGCGGTGGTACCACCCGGTGACGTCACCATGGCGCGCAGTTGCTGGGGCTCTCCGTGGTCCCCGCCGAGCAGCGCCCCGACACCCACGAACAACTGTCGAACCAACGTGTCGGCGACCGGGCGCGGCAATCCTTCGGCGACTCCCGCGTCGATGAGCGCCTCGGCCACGAGGAACAAGTACGCCGGCCCCGATCCGGCGACACCGGTGACGGCGTCCAACTGGGCCTCAGTCACCTGGACTACGCGGCCCACCGAACCGAGCACATCACTGGCCCACGCGACGTCGTCGCTGTCGGCACCGCGACCCGCCGCCACGGCCGCCATGCCCTCACCCACCAGCGAGGCCGTGTTGGGCATGGACCTCACCACGGCCATCTCGTCGCCACAGGCGTGCTGAAGTGCCTCGAGGCGCACCCCGGCGGCGATCGACAGCACCCGTCGCGCCCCCAACCCGGCCACATGCGCAGCCACGGCGACGGCGTCACCGGGCTTCACCGCGATCACGACCCCGGCTCCCTTCACCAATGCTGTGGTGGCCTCCGATGCCACCACCACCCCTGGGAGCTCCTGCTCGAGGCGTTGCCGCCGCTCGGCCGACACCTCCACCACAGCAACCGAGCCGGGGTCACGGCCCGCAACCAAGAGCCCACCCGCCAATGCCGCACCCATGTTGCCGCCACCCACGATCACCAGATCCACCATGGCCGGTCACCGTAGTGCCAGGGCGCACCGGCGACCTCCCATGACCGGGGTGCGCCCTGGCGAGGGGAATGAGGGGCGTGAGCGTGTCAGGGCCGGAAGCGGGAGGCGAAACCGATGGCGAGAATGGTCCGAAAGCTCCGTTCCACCTCGGCGTACAGGGTGCCGATGATGCGATCGAGCGCCACCTGGTCCAGCAGCCCCAGCGGCACCTCGCCGCGCAGGAAGACGGCATCCTCCACCCCGATGGAGTAGTGGGCCCCCACGAGCTGTTCGTTGCGCCGCAGCAGGTGTTCGTACAACCGCGCCTGCTGCTCCTCGGGGGCCGGCATCACGTACGTCTCGTACCGCAGTGTGCGCTGACCCAGAGACAGCCACACGGTGGTCACCTCTTTGTCCACCCCACGGAGTCGCACGTACCAGCGCAACGACTGGTCGCCCACGCCGTCCACGACCCCGGTGCGGTCCACGGCCTGAATACTCGGGTCGTCGGTGGCCATGTGGCCCAGCCACTCGTCGACCCGTCGGGCCAGCACCTCACGACGGGCGTCGTCGAACAGTTCGTCCACGGCAGCGAACCTAGAAGCACTGCACCTGACGGCGCACACCGAGATCGGCATAGGTGCGACGCAGTCGGGCAGCAGCGAAACTCCACGTATAGCGACGGGCACGTGCGGCGGCGGCCACACCCATGTCGGCGGCCAGCAGTGGATCGTCGAGCAGACGTGCGATGTCGCGAGCGAATTCGGCGGGGTCACGTTCGGGGACCAGGAACCCGGTGCGACCGTGGTCCACCAGGGTCAGCAGACCACCCACCGCGCTGGCCACGACGGGAATGCCGCACGCCGCAGCCTCCAGCGCGACCAGGCCGAAACTCTCGCTGCGACTGGGCACCAGCACCACGTTCGCGGCGCGGTAGTAGGTGGACAGCAAGTGGTGCGGTTGGGGCGGCA
>CAYMUC010000020.1:0-6252 GCA_964393535.1 uncultured Ilumatobacteraceae bacterium | reverse complement strand
AACGTCAGTTGACCCTGGACTCCCAAGTCACGCGCCAAGGTGAGGATGCGATCCACCTCCACGTCGCCCTCGGTGCCGCTGGCCCCGCCAACCGCCACCAGGCGAACATCGGGCCGGTCCAGTTCGGCCAACGCTCCGACCGCCACGTCCAGACCCTTCAATGGCTGGATGCGACCCACGAACAGCAGGGTCGGCTCGTCGCCCCAACACAGTGCCGTCCGGGCCCCTCGCCGATCCCCTGGAGCGAAGAACGCATGGTCCACTCCGGGCGGCACGATCTCCACCCGGCCGGGAGGATCACCATGGAGTCGGCGGACCTGACGCTCCTCCTCGGTGCAACTCACGCACACCGTGTCGGTGCAGCCCCAGATGCCCAGTTCCGTCTGCTCTCGATGGAGCGGTTCGGGGTCGCCGCCCTCGGCCTTCACCCGTGCGAAGGTGTGGAACGTCATCACCAACGGAACGCCCAACTCGTGCTTCAACCGGTGACCCGCGATGCCCGACAACCAGTAGTTGGCGTGGATCACGTCCACGCCACCTTCGGCACGGATGCGCTCGGCGACACGATCGGTGAACTCATCCACCACCTGCAGCAGGTCTTCTTTGGCGAGATCGACGGGTCCGGCAGGAACGTGGACGACACGGTGGTTCGGTTCCACGTGCACCACCTCGGGCAGGTCCTCACGCCACGCCCGCGTGTAGGTGGTGCACTCGAGACCGGCATGCGCAAGCGCCGACACCAACTCGCGCACGTACACGTTCATGCCACCGGCATCACCAGATCCGGGTTGGGAGAGCGGCGACGTGTGCAACGACAGCACGGCGACTTTGAGCACGGGACGATCAACGCCCTCATGGCCGGGCGCATTCCCGGCCCGTTCGAACCCCCGCACCAGTCAGGCCGGTCCGTCAGTCATCGAGGAGACCGTCCACGCTGGCTGCACCGTCGCGATACCGACGCACGAGGTCGGCGGTGAGCGCATCGATGCGGCCGAACAGGGCATGCCGCTCGGCCGAGCAGGTGTGCTCGAAGGAATCGAGTTCGGCCTCCAGGGTTCGCAGCGCGTCGTCGGCGAGGTCCACCAGGTTGTCGAAACCAAGTCGCTCGCACCGTTGCTCCAGATCGGCGATCAGCGGATGATCCTCAGGAATGTGGGTGGCGCGCGGCGGACGCGCCGAACCACCCCCTACCTGGCCCGCCAGGATGCCGGCCAACTCCTGCTCGAGGTCGAGGTGCTCTCCGCTGGAACGCTTGCGCTGCTCGGCTCGCACCAGGTCGAGACGCCCTTGCACCAGTCGCCGCACGTACGACACGGCGTCCTCGGCCTGCTGAAGCCGTGTTCGTTCGGCCCGTAACTCGGCCAGGGGCAACGTCGCCGGATCGGCACCGCCCGACTGCTGATGATCGCTCACGCTGATCCTCCCGACACCGGTGGCAGCACGGCCACTTCGTCGCTGTCCCCCACGACACGCTCAGGCGACGCCTCGTCCCCGTTCACCCACACGCGGCACGTCTCGAGCACCCCGGCGAAGGCCGGCCCATAGCGTTGGCAGGCCTCGTGGAGCACCTCACCCACGGTGTCGCCGGGCACCACATCGCGGGTGGTGCCGGCGGCCTCACGGGCACTGGCGAACAGTCGAAGTACAGCCACGACGGCGATCGTACTGTGACCGCTACCCTCGGTGGTCGTGACCTCCCTGCGGATCCTGCTGGTGCGCCACGGCCAGAGCGAGTGGAACGCGCAAGGCCGCTGGCAGGGCCAGGCCGACCCTCCGCTCACCGATCTGGGCCGCCAGCAGGCCCGTCGAGCGGCGGAACGCCTGGGCGAGGTCTCGCTCGATGCGGTGGTGGCATCCGATCTTCAGCGTGCGGCTCACACCGCCGCCATCATCGCCGAACACCGTGGCGGCGCAGTGGAACACCACGACATCCGACTTCGGGAGCGCCATGCCGGCCCCTGGCAAGGCCTCACGCACGCCGAGATCGAACAGACGTGGCCTGGGTGGATCGAGTCACCTCGCCGACCCGAGGGCTACGAGGGCGACGAGGCCGTGGCAGACCGGGCACTGGCGGCACTGCAGGATCTGGCTCGCGACTACTCGGGCGGCACAGTGCTGGCGGTGAGCCACAGTGGCACCATCCGGTCGGTGGTCCATCGGGTGAACCGCCGGGGGATGCGCCTGGGCAATCTCGCCGGTGTGTGGCTCGAACTGTCGTCGCAACGCCTGCAGGTCCTCGACGAGTGGCACCTTCTCGATCACGAGACCTTCACGCGGGTCGAGTGACGGCGACCGTGGCCCGCTCCCTGCTCGATCCACGAGATCCACCCGAGGTGCGCTCGGCCCTGTGGCCGCTCACCGTCGCCCGGCTCACCGCCAACAGCGGCTACCGGTTCGCTCCCCCGTTTCTGGCCATCATGGCCAGCGATCTCGACGTGTCGTTGGCCACGCTGGGCTTGGTGCTGGCGATCAGCGAACTCGCAGGCCTCGCGGGTCCCGCCATCGGACGCCTGGCGGATCGCCTCGACCGACGCCGAGCACTGGTGGGCGGACTGCTCGGCGTGGCGTTGGCCGCCGCGATCGCCGGCGCCGGGGGGCATCCGGCAGTCCTGGCCGTGGCGCTGCTGGCGCTGGGTTGGTGCAAGATCCTCTTCGACGTGTCGCTGGTGGGGTGGTTGTCGGATCGCGTGCCCTACGGCCGGCGGGCACGGGTGATCGGACTCACCGAGACGTCCTGGGCGTTGGCCATGTTGGTGGGGGTGCCAGTGATGGGCCTGGTCACCGCCGCAGCGTCATGGCGTTGGGGCTACGCCACCGGTGCCGCTGCCATGGTGGCTCTGGCGGTGGTGATCGCCCGACGTGTTCGCCCCGATACCCACCACGACTCGCGCAGCGAGGTCCACCACCACGAAGGTCGGACCCGGGCCCGTCTCAGCGCCACCGGCTGGCTCCTGGTGGTGTCTCTGGGCGCCATGATGGCGGCCACGCAGACCGTGACGGTCACCTTCGGGAGTTGGCTCGAGGATCGTCATGGCTTCGGAGCCATCGCGCTGGCGGGAGTGGTCCTGGCCATGGGTGTGGTCGAGTTGGGTGCCTCGCTGTCGGTGGCACGCTTCACCGACCGCTGGGGCAAAGCCAAGTCGGTGTTGTGGGGCACCACGATCATGATTCCCGCCACGGTCGTGCTGGCGATCGGGGGCGGCGTGCTTCCCGTGGGTGTTCTGGCACTGCTGGTGTTCATCGCCGGCTTCGAGTTCGCCATGGTCGCCAGCATCTCGCTCTCCACAGAGTTGGTCCCCGGTCGACCAGCTGCCGGATTCGGCATCATGATCGGCGCCGGAACCCTGGGCCGAGTGGTCGCCTCGCTCGTGGCCACGCTGCTCTACGAGCAGGCCGGTATGTGGCTACCCACCATCACGGCCACGGTCATGGTGGTGGCCACGGTGGCCGGCATCAGTCGATTCGTACGCCTCACGCACCCGGCGCCGGCGACTCTCTGAAACCGTTGGTGATGGGCAAGCGGCGGTCCTTGCCGAAGGCCTTGGCCGTGACCCTCACCCCGGGTGGGCACTGACGGCGCTTGTACTCGTTGAGGTCCACCAGGCGTGCCACCCGGTGCACCAAGGCGGCGTCGTGACCGGCCTCGACCAGATCGGTCGCCGTCAGATCGCCGTCCACGTACCCCTCGAGCAGGGCGTCCAACACGTCGTACGGCGGGAGACTCTGATCGTCTCGCTGATCGGGTCGTAGTTCGGCCGAGGGCGGCTTGGTCAGCGTGGACTCGGGGATGACCCACCGGCCGGCTCGCTCGTTCACATACCGGCACAGGTCGTACACCCGCGTCTTCAGCACATCTTTGATGACGGCGTAGCCGCCCACGGAGTCTCCGTACAGCGTGAAATACCCCACCGCCATCTCGCTCTTGTTGCCCGTGGTCAGCACCATCCAACCGTGCGCGTTCGACAGACCCATGAGGGTGACGCCGCGACACCGCGACTGCAGGTTCTCCTCGGTGAGACCCGGCAGAGGTGTGGCCTGATCGGTACGCAACATCTCGAGCAAGGCCGTGAATGCCGGCTCGATGGAGATGGTCTGCAGGTCGATTCCCAAGGCGTCGGCGAGGGTGTGTGCATCGGTACGCGAGCCTTCGCTGGAGTACCGCGACGGCATGGAGACCCCGTGCACATGAGCGGCCCCCAACGCCTCGGTGGCAATGGCGGCCACCAACGCCGAGTCGATTCCACCCGACAGTCCGATGACCACGTCGGTGAAGCCGTTCTTGTGCACGTAGTCACGGGTACCCAGCACCAACGCTTCGAACAGTTCGGCGTCGGGGTGCAGTGGCGTCGTCACCTCGGCGTGGCGCGGCGTACCCGCCGCACGAGACTGGGGTGACACCTCCACCACCGGGAGCAGATCCCGGGTGGGACGGCCCCGAGGATCGGTGAGCCGCTTGCGGTACACCGGTTCCACCTCGACGTCGACCACCGCCAAGTGCTCGACGAACCGGGGCGCACGGGCCACCAGTGCACCTCGACCGTCCACCACCAGCGACCCGCCGTCGAAGACCAACTCGTCTTGCCCACCCACCTGGTTCACGTACACCAGCGCACAACTGGCGTCAGCGGCTCGCGTTGCCAACATGCGCTCTCGTGCATCCTGCTTGCCCACCTCGAAGGGCGAGCCGTTCAGATTCACATGCAACTGAGCCCCGCCTGCTGCCTGCACAGCCATGGGCCCGGTGGGGCTCCACACGTCCTCGCAGATGCTGACACCCACGTTCACCCCGGCGATGCGGAACAACGGTCCCGGCTCACGAGCGTCACCCGGGGTGAAGTACCGCGCCTCGTCGAACACGCCGTAGTTGGGCAGCAACTGCTTACGGACCACACCCAGCAGGTGACCCTTGGCGCAGACGGCGGCAGCGTTGTACAGATCGCGGTCCGCATCGACGAACCCCACCACGACCACACACTCGCCCGAGCGGGCGGCGATGGCTTCGAGGGCACGCTGGTTGGCGGCGACGAACGACGGCTTCAACACCAGGTCCTCGGGGGGATATCCGGTGATGGTCAACTCGGGGAACACCACCACATCGCACCCTTCGGCCTCGGCGGCGTCGATCATGGCCATGACGATCGCCACGTTGGCCTCGAGCGCACCGACCGTGGGGTTCACTTGCGCCATGCCGACGCGGATCCTGGTCACGGCGGCAGGCTAACGCCGGTGGCACTGCGCACGAAGCGGTCGCCGGGTTCACACAGCGTTCACATTCGGGCAACTCATGTGAAACGGCTCGCTGCCATGGTGCTCACTGCACTCGTTTCCTCAGTAGGAAGGACCCCCACACCGTGGCATATCAGGCCGAGTACATCTGGCTGGACGGCACCGCCCCCACGCCTCTGCTTCGCAGCAAGACCAAGATCCTCGAAGACGGCGTCGACGTCATGCCCATCTGGGGCTTCGATGGTTCGTCGACCAACCAGGCCGATGGTGAGCACTCCGACTGCGTGCTGGAGCCCGTGTTCGTGTGCCCCGACCCCATCCGGGGTGGCAACAACAAGTTGGTGTTGTGTGACGTGTACAACGCGCACGACATGAAGCCGCACAAGACCAACACCCGCGCCGCACTGGCCAAGGCCGCCAAGAAGTACGCCAAGCACGAGATGTGGTACGGCATCGAGCAGGAGTACACGATGATGCGCCTGGACGGGACGCCCCTGGGCTTCCCCGAGGGCGGCGGTTACCCCGAGCCCCAGGGCCCCTACTACTGCGGCGTAGGCGCTGGTCGAGTGATCGGTCGTGAGATCGTCGAAGAGCACACCCAGGCCTGCCTCGACGCCGGACTGTTGATCTCGGGTACGAACGCAGAAGTGATGCCCGGTCAGTGGGAGTTCCAGATCGGCCCCGGCGACGCGTTGACCGTGAGCGACCACATGTACATCGCTCGTTGGCTGCTGCATCGCATCGCCGAGGACTACGAAGTGGTGATCTCCTTCGCCGCCAAGCCCCAAAAGGGTGACTGGAACGGCGCCGGTGCGCACACCAACTTCTCCACCAAGGCCATGCGCGAGGACTACAAGGCGATCATCGCCGCCTGTGAGGCCATCGGCAAGAAGGTCGACCTGCACGTGTCGAACTACGGCGACGGCATCGCCGATCGTCTCACCGGCAAGCACGAGACCGCCCCGTACAACAAGTTCAGCTACGGCGTGTCGAACCGCGGCGCATCGATCCGCATCCCGTGGCAGG